>NZ_CM151147.1:390000-392500 GCF_056481405.1 Stenotrophomonas sp. 89682_Sma | reverse complement strand
TCTGCAAGATGGACAATCATCCTTCCTGCAGGCGCCTTCACAAGATACCTGCGCATACTTTCAAAGATCAGGGGAAGTGGCCTCAGCGCCATTCCCGTGTGCTGCGAAGTTTCCTTCGTAGCGAGCCGCCCATTATAGCCGGCTTTTCCGCTTCGTCAACACCTTTTTTCAAGGCCGCCTCACCGGAGTGGACGTTGTTGCCGATGCTGCTTCGTCGTTGGGCCCGAGGGCCTTTCGTCGTTGCGAGCCGCCTATTATGGCAGGCCTTTCAGCTTTGTCAACAACTTGTTTGAGGAACTTGAAGCTCTTCGTGAAGTTGTTGCTGCAAGTCCAGGTCGAAACCGGGTGCCTGCAAAAAAAGGAAAACCCCGCTGCGCATGCAGCGGGGTTCTCGGGTGTAAACCCTGGCGATGACCTACTCTCGCATGGCTTGAGCCACACTACCATCGGCGCAGCTGCGTTTCACTTCCGAGTTCGGGATGGGATCGGGTGGTTCCACAGCGCTAATTTCACCAGGGAGGCTTTTGGAGAGTCGCACTCGTCCCGATGGGACAAGGCGCCAGCCTCGCATAGTTCTTGTGACGTAGCGTGCACTTGGATGCTCTTACGACGCTGTCGTAAAGCCAAGGCAACTTGAGGTTATATGGTCAAGCCGCACGGATCATTAGTATCAGTTAGCTCAATACATTGCTGTACTTACACACCTGACCTATCAACCACGTAGTCTACATGGTTCCTTCAGGGGGCTTGTGCCCCGGGAGATCTCATCTTGAGGCGCGCTTCCCGCTTAGATGCTTTCAGCGGTTATCGCTTCCGAACATAGCTACCCGGCAATGCCACTGGCGTGACAACCGGAACACCAGAGGTTCGTCCACTCCGGTCCTCTCGTACTAGGAGCAGCCCCTCTCAAATCTCCAACGCCCATGGCAGATAGGGACCGAACTGTCTCACGACGTTCTGAACCCAGCTCGCGTACCACTTTAAATGGCGAACAGCCATACCCTTGGGACCGACTACAGCCCCAGGATGTGATGAGCCGACATCGAGGTGCCAAACACCGCCGTCGATATGAACTCTTGGGCGGTATCAGCCTGTTATCCCCGGAGTACCTTTTATCCGTTGAGCGATGGCCCTTCCATACAGAACCACCGGATCACTAAGTCCTAGTTTCCTACCTGCTTGATCCGTCGATCTTGCAGTCAAGCACGCTTATGCCTTTGCACACAGTGCGCGATGTCCGACCGCGCTGAGCGTACCTTCGAGCTCCTCCGTTACTCTTTAGGAGGAGACCGCCCCAGTCAAACTACCCACCATACACGGTCCCCGACCCAGATAATGGGCCCAGGTTAGAACGTCAAGCACGACAGGGTGGTATTTCAAGGATGGCTCCACTGCAGCTAGCGCCACAGTTTCATAGCCTCCCACCTATCCTACACAGACGAACTCAACGTTCAGTGTAAAGCTATAGTAAAGGTTCACGGGGTCTTTCCGTCTTGCCACGGGAACGCTGCATCTTCACAGCGATTTCAATTTCACTGAGTCTCGGGTGGAGACAGCGCCGCTGTCGTTACGCCATTCGTGCAGGTCGGAACTTACCCGACAAGGAATTTCGCTACCTTAGGACCGTTATAGTTACGGCCGCCGTTTACTGGGGCTTCGATCAAGAGCTTCGCCTTGCGGCTGACCCCATCAATTAACCTTCCAGCACCGGGCAGGCGTCACACCCTATACGTCCACTTTCGTGTTTGCAGAGTGCTGTGTTTTTGATAAACAGTCGCAGCGGCCTGGTTACTGCGACCCTCTTCAGCTATAGCTCGCACGAGCCACCAAAAAGAGGTGCACCTTCTCCCGAAGTTACGGTGCCATGTTGCCTAGTTCCTTCACCCGAGTTCTCTCAAGCGCCTGAGAATTCTCATCCTACCCACCTGTGTCGGTTTACGGTACGGTCTGCGTAAGCTGAAGCTTAGGAGCTTTTCCTGGAAGCGTGGTATCAGTGACTTCGCCATAAAGGCTCGTCTCGGTGCTCGGTCTTAAAGGATCCCGGATTTGCCAAAGATCCAAACCTACCGCCTTTCCCCAGGACAACCAACGCCTGGTACACCTAACCTTCTCCGTCCCTCCATCGCACTTACGCGAGGTGCAGGAATATTAACCTGCTTCCCATCGACTACGACTTTCGTCCTCGCCTTAGGGGCCGACTCACCCTGCGCCGATTAACGTTGCGCAAGGAAACCTTGGGCTTTCGGCGTGCGGGTTTTTCACCCGCATTATCGTTACTCATGTCAGCATTCGCACTTCCGATACCTCCAGCAGACTTCTCAATCCACCTTCAACGGCTTACGGAACGCTCCTCTACCGCGCATACAAAGTATGCACCCCAAGCTTCGGTTCTGTGCTTAGCCCCGTTAAATCTTCCCCGCAGACCGACTCGACCAGTGAGCTATTACGCTTTCTTTAAAGGGTGGCTGCTTCTAAGCCAACCTCCTGGCTGTCTGTGCCT
>NZ_CM151147.1:0-385000 GCF_056481405.1 Stenotrophomonas sp. 89682_Sma | reverse complement strand
CAGCGCTTCCAGGAACGCCTCCACGTCCTGCACGACAACGCCCTGCATCGGAAGCTCAGGCAACATCTTCCCGCCGCCTTCAACGAGCGCTGGACCCGGCGCCATTGGATGCACGCCAGCCTGTTCGCGACCATCGGCGCCCTGGTGGCGACGATCGTGCCGGGCTTCTCGCACACCATCGACGCCCCCTTTGCCGACAGCCATACCAGCCTGGCACTGCCGTTGCCGCCGCTGGCCATGGCCCGCCAGCAGCAGGTGCCCGGTGACAGCTGGCAGGTGCTGCGCGTGGAACGCGGCCAGACCCTGAGCGATCTGTTCGACAAGGCCGGTATCCCGGCCACCACCCTGCACCGGGTACTGGACCACCCAGGCGCGCGCGAGGCGCTGACCAAGCTGCGCCCGGGTGCCGAGATCGCCTTCGACATGCCGCTGTCCGGTGACCTGCGCAGCATCCGCTTCGACCGCGATGCCGACAACCGGGTGGAGCTGAGCCTGGCCGGTGATGACATCAAGGAGAAGGTGACCAAGCGCGAGACCTCCACGCGCACGGTGGTCACCAGTGGCGAGATCACCAGTTCGCTGTACGCCGCCGCGCGCCGCGCCGGGCTGTCGCCGTCGGCGATCGCGACGATGACCGACGACATCTTCAAGTACGACATCGACTTCTCCAAGGACCTGCAGCCGGGCGACCGCTTCAGCGTGGTAATGGACGAAACCTGGCGCGAAGGCGAGAAGGTGGACACCAGCAAGATTCTGGCGGCGACGTTCACCACCGGTGGCAAGACCTATTCCGGCTTCCGCTTCGACCGCAACGGCAAGTCCGAGTACTACGACATCAACGGCCGTTCGCTGAAGAAGAGCTTCATCCGCATGCCGATCCCGTTCGCACGGCTGAGCTCGACCTTCGGTGCGCGCAAGCACCCGGTGCTGGGCAAGATGCGCATGCACAAGGGCGTGGACTACGCCGCGCGCACCGGCACCCCGATCATGGCCGCCGGCGACGCCCGCGTGCAGTTCGCCGGCGTGCAGCGCGGTTACGGCAACGTGGTGATCCTCGACCACGGCCGTGGCCACACCACCCTGTATGGGCACATGTCGCGCTTTGCGAACATCAAGACCGGCCAGCGCGTGGCCCAGGGCACGGTGATCGGTTATGTCGGCTCGACCGGCCTGGCCACCGGCCCGCACCTGCACTACGAATTCCGCGTCAACGGCGAGCACCGCAACCCGCTGACCGTGACCATGCCGCCGCCGGAGCCGTTGAAGGGCGCCGAGCTGGTCGCCTTCCGCGCGCAGACCGCGCCGGCGATGGCCCGCATCCAGGGCATGGAAAAGCTGATCTACGCCGATGCCAGCCCCGCGCCGACCAGCCGCGACGAGGCTGCCCCCGAGGTGGCCAGCGCCAAGGACAAGAGCAGCACCGGCCGCAAGCGCGGCTGAGCCCCTGCGTTGACGAAGAAGGACGCGGCAGCACAAGCTTGCCGCGTCCTTTTTTTATGCCTGCCATGAACACGACTGCCGACGCTGACGCTCCCCTGTACCTTGGCCTGATGTCGGGCACCAGCGCCGACGGCATCGATGCTGCGCTGGTGCAGTTCCCCTCTGGCGGCGGATGCCGCTTCGTGCACGGCCTGACCGCCCGCTGGGAGCCGGTGCTGCGTGCGCGGCTGGTGGCGCTGGGCGAAGGTGGCCCGCTGGACTCGCTGGAGGAGCTGGGCGAGCTGGACGCCCGGATCGCGATCAACTTCGCCGGGGCCGCCAACCAGCTGCTGGCCGAGGCTGGCGTGGACCGCAGCCAGGTGCGCGCGATCGGCTCGCACGGCCAGACCGTGCGTCACCGCCCGCTGGCCGACCCCGCCTTCACCGTACAGCTGGGCGACGGCAACCGCATCACCGAGTTGACCGGGATCACCACGGTGTCCGACTTCCGCCGCCGCGACGTGGCGGCCGGGGGCCATGGTGCGCCACTGATGCCGGCCTTCCACCTGGCCATGCTGGGCACGGCCGACGAAGACCGCGCGGTGCTCAACCTGGGCGGCATCGCCAACCTGACCCTGATTCCGCGCGAAGGTGCGGTGCGTGGCTTCGATACCGGCCCGGCCAATGCGCTGATGGATGCCTGGTGCCAGCGCCACACCGGCCGAACCTTCGATGCCGACGGCGCATATGCCGCCAGTGGCGCGGTGGACGAGAGCCTGCTGGCCGGCTGGCGCTCGGAGCCGTGGTTCGACCTGCCGCCGCCGAAGAGCACCGGCCGTGAGCAGTTCCACCTGGCCTGGGCCGAGGCGCACATGGCTGAAGGCCAGTACGCTGCGGCCGACGTGCAGGCGACCCTGCTGGAGCTGACCGTGGCAACGGTGGCCGATGCGCTGCTGGCACAGCAGCCGCAGACCCGCCGCCTGCTGGTCTGTGGCGGCGGTGTGCACAACCGGCAGCTGATGAAGCGGCTGGCGGCGCGGCTGCCGGCCGTGCAGGTGGAATCCAGTGCCGTGCACGGGCTGGACCCGGAGTACGTGGAGGCCATGGGCTTTGCATGGCTGGCGCAGCGGACGATGGACGGGCTGGCCGGCAACCTGCCGAGCGTGACCGGGGCCCAGGGGCCGCGGATCCTGGGGGCGATCCATCTGGCGTGAGGTGGCGCCATCCACGCATGGCGTGGATCTACCGAAGCGGCGTTGTTGTGGTAGCGCCGGGCCATGCCCGGCGGAAGATGCGTCGATTGTTCCGGTAGCGCCGGGCCATGCCCGGCGAGTGGCGATCAGATCAATCGAAGCCCTGCCCCGCGGGCAAGGCCTGCAGGGCGGCGATGGCATCGGACAGGGCATCCACTTCCGGATCGCCGAAGCCTGAGCGGACTTCCAGTTCACTGCTGAACAGGCCCTGCTCCAGCAAGGCGGCACAGGTCTGTTCGTGGGTCCAGCCGCGGGCGACCGCGACGCGTTTGATACGTTCCAGCAGCAGCGGGTCCAGGTCCCGCAGCACAACGTCGGCCATGCTCACTTCCCCGTTCGCAAGGCACCGCCCCCTCGGCGCGTCCGGGCGATGATCCCGCAGACCGGGCGGGCAGGCAATCAGGCGACCGGCGGTGGCCCGCGATCGGCGATGCGCGGCCACAGCCACGCCAGCAGCAGCAGGGTCGGCACCACGGTGATCGAGCTGAGGATGAAGAACGTGCTGTAGGACGTGGCTTCCACGATGTAGCCCGACACACCACCAACGAACTTGCCCGGCAGGTTGGCCAGCGACACCAGCAGCGCGTACTGGGTAGCGGTGAAGTTGCGGTCGGTCAGCGAGGACATGAAGGCCACCAGCACGGTGCCGGCAAAGCCCTGGAACAGGTTGTCGGCGCTGAGCGCGGCATAGAACGCCCACAGCTTGCCCGGGTTGTGCGCCATCAGCAGGAAGGCCAGGTTGGACAACGCCACGCCCAATGCGGCCACCAGCAGCATGCGGCGGAAACCGAACGCGGCCACCGCGATGCCGCCCAGGAACGCGCCGCCGATGCCCATCCACACGCCGAACAGCTTGGAGACGGTGGCGATGTCGGCTTTGTCGAACCCCGAATCGAGGTAGAACGGACCGGCCATCACCCCGATCACCTGATCGGGGAACTTGAACAGGCCGACGAAGGCCAGCAGTACCAGGGCCAGCGCCACGCCGTTACGGCTGAAGAAGCTGGAGATGGGTTGGATGAAGGCTTCGGCGATATCGATACGGCGCTGCACGGCCGTGGCCGGGCGCTCCGGTTCGGCACACACCAGGGTGGTGATGATCGGCAGCAGCATCAGCGCGGCCATCGCCAGATAGGCAACGATCCAGCCTTCGAACTGGGCGAGGTACAGCGCGCCGGCGCCGGCCAGGATCAGGCCGATCCGATAGCCCAGCGTATAGGTCGCCGCCAGCGCGGCCTGTGCGGTCTGCGGGGCGATCTCGATGCGGTACGCATCGACTGCCGAATCCTGGGTGGCACCGGCGAACGAGGCCACCAGCACCCATGCCACCAGCGGCCAGACGCCCTGTTCGGGCCGCACGAAGGCCAGCGCGACCAGCCCGACCAGCACCAGCGCCTGCGATACCAGCAGCCACGAACGACGGCGGCCGAGCCCACCCAGCAGCGGAAACGCATAGCGGTCCAGCAGCGGCGCCCACAGGAACTTCAGCAGGTAGAAGAAGCTGGCCAGGCTGATCAGGCCGATGCTGCCCAGGTCCAGGCCGACATCACGCAGGCGCGTGGACAGGGTCTGCGAGGCGATCAGCAGGAACGGCAGGCCGCTGCCGAAGCCAAGCATGGCCATGGTCAGCGCCGACGGCGTACCGAAGGCGCGCTTGATGCCTGCCCAGCCCTTGTAGCTGACCGGCGTGGCCGCCTCGGTCACAGGTCGTAGTCCACGATGAACGGGGCGTGGTCGGAGAAGCGCTCGTCGCGGTAGATCGAGCAGCTGCGCAGACGGTCACGCAGGCCCGGGGTGATGAACTGGTAGTCGATGCGCCAACCGACGTTGTTGGCACGGGCGGCACCGCGGTTGCTCCACCAGGTGTAGTCCTCGCCGGTGGGGTTGAGCAGGCGGTAGGCATCGGCCCAGCCGCGGCCGGCGGCGACATCGGTGGCCTGGCCGTGGTCGGCGCAGAGGGCGTTGAGCCAGTCGCGCTCTTCCGGCAGGCAGCCGGAATTCTTCTGGTTGGACTTCCAGTTCTTGATGTCCAGCGCCGAACGCACGATGTTCCAGTCGCCGCACAGCACGTAGTCGCGGCCGCTGCGCGCCCACTCCTCCAGGATCGGCCGCAGCCATTCCATCACTTCGAACTTGAAGCCCTGGCGCAGGTCGCCCGAGCTGCCGGACGGGATGTAGAAGGAGACCACGCTGAGGTTGCCGTAGCGTGCCTCGATGTAGCGGCCTTCGTCGTCGAACGGGGCCCAGCCCAGCGAGGTGATGACCTGGTCCGGCTCGCGCTTGCTGTAGATCGCCACGCCGCTGTAGCCCTTCTTGGTGATGGCGTCGCGGTAGAAGCAGTGGTGGCCGTCCGGGCGGAACATCGGGTCGGTCAGCTGGTCTTCCTGGGCCTTGGTTTCCTGGATGCACAGGACGTCGGCATCCTGGGCACGGAACCAGTCGAGGAAGCCCTTGGTCGCGGCGGAACGGATGCCATTGGCGTTGAAACTGATGATGCGCATGCGGAAGACCTGCGGCGGGAAACCGGGCAAGCATACCGGTTGACCGCGGGGCTGCGCAGTCCGCCGGGTGGGCCCGCGAACGCCTTCACACGGGGCCGGACGAGCGCGAAACGCCCAGCTGGATTAGGATTTGTGCTCCAAATGAAGATGAATCGAGTTTTGATGAGCGACCACCGCCACCGTTTCCTGCAGCTGGCCCTGACCGCCGATGCCCTGCGCTTCGGCCAGTTCACCCTCAAGTCCGGCCGGCTGAGCCCCTATTTCTTCAACGCCGGCCGCTTCGACTCCGGCTCGCTGCTGTCCCAGCTTGGCGCCTGCTACGCCGATGCCATCGATGCCAGCGGGATCAAGTACGACGTGGTGTTCGGCCCGGCCTACAAGGGCATCCCGCTGGCCACCGCGATGGCCTGTGAGCTGGCCCAGCGTGGCCGCGACCTGCCGCTGTCGTTCAACCGCAAGGAAGCCAAGGACCACGGCGAAGGCGGACAGCTGATCGGCGCCGACATGCAGGGCAAGCGCGTGCTGATCGTCGACGACGTGATCACCGCCGGTACCGCGATCCGCGAAGCGCTGGGCATCATCCGCGCCGCCGGTGGCACCCCGGCCGGCATCGTGGTGGCGCTGGACCGCCAGGAGATCGCTTCGGAGACCGACCGCCGTTCGGCGGCGCAATCGGTGGCCGAAGAAGCCGGTATCCCGGTGATCGCCGTGGCGTCGCTGGCCGACCTGCTTGATTTCGCCTCCGGCAACCCGGAACTTGTGGGTTACCGGCAGCCGCTGGAAGCCTACCGGGCCCAGTACGGCGTTCGTTCGATCCGCTGACCGACCCAGGGGAAAGGTCATGTCCCGAGTTCCTGCTGTCCTCTTCGCCGGCCTGCTGCTGGCCGTGCCGTTCACCGTACCGGCGCAGTCGCGCGACAGCGGCAAGGCGGAAAAGAAGCTGTACTGCTGGAACGAGGGCAAGGAGCGGATCTGCAGCGATTCGCTGCCGGCCGACGCGGTCAACCATGCCCGCGAGGAATTCAATGCGAGCACGGGCCTGCGCAATGCGCAGGTCCAGCGCGCGTTGACCGACGAGGAACGTGCCGCTGCCAGCACCGCTGCGCAGCAGCAACAGCTGGACCTGATGGCCGAGCAGACCCGCCAGCGCACCGAGCAGGCCATGTTGTCCACCTACGGCAGCGAGGCCGAGCTGCGCCGGGTGTTTGCCGAACGCCAGGAAGTGCTGGACAACAACCTGAAGACAGCCGAGTACAACGTCACCAGCCTGCGTGAATCGCTGGTGGCGCTGTTGTCGGCGGCAGGAGACCGAGAGCTGGCCGGCGGCAAGGTGGTCGACAAGCAGGCCGAGGCGATCCGCAAGCGGCATGCGCAGCTGCAGGCGCAGCAGCGCCTGCAGGCCGGGCTCGTGCAGCAGCAGCAGGCGTTGAAGGCCGAGATCGACAGCACCCTGCAGCGCTATCGCGAGCTGAAGGGGCTGGTGCCGGCGAGCCAGGCGCCTTGATTCACCTGTAGAGCCGAGCCCATGCTCGGCTTTACAGAAGCGGGTTGTCGCGCGGCCTCGGCCGATCGGTGCGCCATCCACGCATGGCGTGGATCTACCGGGGAGCCTAGGCCCCGGGCCCGGTTACGGGTTGGCCCACGGAATTTATGCACTTTTTACGCGTCGGCCCGGTCCGGCGCGTAGTGCGTTTATGGGCGGCAGGACGACGATGACGGCCTGAGGTGGAGGGGTTCCACCAGGACGCTATTGCAATGTCCCCCTGGCTGTCGTTGTTGTGTGGCGTGCTGGTGCTGGTCGCCGCCGCCTATCTTCTTTATGTCGTGCTGCGGCCCGAGTCGTTCTGAACGGAGCCTGCCATGACTGAGATGCTTGTCATTCTTGCCGCCAGCCTGCTGCTGGCGTGGCCGCTGGGCCTGTACCTGGCGCGCGTGATGCGCGGCACGCCGATGAAGGTCGACGTGCTGTTCAACTGGATCGAAAAGCCGTTGTACAAGGTGTTCGGCATCGATCCGTCACGCGCGATGTCCTGGCGCGGCTACGTACTGGCCTTCGTGCTGAGCAACGTGGTGGTCGCGGTCCTGACCCAGGCGGTGTTCATGACCCAGGCCTGGTTGCCGTTGAACCCGGACCAGATCCCGAACATGCGTTGGGACACCGCGCTGCACACGATGATCTCGTTCCTGACCAACACCAACCAGCAGCACTATTCGGGCCAGGCGCAGCTGTCCTACCTCTCGCAGATGACCGGCATCACCGGCCTGCAGGTGGTGACGCCGATGATGGGCCTGGCGCTGGCGGTGGCCACGCTGCGCGCGTTGTTCTCGCGTGCGCCGCAGGCTGCGGCGGCCAACGGGACCGGCGATGACCGCCAGGTCGCAGTCGGCAACTACTACGTGGACGTGGTGCGCCTGTGCGTGCGCTTCCTGCTGCCGCTGTGCCTGGTGTGGACGCTGGTGCTGACCAGCCAGGGCGTGCCCTCGACGATGGCCGGCGGGCCGCAGGCTGCGCCGATCGATGCCAGCGCCGGCATGGCCCAGCAGAAACTGCCGCTGGGCCCGGTCGCAGCGATGGTCGCGGCCAAGCAGCTGGGCGCCAACGGCGGCGGCTGGTATGGCCCGAACAGCAGCTTCCCGCTGGAAAACCCGACGCCGCTGTCGAACGCGCTGGAAATCGTCGGCATCCTGCTGGTGCCGATGGCGGTGATCTTCATGATTGGTGCGTTCACCGGCCGGCGCCGGTTTGGCGCGCTGGTGTTCAGCTGCATGCTGGGCATGTCGCTGCTGTCCACCGGCGCGATGGTGTGGAGCGAGGCCCATAGCGCCAGCGCCGCCACGCCGCTGCTGATGGAAGGCAAGGAGGTGCGCTTCGGCGCCGATGGCACCGCGCTGTGGGCGGCGGTGACCACCCAGGTCTCCAACGGCTCGGTCAATGGCATGCACGATTCGCTGGCGCCGCTCAGTGGCGGCATCGCGATGGTCAACATGCTGGTCAGCGCGATCTGGGGCGGCATCGGCTGCGGCCTGCAGCAGTTCATCGTCTACCTGCTGCTGGGCGTGTTCCTGGCCGGCCTGATGACCGGGCGTACGCCGGAGCTGTTCGGCCGCAAGCTGGAGACGCCGCAGGTACGCCTGTTGGCCCTGCTGGTGCTGCTGCAGCCGATCACCCTGCTGGTGTTCACCGCCATCACCCTGGCCGTGCCCGGTCTGGCCGGCACGTCCAACCCTGGCTTCCATGGCATCAGCCAGGTGTTCTACGAGTACGTGTCGGCCTATGCCAACAACGGTTCGGGCTTCGAAGGGCTGGGTGACGCCACGCTGTGGTGGAACCTGAGCTGCTCGCTGGTGCTGCTGCTGGGCCGCTTCCCGCTGCTGATCATCCCGCTGGTGGTGGCTGCACAGCTGGCTGCCAAGCGCCAGGCACCGGAGTCTGCCGGCAGCCTGCAGATCGAAACGCCGACCTTCGCCCTGACCCTGGTCTCGGTGATCGTCATCCTGACCGTGCTGCAGTTCATGCCGGCGCTGGTACTCGGCCCGATCGCCGACCACCTGAGCCTGGGACTGCACTGAGGACACCGCAATGAGTACCCACGCAAGTTCAACCCGTAGTTCCCTCGCACCGCGCCCTGCCCTGCTGGATGCGGCCGGCCTGCGCCGTGCACTGGTCGAGGCGGTGCGCAAGCTGTCGCCGATGCATCTGGTGCGCAGCCCGGTGATGGCGGTGGTGATGGCCGGCACGATCGTTGCCGCGATCGTCACCCTGACCGGCAATGCACCGCTGGGCTTCGGCCTGGCGGTGACCGCGATCCTGCTGGTGACCGTGCTGTTCGGCAATTTCGCCGAAGCCGTGGCCGAAGCACGTGGCCGTGGCCAGGCCGCATCGCTGCGCCGCGCCCGCCAGGATCTGGTGGCGCGCCGCCTGGCCGCGCCACAGCCAGGTGCCGCGGAAACCCAGCTGCCGGCCGCCGAGCTGCGCCCGGGCGACCATGTGATCGTCAGTGCCGGTGAACTGGTGCCGGCCGACGGCGAGATCGTGCAGGGCCTGGCGACCATCAACGAAGCGGCCGTGACCGGCGAATCGGCACCGGTGCTGCGCGAGGCTGGCACCGACCGTTCCGGCGTGATCGGTGGCACCAAGGTGCTGTCCGACCAGATCATCGTGCGGGTGACCGCCGAGCCGGGCCACAGCTTCCTGGACCGGATGATCGCGCTGGTGGAAGGTGCCAACCGGCAGAAGACCCCGAACGAGATCGCGCTGACCCTGCTGCTGGCGGCGATGACGCTGACCTTCCTGGTGGTGGTGGCAACGCTGCCGGCCATTGGCGCGGCGGTAGGCGTGCAGGTCGATCCGCTGCTGCTGATCGCGCTGCTGGTGTGCCTGATCCCGACCACCATCGGCGGCCTGCTGCCGGCCATCGGCATCGCCGGCATGAACCGTGCGCTGGCCGCCAACGTGCTGGCCAAGTCGGGCAAGGCGGTGGAAGTGGCGGGTGACGTGGACGTGCTGCTGCTCGACAAGACCGGCACCATCACCTACGGCGACCGCCAGGCCAGCCACTTCCACCCGTTGGCCGGTATCGAC
This sequence comes from Stenotrophomonas sp. 89682_Sma, assembly GCF_056481405.1. Lineage (NCBI taxonomy): Bacteria > Pseudomonadati > Pseudomonadota > Gammaproteobacteria > Lysobacterales > Lysobacteraceae > Stenotrophomonas > Stenotrophomonas sp. 89682_Sma. The sequence goes on along the minus strand of NZ_CM151147.1, from coordinate 375,245 downwards.
GCCAGCCAGCTGCGTCAAGCGGCACTGTTGTCCTCGCTGGCCGACCCGACTCCGGAAGGCAAGTCGATCGTGCGCCTGGCGCGCGAACAGGGGTGCGCCACCGCCGAACCGGACCATGCCGACTACCTGGCCTTCACTGCCCAGACCCGCATGTCCGGCGTCGACCTGGAACATGGGCGGCAGATCCGCAAGGGCGCCGCCGATGCGATCCGTGCCCACGTGCAGGCGCTGGGCGGCAACGTGCCTGCGGAACTTGCAGGTCGCGTCGAGCAGGTGGCACGCAACGGCGCCACCCCGCTGGTGGTGGCCGAGGGGCGACACGTGCTGGGCGTGATCGAGCTGTCGGACGTGGTCAAGCACGGCATGCGCGAGAAGTTCGCGCAGCTGCGGGCGATGGGCATCCGCACGGTGATGATCACCGGTGACAACCCGCTGACCGCCGCCGCCATCGCTGCCGAGGCCGGCGTCGACGACTACATCGCCGAGGCGCGACCGGAAGACAAGTTGGCGCGCATCCGCCAGGAGCAGGCCGGTGGCCGCCTGGTGGCGATGGTGGGCGACGGCACCAACGACGCGCCGGCGCTGGCCCAGGCCGACATCGGCCTGGCAATGAACTCCGGCACGCAGGCGGCGAAGGAGGCCGGCAACATGGTCGACCTCGATTCGGACCCGGCCAAGCTGCTGGCGGTGGTGGAAGTGGGCAAGCAGCAGCTGATCACCCGCGGCGCATTGACCACCTTCTCGCTGGCCAACGACGTCTCCAAGTACTTCGCGATCCTGCCGGCGCTGTTTGCCGCTGCGGTTCCGACCATGGCCGCACTGAACGTGATGCAGCTGTCGAGCCCGCGCAACGCGGTGCTGGCGGCGCTGATCTTCAATGCCCTGGTGATACCCGCGCTGATCCCGCTCGCCCTGCGTGGCGTGCGCTTCCGCCCGGCCACCGCGACGGCGCTGCTGCGCCGGAACATTCTGGTCTACGGCCTCGGCGGCGTGTTGCTGCCGTTCGCGGCGATCAAGCTGATCGACCTCCTTCTTGTCCTGGTATTCGGCGCATGAACCGTTCTGCTTCCACTTCGTCTTCCCTGTCCCGTGAACCAAAGGCCGAGGCCCGCGTGGCCAGCCTGCAGGATGACGCCCGCTGGCGTCCGGCGATCGGCCTGGGCCTGGCCACCCTGCTGCTGGCCGGTGCGGTCTACGCCGGCATTGCAACCGGCTTTGCCGGCCTGGCATTCCCGGGACAGGCCGAAGGCAGCCTGCTGCGCGATGACAGTGGCCAGGTGCGCGGCTCGGTATGGCTGGCGCAGCCGTTCACCGGTGATGGCTACTTCCAGGCACGGCCGTCGGCCGCCAACTACGATCCGATGGCGGCCGCCGGTTCCAACATGGCGCGCAGCAACCCCGCGCTGGCCGAGCGCGTCGCTGCCAGCACCGCTGCGGTGGCGGCACGCGAAGGTGTCGCGCCGGCGCAGGTTCCGGCCGACCTGGTCACCCAGTCCGGCGGCGGTCTCGATCCGCAGTTGTCGCCGGCCGCCGCACAGCTGCAGGTGGCGCGCGTGGCGCGTGCGCGAGGCCTGCCAGTGGAACGCGTACAGGCGCTGGTGCAGGCGCATACCGCAGGCCGCCAGTGGGGCCTGTTCGGGCAGCCGCGGGTGAACGTGGTAGCCTTGAACTTCGCGCTGGACCATGCAGCCAAGGCACCGTGATGCCGGCCTGCACCGGCTGCGCGCACAATGGCGGTCATGACAGCGGCTCCCATGACTGATGCGCGTACCCGCCAGGCCGATGCCCTGGTCGAAGGCCTGCAACGCGAAGCCGGCGGCAAGCTGACCGTGTTCCTCGGCGCGGCGCCGGGCGTGGGCAAGACCTACGCCATGCTGACCCGCGCGCAGGAACAGCTGCGCCGCGGCGTCGACCTGGTGGTCGGGCTGGTGGAAACCCATGGCCGTGCCGATACCCAGGCGCTGCTGGTGGGGCTGCCGCAGCTGCCGCTGAAGGACTTGGCCTATCACGGTCATGCCCTGCAGGAGATGGACCTGGATGCCGTGCTCGCACGGCATCCTGCGTTGGTGCTGGTGGACGAACTGGCCCATCGCAATGCACCGGGCAGCCGCCACGAGCGGCGCTGGCAGGATGTGATGGAGCTGCTGGACGCCGGCATCGACGTCTGGACCACGGTCAACATCCAGCATCTGGAAAGCCTCAATGACGTGGTGATGCGCATCACCGGCGTGCGGGTCAGCGAGACCGTGCCTGATGTCGTGCTCGACCGCCTGCACGACATCGTGCTGGTTGACCTGCCGCCGCGCGAGCTGATCGCGCGCCTGCAGCAGGGCAAGGTCTATGTGCCGGAACAGGCCGCGCAGGCCCTGCAGGCGTTCTTCTCGCCAGCGAACCTGACCGCGCTGCGCGAACTGGCCATGCAGGAGGCCGCCGACCGCGTCGACAGCAGCCTGCGCGAGGCACGCGCTGCCCGTGGCGAGAGCAACCTGCCACTGCGCCGCGGCGTGCTGGTGGCGATCGACGGCGGCGGCCAGAGTGAATATCTGGTGCGCGTGGCGCGACGCATCGCCGAACGCCGGGACGCACCGTGGACCGTGGTGACCGTACAGGGCCGCCGCCAGGACGAGGCGACCCGGCGCGAGATCGATGCTGCGTTCGCCCTGGCACGGCGGCTGGGCGGCGACGCCGAGCTGTTGCACGGCTCGAGCATCGCCGACGCCCTGCTCGACCACGCCGCGCACAACGGCGTGTCGACCCTGGTGCTGGGGCGGACCCGCGAACGTCCGCTGGCGCGGATGTTCAACCGAACGTTGACCCAGCAGCTGATCCAGCGCGGCGCGCATTACGAGATCACCATCATCAGCACCCCGCAGGCACGCGCGCGCTCGCGCCGCGAGGGCCTGCTGCCGCCAATGCGCGGCATCAGCTACGAGCCGGTACAGGCACTGATCGCCACCGCGCTGGCCTGCGCGGTGGCGTGGCTGGCCGAACGCTGGGTCGGCATGGCCGACCTGTCGATGGTGTTCATCGTGGCAGTGGTGCTGGTGGCGGCGCGCACGCGTGCGAGCGTGGCGGTGATGGCGGCGATCCTGTGTTTCCTCGCCTATAACTTCCTGTTCATCGCACCCCGCTTCACCTTCGCCATCGGTGCCCGCCAGGGCGTGATCACCGTGTTCCTGTTCCTGGCCGCGGCACTGGTGGCCGGGCGCCTGGCTTCGCGCCTGCGCATGCAGGTGATCGCGCTGCGTGCGGCCAACCGCCATGCGCGTGCGCGCCAGCAGCTGGGACGGCAGCTGGCCAGCGCGGCCGGCAATGGTGAAGTGGCGCAGGCCGGGCGCCTGGCGCTGGAACAGGCGATGGACGTTCCTTCGTGGCTGCGGATCGGCGCCGACACGGCATCCGGTGGCCGTTCGCAGCCGGGCGATACAGATCTGGCGGCGGCCGACTGGGCCCTGCGCCATGGCCAGCCCAGCGGCCGCTTCACCGATACCCTGGCCGGTGCGCAGTGGTGGTTCCTGCCGCTGCTGGATGGCGAAGACCGCGCCATCGGCGTGGCCGGCCTGTACCTGCCCGGCGCGCAGGCGCGCCTGCTGCCCGAGCAGCGGCAGCTGGCCGAGGCGATGGTCGACGACATCGCGCAGGCCGCGCTGCGCACCCGGCTGGTGGCCGAACTGGAGCAGGCGCACGTCAGCAACGAGACCGAGCGGCTGCGCTCGGCCCTGCTCTCTTCGGTGTCGCACGACCTGCGCTCGCCGCTGGCGGCGATGATCGGCTCCGCCGACAGCCTGGCCAGCTATGGCGCGGCGATGGATACGACAGATCGACGCGCCCTGCTGGACACCATCCTGGTCGAAGGCGAACGGCTGGACCGCTACATCCAGAACCTGCTGGACATGACCCGCCTCGGCCACGAAGGACTGAAGATCAATCGCGACTGGATCGGCGTGGACGAACTGATCGGCTCGGCGGCGCGGCGCCTGCAGCGCTACCAGCCGAAGGTGCGGCTGGAGCTGGACATCCCAGCCACGCTGGCACCGATCTGGGTGCACCCCGCGCTGGTCGAACAGGCGGTGTTCAACGTGATGGAGAACGCCGCCAAGTTCTCGCCGCCCGACGCCGCCGTGCAGGTGCAGGCGCGCGAGCTGGACGGCCAGCTGCGCATCGACGTGATCGATGCCGGGCCCGGCATTCCCGACGACGAGCGCGCGCGCATCTTCGACATGTTCTACAGCGTCGAGCGCGGTGACCGTGGCCGCCACGGCACCGGACTGGGCCTGACCATCTGCCAGGGCATGGTCGGTGCGCATGGCGGCAGCGTGCAGGCGCTGCCCGGACGCGACGGTCGCGGTACCCTGATCCGCATCACCCTGCCCCTGCTCAAGCCAGCCTCCCACGATGAGCCCGACCCCGATTGATGCCAGCGTGCCGGCCGCGCGCGTGCTGGTGATCGACGATGAAACCCAGATCCGCCGTTTCCTGGACATCAGCCTGCGCGCGCAGGGCTACCAGGTGCGGCAGGCGGCGACCGGCCAGGAAGGCCTGCAGCTGGCCGCCAGCGAGGACATGGACCTGGTGATCCTGGACATCGGCCTGCCGGACATGGAAGGCCACGAGGTGCTGGAGCAACTGCGGCAGTGGAGCCAGGTGCCGGTGATCATGCTGACCGTGCGTGCGGGCGAAGCCGAGAAGGTGCGGGCGCTGGACACCGGTGCCAATGACTACGTGACCAAGCCGTTCGGCACGCAGGAACTGATGGCCCGGGTGCGCGCGCTGCTGCGTACGCGCAGCGTGCCCAGCGACGGCACGCCGCCGGTGTTCGACGACGGCCATCTGCACGTGGACCTGGTGCGTCGCGAAGTCGCCCTCGGTGGCGAGCCGGTGGCGCTGACCCGCAAGGAATACGCGCTGCTGTCACTGCTGCTGCGCAATGCCGGGCGGGTGGTGACCCAACCGCAGATCCTGCAGGAAATCTGGGGCCCGACCCACCAGCACGACACCCATTACCTGCGCATCCTGGTCGGCAAGCTGCGGCACAAGCTGGGCGATTCGGCGCTGGATTCGCGCTACCTGTTCACCGAACCGGGCGTGGGTTTGCGGTTCAAGGGGTGAAAGCGTGCCGACCAACGGTCGGCACCCACCATGCGTGGATGAATATCCATCGAAGAGCATCCACGCATGGCGTGGATCTACTGTGTCGACCAAGGTCGACACCTACCAACAGCTCCAGGAAATTGCCAGGGGTGGGGCGGTGTCGGAGTGCGGGGTGTCAGCCGCATGGGCCCGAGGCATGCCTCGGGCGGGTTGGGCAGGACGCCCAACCCCGGTCTTGCCGTGTGCGCAGGACAGCGCACACGAGCAAGCGGCGACCGAGCTTACAGGGACGTACTTGCGGCGTCCCCGCACTCCGACACCGCCCCACCATCCCGCGAATAGCTTGCTTTTGATGTTGATGTTGCTGTTGATTCGGCGGGTGCCGGGCGCAGCCCGGCCCAGCTCAGAACCCCAGCGGGGTGTCGCCCAGCACCGGCTGCAGCTGGCTGCGGAACAGCGCCTGGATGCGTTCCAGTGCCGCCTCGTCGTTGCCCTCGAAGCGCAGCACCAGCACCGGCGTCGTATTGGAGGCACGCACCAGGCCCCAACCATCAGGGAAGTCCACGCGCAGGCCGTCGATGGTCGACAACCTGCCGCCCACGTACGGGTTGTCCGGCGACTGCGCCGCCGCCACCAGCATCGCCACCAGCGCGTGCGGCGTGCCTTCGGCCACCGGTACCTTCAACTCCGGCGTCGCCACCATCTCCGGCAGTTCGCCCAGCACCTCGTCCGGGGTTTCCTCGCGCTGTGCCAGGATTTCCAGCAGTCGCGCAGCGGCATACAGGCCGTCGTCGAAACCGAACCAACGCTCCTTGAAGAAGAAGTGGCCGCTCATCTCGCCGGCCAGCTCGGCATCGGTCTCGCGCATCTTCGCCTTCATCAGCGAGTGCCCGGTCTTCCACATCAACGGGCTGCCACCATTGCGCAGCACATGGTCGGACAGCTTGCCGGTGCATTTCACGTCGTAGATCACCATCGCGCCGGGGTTGCGCATCAGCACATCTGCGGCAAACAGCATCAGCAGGCGGTCGGCGTAGATGATCCTGCCTTCGCCGGTGACCACGCCCAGTCGATCACCATCGCCATCGAAGGCGACGCCGAGGTCGGCGCCGAAGCGCTTGACCGTCTGCACCAGGTCTTCCAGGTTGGCCGGTTCGCTCGGGTCGGGATGATGATTGGGGAAGGTACCGTCGACATCGCAGTACAGCGGAATGACTTCGGCGCCGATCGCTTCCAGCAGCTGTGGTGCGAGCGCACCGGCAACGCCGTTGCCGGCATCGGCCACGACCTTCAACGGGCGGTCCAGCTGCACGTCATCAGCGATGCGCTGGATGTAGTCGGCACCCACATCGCGCTGCTGGTAATCGCCCGGCTCGGCTGCCTGCACCAGGCGACCCTCGACGATGCGCTGGTAGAGATCGGTGATGGCATCGCCGGACAGCGTCTCGCCGCCGATGACCACCTTGAAGCCGTTGTACTCGGGCGGGTTGTGGCTGCCGGTGACCGCCACGCAGGTACCGGTGCGCAGGTGGAAGGCGGCGTAGTACACCACCGGCGTCGGCGCCAGGCCGATGTCGATCACCGCGCAGCCGGTGCGACGCAGGCCCTCGGCCAATCCCGCAGCCAGTTCCGGGCCGGACAGGCGGCCATCACGGCCGATCACCACCTCGCGCAGGCCCTGTTCCAGCGCCGCGGTACCGATGGCCTGGCCGATCAGCGCGGCGGTCTTCGGCGTCAGTTCGCTGCCGACCACGCCACGGATGTCATAGGCGCGGAAGATGCCGGCGGCCAGTTCCCCGGCCGGGACCGGCGGTGGCGGCGGCGGTGCACTTTCCTCGGCGCTGGTGGCGGCCACCGGCGGCGGCGCCATCTGCAGGCTCTCGCTCAGGGTTGGGCCATGATCGGCCTCGGCCGCAGAGGCGCGACGCGGCAGCGGCAGGGTCTTCGGCAGGCGGCCGCGACCGACCACCAGCAACACGGCGACAAAGGCCAGCAGCAGCGCGACGATGGCACTGGCCAGCGATCCCAGGCCCAGTGGACCGGCTTCGACATTGGGTACGGCAGCCACCAGCCGCAACGGTGTGCCCGGAACCGGGCGCGCCAGCGCTTCGGCGCTCTCGGCCAGGCCAGCGTCGCCCTGGGCAACGAGATCATGCGTGCCCTGGCGCAGGCCGAGGAAACCGGTGGATGGGGCGCTCACCTGGTCCAGCGGCGAGGTCAGCCGCAGCAATGGCTGGCGCACGTAGAGCACTGCCGGGCCGAGGCTACCCAGCTGCACCGGTGCCGCCAGACCAAGACGATTGCCACCGGCATCGCGCACCACGCGCAGGCCTGGCTTGCCCTCGGCCAGCGCTTCTTCCAGCAGGGCCAGGCGTGCATAGCCGAAGGTGGCCGGGTCGGCATAGGCCGTGGCCAGATCGGCGCCCAGCACTTCAACCTGCTCCACCCCGGTCCAGCTCTCGCGTACGGCCAGCGCTGCCGCGGCGGCGTCACCGGCCTGCAGTGCCTGCTGCACGCGTTCGTTCTTCAACTGCTGCTGCAACTGTTTCAGCTGGCCGGCAGCCGCCTCCTGCAGCCCCTGCACGGCCTGGTCACGCGCTTCTTCCAGCGCCTGGCCATTGGCCTCCTGCCGCCATTGCTGCACCGCGCTCCATCCGAACCAGCCGGCAAGCAGGACCAGCAGCACCCCCAGTAGTGGCGCACTGCGTCCCAACGACCGTTCCCGCTGCCCTTCCCCGATGCCGCTCATCAATGTCCCCCGTCAACGCACCCCGGTATGGCCGAATCCACCCGTTCCCCGCACGCTGTCGGTGAAAGTATCCACCACCTGCAGGCTGACGCGGGCAATCGGCACGACCACCAGCTGCGCGATGCGATCGCCCGGCTCGATGGTGAAGGCCTCGCGGCCACGGTTCCAGACGCTGATCAGCAACGGCCCCTGGTAATCGGCGTCGATCAGGCCGGTGCCGTTGCCGAGCACGATGCCGTGGCGGTGGCCCAGCCCGGAACGCGGCAGGATCACCGCGCACAGGTGCGGATCGGCGATATGGATGGCCAGGCCGCTGGGCACCAGTGCGGTGTCGCCCGGCTGCAGGGTCAGCGCGGTATCCAGCGCGGCGCGCAGGTCCATGCCGGCGCTGGCTTCGGTGGCGTAGGCGGGCAGCGGCCAGCTGTCGCCGAAACGCGGATCAAGCAGCTTGACCTGCAGCGGTTGGGAAGTGAAAGCCTGGGTCATGCCTGGAGTCTCCGCGCGATCAGCGCCAGCAGTTGTTCGGCCAGCTCGCGCTTGGAGGTGGCCGGGAATACCTGTTCACCGTCCTGCCAGAAGGCCGTGGCGGCGTTGTTGTCGCTCTCGAAACCGCCGCCGCTGATGCCGACCTGGTTGGCGATCACCAGGTCCAGGCGTTTGTCGACCAGCTTGCCGCGTGCGTACTTCTCCACGTCGTGGGTCTCGGCGGCAAAGCCGACCACCAGCTTCAGCGACTGCGTCTGCGCGGCGACTTCGGCCAGGATGTCCGGCGTGCGTACCAGCTCGATCACCAGCGACTGGCTGTCGGCGGTCTTCTTCAGCTTCTGCGCGGCCACCTGGCGCGGGGTGTAGTCGGACACCGCGGCGGCACCGATATAGATGTCGGCCGGCAGCGACTTCAGCACGGCATCACGCATCTGCGCGGCCGAGCGTACGTCCACGCGCTGCACGCCCGGCGGCGTCGGCAGCTGCACCGGGCCGCTGACCAGCACCACCTGCGCGCCCATCGTCGCGGCAGCCGCGGCCAGGGCGAAACCCATCTTGCCGCTGCTGCGGTTGCCGACATAGCGCACCGGATCGATGTCTTCGTAGGTCGGGCCGGCGCTGATCAGCAGGCGCAGGCCCTGCAGCGCGCGGGTTTCCGGTGAGGCAACCGCCGCTGCGGCACTGCCATTGGCGGCCAGCGCGGCGACGATGTCGCCCGGTTCGGCCAGACGGCCGGGACCGGATTCGCCCTCGGCCAGCGGACCATCGACCGGGCCGATCACCTGCGCACCGCGCTGGCGCAGCAGGGCGATGTTGGCCTGGGTGGCCGGATGCAGCCACATGCGGTGGTTCATCGCCGGGCAGATCGTCAGCGGCACGGTACTGGCCAGGCACAGGGTGCTGACCAGGTCATCGGCGTGGCCCTGGGCCAGCCGCGCCAGCAGATCGGCGGTACCCGGGGCGACCACGATGCGGTCGGCCCAGCGCGCCAGCTCGATGTGGCCCATGGCCTGTTCGGCGGCACTGTCCCACAACGTGGTGCGGGTGGGCTGCCCGGACAGCGCCTGGAAGCTGAGCGGAGTGACGAACTGCTGGGCACCGGCGGTCATCGCCACCTGCACCTGGGCACCGGCGTCGCGCAGGCGCCGCACCAGTTCCAGGGCCTTGTAGGCCGCGATCCCGCCTCCGACGCACAACAGCAGTTTCTGACCTTCCAGCGCGCGGGCCGGCGCGGGGGAAGCGTTGGGGGAGTCAGCCACCTGGAATTCCTGTGCAAACGAGGGCGCTAGCTTACCCGATGGTCGGTAATGTCCCGGTGCATGGTGCACATAGCGGGCGGCTATCAGCAGATGGATTCCGCCCAGGTTGCCAGGGAATCCAGCCGGCATCGATTTCGGACCTTTCCTATACCTCTGCGGGCCAGTGCTTTTGCAGAATCAGGCCTTGGCTGCCGCACAGGGTGGCCTGTTCGATCTCCGAGGAGCCACGTGCACCCACGCATCATCATCGCCGACGACCATCCCGTGGTCCTGCACGGCATCCGCATCGTGCTGCAGACCCACCTGATGGACATCGTCGGCAGCGCCCGTGACGGCGCCGAGCTGCTGCAGCTGGTCGACCATCACCCATGCGATGCCGTGCTGACCGACCTGTCGATGCCGGGCACCGGCCCGGATGGCCCGGAACTGATCGATGCGCTGCACACCCGCTACCCCGGGCTTCCGGTGGTCGTGCTGACCGGCGCGCGCCATCCCGGGCTGCTCGATGGCCTGCTGCGCGAGGGCGTCAGCGGCCTGGTCGACAAATGCGCCGATTTCTCCGAACTGCCGCAGGCACTGAACGCAGCGCTTGTCGGCCAGGTGTTCGTCTCCCAGCAGCTGCGCCACCATCTGCAGGCCCGCGATCTGCTGTTCCCGCGCGAACCGACGCCGCTGTCGGCGCGCGAGCAGGAAGTGCTGGACCTGCTGGCGGCCGGCCTCAGCGTGAATGCCGTGGCCGCACGGTGTGGGCGCAGCCCGAAGACGATCAGCCGGCAGAAAGCCGAAGCCAAGCGCAAGCTGGGCCTGCAGACCAACCAGGAGCTGTTCGACTACCTGCAGACCCGGCGCGGCTGAGGCGACCTCCGACCCCAGTCCGCGGCGTGCCCTGATGGGAGCCACCGCAAAGTCTGGCGATGATGGGGCCATGCCCATCCATGACTGGCCCGAACAGGAACGCCCCCGCGAGAAGTTGATCGCGCGCGGGCCCACGGCACTTTCCGACGCCGAACTGCTGGCGCTGTTTCTCGGCTCCGGGTTCGGTGGCCGCGATGCCGTGCAGACCGCGCGCGACCTGCTGCAGGCGCACGGCCCGCTGCGGGTGCTGCTCGACCGCCCCGCCTCCGAACTGGCCCGCCTGCCCGGGCTCGGCCCGGCGCGCAGTTGCACGCTGGCGGCCGGGCTGGAGCTGGCCCATCGCTATCTGGCGGCCGAGCTGGAGCACGGCGAGGCGGTAGGCAACAACCCCGCGGCGGTCGGCCGCTACCTGCAGCACCGGCTGCGTGGCCAGGCCCGCGAGGTCTTCATGGCCCTGTTCCTGGACAATCGCCACCGCCTGATCGCCTGTGAAGAGCTGTTCCACGGCACCATCAATGCGGCCCCGGTCTACCCCCGCGAAGTGGTGCGGCGCGCCCTGCTGCACAACGCGGCGGCGGTGATTCTCAGCCACAACCACCCGTCCGGCGACCCGGAACCCTCCAGCGCCGATACCCGCATCACCGACGAACTGCAGCAGGCGCTGGCGATGGTGGACGTGCGCCTGCTGGACCACTTCGTGGTCGGCGAGGGCCGTCCCGTTTCGTTTGCTGAACGAGGCCTGCTGGCCCAACTCCAGCCCCGCCTGTTCGGTTGAGCGCGGCCCCGCAGGGGCCATCGGCCGCCCCTACCGGCATGTTCCGGTCAGCGTAGGCGCGGGCATCTGCGCTAAAATGGGCGATTCCGCCGCTCATTCTCACAGCAGGCCTCGTGAAAAATCTCCTCCGCGCCCTGATCAGCCAAGGCATCGAAGCCTTGCGCGCCAATGGCACCCTGCCCGCCGACTCCCTGCCGCCGGACTTCGTGGTCGAGCGCCCGAAGACCCGCGACCACGGCGACTTCGCCACCAACGCCGCGATGCTGCTGGCCAAGGCCGCGCGCAGCAATCCGCGCGCACTGGCACAGGCGCTGGTCGAGGCGCTGCCGCGCAGCGAGGACGTCAGCAAGGTCGAGATCGCCGGCCCCGGCTTCATCAACTTCCACCTGGCCCCGGCCGCGTACCAGCGCGAAGCCGCTTCGGTCATCAAGGAGGCCCACGACTACGGCCGCAACCTGTCCGGCAATGGCCGCACGGTGGGCGTGGAGTACGTGTCGGCCAACCCGACCGGTCCGCTGCATGTCGGCCATGGCCGCGCGGCGGCGATCGGCGACTGCGTGGCGCGCGTGCTCGATGCCAACGGCTGGAACGCCAAGCGCGAGTTCTACTACAACGACGCCGGCGTTCAGATCGAGAACCTGGCACTGTCCACCCAGGCACGGATCAAGGGCATCGCGCCGGACCAGGACGGCTGGCCGGAAGGCGGCTACCGCGGTGAATACATCGCCGACGTCGCCCGTGCCTACATGGCCGGCGCCAGCGTCGACCTGGAAGGCAGCACCGTGGTTGGCGCCAAGGACCCGGACGACATGCAGGCGATCCGCCGCTTCGCCGTGGCCTACCTGCGCAACGAGCAGAACCTGGACCTGGCCGCGTTCGGCGTCGACTTCGACATCTACTTCCTGGAAAGCTCGCTGTACGCCGACGGCAAGGTTGCCGAAGCGGTCGCCAAGCTGCAGGCCTCGGGCCACACCTACGAAGAAGGTGGCGCGCTGTGGCTGCGCAGCACCGACTTCGGTGACGACAAGGACCGCGTGATGCGCAAGTCCGACGGCACCTTCACCTACTTCGTGCCGGACGTGGCCTACCACCTGTCCAAGTGGCAGCGTGGCTACGAGCGCGCGATCACCGAGCTGGGTGCGGACCACCACGGCTCGCTGGCCCGCGTGCGCGCCGGCCTGCAGGCGATGGAAGTGGGCATCCCGCAGGGCTGGCCGGAATACGTGCTGCACCAGATGGTCACGGTCATGCGCGGCGGCGAGGAAGTGAAGCTGTCCAAGCGTGCCGGCAGCTACTTCACCCTGCGCGACCTGATCGAGGAAGCCGGCCGCGATGCCACCCGCTGGTTCCTGATCGCGCGCAAGCCCGATTCGCAGCTGACCTTCGACATCGACCTGGCCCGCCAGCAGAGCAACGACAACCCGGTGTTCTACGTGCAGTACGCGCATGCCCGCGTCTGCAGCCTGCTGCGCCAGGCACAGGAGAAGGGCCTGGTGTACGAACAGGGCAACGGCCTGGCCAACCTCGGCCGCCTGGCCGACGACGCCTCGCTGCTGCTGATGAACGAGATCTCGCGGTATCCGGAAGTGGTGGAAGCGGCCGGCGTGGCGCTGGAACCGCATCTGGTGGCGCAGTACCTGCGTGAATTGGCGCACGCGTTCCACACGTGGTATCACGGGACGCCGGTGCTGGTGGATGACGCCGCCGACCGCAATGCCAAGCTGACCCTGGCCTGTGCGGCGCGCCAGGTACTGGCCAATGGCCTCGAACTCCTGGGCGTCAGCGCCCCGGAAAAAATGTAAGCATCAGGAGACGCAGTACACATGGCAGCACGACGCGGCAAAAGCCAGGCACGACGCAACAGCGGCAGCCAGGGCACACCCGGATGGGTGTGGCTGGTGGCCGGTGTAGCGATCGCGGCCGTGGTGTTCCTGGCGGCGCCGAACCTGTTCAAGGGCGAGGGCGATGGCTTCCTGCGCGCCGGTCCGCAGCCGAACCCGAACGCGCAGCCGGCCCCGGTCGCCGATGCCGACAGCGATGTCGGCACCCAGCCGGCCGCGCAGCCGGCGACGCCGAAGCCGGCCGAACCGGAAAAGCCGGCCGCCACCCAGTACGACTTCTACACCCTGCTGCCGGGCAAGGAAGTCGAGATGTCCGACGCCGAACTGGCTGCCAGCGCACGTGCCGAAGAGCAGCGCCGGGCCAAGGCCGAAGCATCACGCGCGCAGGCTGCGCTGGAAGGCAAGCCGGTTCCGCCGGCGACCACCACCGCACCGGCACCGGCGGCCACCGCCAGCGTATCCAGCACCGCGCAGGTGACCGCCACCAGCCGTCCGCTGCCGGCACCGCTGAGTGAACGCCCGGCCGCGGCAACGCCGCCGGCCAGCACCGCCCCGGCCTCGACCAGCACCGCCGCCGCCACGCCGGCAGCGCGCGCGGAAACCGCACCGGCAACGGCGGGTACCCCGGCCGCTGCCGCACCGGCGGCCGCCGACAACGCACGCTACATCCTGCAGGCAGGCGCGTTCGGTGCCTCCGGCGATGCCGAAGCAACCAAGGCCAAGCTGGCGATGATGGGACTTGCGGCACGCGTGGAGTCGGCGCAGATCAACGGCAAGACCGTGTACCGCGTGCGCATGGGGCCGTATGGCAGCGCCGGCGAACTGTCCGAAGCCAAGCAGAAGCTGGATGGCACCGGCCTGCAGGCGATGGCGATCAAGGCGCAGTGACCCATCGGGTCTGAATGGAAAAAAGCCGGGCAATGCCCGGCTTTTTTGTTTCTGTAGAGCCGAGCCATGCTCGGCTGAATCCAGACGAAGCCGAGCATGGGCTCGGCTCTACAGGACGCACGGCACTGGTCAGCCTTCGCGAGCGACCTGGAAGCCGGCAAACGACTGGCTGACCGGCATCAGTTCCAGGCGATTGATGTTCAGGTGCGGCGGCAGCGTGGCCACCCAGAAGATCTGCTCGGCGATGTCCTCGGCGGTCATCGGGTTGGCGCCGGTATAGAGCTTGTCCGACGCCGCCTGGTCGCCGTGGGTGCGGACCACGGTGAACTCGGTTTCGGCCATGCCCGGCTCGATCGTGGTCACGCGCACGCCGGTACCGTGCAGGTCCGAACGCAGGCCCAGCGAGAACTGGCTGACGAAGGCCTTGGTGCCACCGTAGGCGTTGCCGCCCGGGTACGGGTAGACGCCCGCCACCGACGAAATGTTGATGATCGCGCCCTTGCGCTCCACCAGCTGCGGCAGCAGGCGGTGGGTCAGAGTGACCAGCGCGGTGATGTTGGTGTCGATCATCGTGGTCCAGTCCGACAGCTTCGCGCTCTGCGCCGGCGCCGTACCCTGTGCGAGGCCCGCATTGTTGACCAGCAGGTCGATCTCACCGAACGCCGGCGGCAGTGCCAGCAGCGCCGCTTCCATCGCCACCGCATCGCGGATGTCGAAGACGGCGGCGTGCACCACGTCCTTGCCGTAGCGGTCGACCAGCGGCTGCAGGCGCTCGCCGCGGCGGCCGGTGGCGATCACCTTCCAGCCCGCCTGGGCGAAGCGGTGGACGGCGGCGGCGCCGAAGCCGGACGTGGCGCCGGTAATCAGGACAGTGCGGGTCATCAGGCAACTCCAGGGGAAACCAGACCCCCATTCTGGCATCGTCGGTTGGCCGCTGTGTTGCCGGATCGGCCAGTTCCGGGGTCAGATCCCTCTGCTCCGCATAGGGATGTGACTCCAGCTGCAGGGCCACCGGTACAATGGGCCATGATCAACAACGATGTCCTGCGCAGCGTGCGCTACTCCCTGGACCTGGGCGACCACCACGTGGTGACCCTGTGCCAGATGGCCGACCCGGCCTTCGCCGTGGATGCCGAACAGGTGAAGGCCTGGCTGCGCCGCGAAGATGAAGCCGGTTTCGAGGCGATGAGCGACAGTGCACTGGCGCACTTCCTGGATGGCCTGATCGTGCACCTGCGTGGCCGTGACGAGAGCCAGCCGCAGCGCGCGGTGGAAACCCGCATCGACAACAACCTGGTGCTGAAGAAGCTGCGGGTGGCATTCCAGTTGCGCGACGTGGACCTGATGGAGATCTTCGCCAGCGCTGGCTTCAATGTCTCCAAGTCGGAGGTCGGCGCCCTGTTCCGCCAGCCCGGCCATGCCAACTACCGGCGCTGCCTGGACCAGATGCTGCGCAACTTCCTCAAGGGCCTGAGCCTGCGCCTGCGCGGCTGAGCACAGCCTCCACGAACGCCCGTGCCGCGGGCGTCGGCAGCCGTTGCCAGGCCAGATGCACGCGGCGGGTCGGGGTCGGCTGCAGCGGGATCCGCACCACACCTTCAAAGCCTTCGGCGATCAACGCCGGCACGATGCCGACCGCCAGCCCATGGCGGACGAAGCGCTCGACCAGTTCCATCAGATTGACCTCGAAGCGCACCGTGTGCGGCAGGCCGGCGGCAGCGAACGCATCGTCGGTCTGCCGACGTGCACCGGTACCGCGCGGGAAGTCGACCAGCGCTTCATCCTGCAGCGCGGTCAAAGGCAGCCGTTTGCGCCGGGCCAGCCGATGCGAGGGGGCCAGCACCGCCACAAGGTCTTCTTCCTGCAGCATCCTGTGGCAGACACCGTCCAGCGCCGCAGAGGGCGCCAACCCCACCAGTGCCACGTCCAGTGCCCGCGACTGTATCTGCGCGATCAGGTCCTCGCTCTTGTCCACCCGCAGCTGGAACTCCACCTGCGGGTGCGCCTGCTGGAAGGCGGCCAGCATCGCCACAACGTCGATACCGGTCAGCGAGGAAATCTGCCCGATCGCCAGCAGCCCACGCACCTCGCCGCTCACCGCCGCCACGTCGGCACGGAGGTGGCGCAGGCTGGCCAGGACCTGCCGCGCATGCACCAGCATGGCCTCACCGGCGGCGGTCGCCCGCACCTGGCGCGGCAGGCGTTCAAACAGCGGCGTACCCAGTTCCTGCTCCAGTGCGGCGATCTGGTGGCTGAGTGCGGACTGCACCACGTGGCAACCTTCTGCGGCACGGGTGAAATTGCCCTCTTCGGCCAGGGCGACGGCAAACTCGAGCTGCTTGAGGTTCACCCTGCTATCTCGTTTCCAGATGACATGGATGATGATGATTCATTTCCATCATCGCTGCAGCAGGCGGACACTGTGCACCCCGCTTCTCTGGAAGACCGCGTGAGCCCCTCCCTCCCCCCACTGCACCGCTGGCAGGTGCTGCTGATGTCGGTGGCTACCGGCGTGGCCGTGGCCAGCAACTACTATGCGCAGCCGCTGCTGCACACCATCGCCGATGCCTTCGGTGTGCCGTTCGGCCAGGTTGGCATGGTGGTCACTGCCGCACAGCTGAGCTATGCCGCCGGCCTGATCCTGCTGGTGCCGCTGGGTGACCTGTTCGAGCGCCGCCGCCTGATCGTGGTGATGAGCCTGCTGTCGGCCGGCGGGTTGGTGATCAGTGCCTGCGCACCGTCGCTCACCTGGCTGCTGGTGGGTACCGCGATCACCGGCCTGTTCTCGGTGGTGGCGCAGGTGCTGGTGCCCTTCGCGGCCACATTGGCTGCGCCCGAGCATCGTGGTCGCGTGGTCGGCACGCTGATGAGTGGCCTGCTGCTGGGCATCCTGCTGGCGCGCACCGTCGCTGGCCTGCTTTCAAGCCTGGGCGACTGGCGCCTGGTGTACGCGATCGCTGCGGGCACCCTGGTACTGACCGCATTGGCGCTGCAGCGCGGCCTGCCGCGTTTCCACCACAGCGCCGGCCTCGGCTACTTCGCACTGCTGCGCTCGATCGGCGTGCTGTTCGTGCAGGAACCGGTGCTGCGCCAGCGCACCCTGCTGGGCGCCTGCAGCTTCGCCATGTTCGCGATCTTCTGGACACCGCTCGCCTTCCTGCTGGCACAGCCGCCGTACGCCTACAGTGACGCCACCATCGGCCTGTTCGGCCTGGTGGGTGCGGCCGGCACGCTGGCCGCCGGCCTGGCCGGGCGCATGTCCGACCGCGGGCAGACCGGTCGCGCCACCGCCATCGCACTGCTGCTGTTGCTGCTGTCGTGGCTGCCGCTGGGGCTGTCCGCACACTCGCTGTTGGCACTGCTGGTGGGCGTGGTGGTGCTGGACCTGGCCGCGCAGCTGCTGCACGTCAGCAACCAGAACCTGATCTATGCGCTGCAACCGGCGGCACGCAATCGCCTCAATGCCGGCTACATGACCGGCTACTTCATCGGCGGTTCGTTGGGTTCGCTGCTGTCGGCGCAGGTCTACCAGCGCTTCGGCTGGACCGGCGTCTGCGTGGCCGGTGCTGCCGTGGCCGTGCTGGCGCTGCTGCTGTGGCTGCCCGGCGCGCTGCGTGCACGCCAGGCTTCGATGGCCGATTAGAAGCTGCCCTGCAGCGCCAGCTCCCATCGGCCACCGGCGTTGCCGGGGAACAGGCGCTTGGCTGCGTTGTCCGTGTCATGCACGGTGGCACGCAGCTCCCACGCCGGCGTCAGCGTGGCAATGGCACTGAGCTGGCCATGCAGGTAGTCCGGTCCCTGTTCGGTGGCCAACCAGTACTGGCCCACCGCCGCTTCCAGACGGAAGCGCTCGTGCAGCGGCACACGCACACCGAGCTGGGCATAGGTACCACGATGGCCACCGGCCAGCGCATCGTTGGAGTGCGCGACCTGCAGCCAGGCACGCTGCTTCCAGGCCACCGTGGTGTTGAGCTCGGTCCAGTCCAGCGCGCGGCCGGTGCCCGGATACAGGTAGCGCGTCAGGTTGGCGTCCAGCGTCCAGTCCGTGGCCAGCGCGCCCGACCAGCCTGCGACCAGATCGAACTCGCTGCGTGCGCCATTGTCCGGCTTGAACGAGACATTGGAACCCCACACGCTGGCGTACCAGCCCGATGGGATCGAGACCTTCGCGCCCGCCTGTACGACCAGGTCACCATCGCTCTGCGAGCTGCCACGCCATACGTAATCGCTGGTCAACGCCATGCTGCCGCTCATCTGCACCTGTGCCTGCGCGCTGCCGATGCCAAGCAGCCCTGCCAGCGCGGCCACCACCGCCGCCATTGTCCCCTTGCTGTTCACTGCACTGTTTTCCTCGTCGAAGGCGGTCTGGCCGCCGGGACGGCAGTGTCGGGGGGCTGGCCGTAACGGATCGAGGGTGCTGCCGGGCCCGCGGCGCAAATTCGGCGTAAATCCAGCAGCCCGGGGCCGGTTACCACCGGCGCGGTATCATGGCGCCTTGTTCAAAGGGACCAACTGCGTGGACGCCATTCTGACTCCGGTATCGATCGGCGAGCTGATCGACAAGATCACCATTCTCGAGATCAAGGCCGAGCGCATCGACGATGCCGCCAAGCTGGCCAACGTGCGCACCGAGCTGGACGGCCTGCTGCCGTTGCTGCAGCAGCAGCTGCAGGCACAACCGGCACTGGCCGCGCTGAAGCAGCAGTTGAAGGCGATCAACGAGCGCATGTGGGACATCCAGGACCAGCTGCGCGACAAGGAAGCGGCCCAGGTGTTCGACGATGCATTCATCCAGCTGGCGCGGGGCGTGTACGGCACCAATGGCGAGCGCGTGCAGGTGAAGAACGAGATCAACCGCGTGGCCGGTTCGGCCTTGGTGGAAGAGAAGCAGTACCAGGGCGAGTAAGCCCGCTCATCCGCATCCGCGCAGATGCCGGATGCGGTGCGGTGCGGCAGGTTGATCCGGCTCCCCACAACGCAACAGGCCCGGCATGGGCCGGGCCTGTCGAGGCAACTTCAGCGCGCAGGCGCGCCGAGGAAGCAATTACCAGCTGAAGCGCGGGCCGACGGTGTATTCCTTGTCGCCGTGGCGGTTCATCTTCAGCTCGCCGTTCAGGCCCCAGTTCTGGTTCAGCTTGACCTGACCACCCAGGCGGCCGTACCACTGGCCGTCGATGTCGACGCCGTGCTTCTTGGCGTAGTCTTCGTAGCCGACCATGCCGTAGACCTCGGCGTGGGCACCGAAGGCGGTGCGGATGCCGGCTTCAGCGCTGTAGCCGTTGAAGTCCAGGCCGTGCTTGCGATCGAACTTCTGGTAGGCAACGCGGGCAACGAAGTCGGTCGACGGAGCGATTTCGACGTTGTAGCCGGCACCGACCTTCCACTGGTCAACCTTGATGTTGGTGTGGTCGACTTCCTGACGGCTGTATTCACCGAACGCGTGGAAGTTCGGCAGGAAGCCGTAGGAACCCTTGACGCCCCAGCCGTCAGCCTTGACGCCATCGACGTCGGTCTTGGCGTAATCGGCTTCAGCGTAGTTGTACGACAGGTTCTCAGCAGCCGAAGCGGTGAACGGCAGGGCAGCGGCCAGGGCCAGAGCAATCAGCGAATTCTTCATGGGGGTACACCTTTACTTTCTTATGGTGTGCAGCAGCGCCAGGGCGCCATCGCATCGGGAATGTAAATTCTCCGTTATTCGCCACAACGCTCCCTGAAAACAGAGGTCTTCGCATTGCTGAATTTTTGGGCTTGATTCAGGCTTCGTCTGGCATACGCGCGCGGCGCGCGTGCATTCTTCTCCCAGCTTTCTCCCACCTTTCCACCGTTGTCGATCCACGGCGCCCCGGTTCGTCGGGTACTTGAAGGCCGTGCATGCGGCACGGTCCAACCGGAGGCAGGCAATGAGCTACATCGATGGTTTCGTCCTGGCGGTGCCCACCGCCAACAAGGAGAAGTTCCTCGCCCATGCACGCACAGGGGATCCCGTTTTCATCGAGTACGGCGCGCTGCGCGTGGTCGAGTGCTGGGGCGATGACGTACCCCACGGCAAGACCACCGACTTCTTCGGCGCGGTGAAAGCCACGCCGGATGAGACGGTGGTGTTCTCCTGGATCGAATGGCCGGACAAACCGACCCGCGACGCTGGCATGGCGAAGATGATGGAAGACCCGCGGTTTGATCCGACGAAGAATCCGATGCCGTTCGACGGCGCGCGGATGATCTACGGCGGCTTCGCGCCGATCTACGAGCTGACGCGCTGAACCCGGCGGACGCGCTCAGCGCGCGTCCGTTTCATCGCTGGCAGCAGCATGGCCGGCGCCCAGTGCGGCGCCGGCACCGAGGCCCATGCCGCCCATTCCACCGCCACCACCGCCTCCGCCACCACCGCCTCCGCCACCACCGCCTCCACCACCACGCCCTCCCTTGGCATCGCCGTCGGTGCGGCCCTTGCCGCCACCGCCGGCAGCGGGCCGGGTCGGGCCCTGTGGTGGAATCTGCAGGTCCTGCGGAATCGGCGCCAGGTCCAGCGCTCCGCGCACGAAGTCGCGCAACGAGACCACCAGTTCGTGGGTATGTACCGGACGCCCCTGCGCCAGTTCGTTGGCAGCGCGCGCGGCCAGGCGCACCTGTTCGTCGGTGCCCAGCAGCAGGATGTCCGACAGCGCGGCCTCAACGGCATCGCGGATGCGGCGCGTGCGATCCGAGCGCGGTTCGGCGATACCTTCGATTTCTTCGCGCTGGCGCAGGTCGCGACGATGGCTGGGATCCACGCCCAGTTCGCCGGTGAACGAACCGCCCAGAGTCTTGTAGGCCGCCATCAGCGTGCGCAGCCGTTCGTTGATCTGCCGGTTCTCGCGCTCGCGGCGCTGCTGCAGGGTCTGCATCACCAGCAGGCGGATGCCCACGCCCAGCAGGGTGATCAGGACCAGGCCGGCCAAGGTGGACAGCACGCCCTGCCAGGAACTGAAGTCGATACCACGCATGCCTGGAGGCTCCGGTGGAAAGAACCCGCATCTTGCCCCAGACCGTGTCCCAGAAACGCGAAAGGCCCCACCACCCGGGGGGTGGCAGGGCCTTCGGTCACGGCGCGATTACTTGCGCTTGGCGACCTTGCGCACGGCCTTGGCCGGTGCCTTCTTCGCGGCCGCCTTCCTGGCCGGCGCCTTCTTGGCGGCAACCTTCTTCAGCGGTGCAGCCTTCTTGGCCACGGTCTTGCGGGTCGCGGCGACCTTCTTGCCGACAACCTTCTTCGCAGCAGTGGTCTTCCTGGCAACGGCCTTCTTGGCGACGGCAGCCTTCTTGCCGACAACCTTCTTGGCAGCGGCGGTCTTCTTGGTGGCGACCTTCTTGGTGGCGGCAACCTTCTTGCCGACAACCTTCTTCGCAGCCACAGCCTTCTTGCCGGCGACCTTCTTGGCGGCGACGGTCTTCTTGGCCACAGCCTTCTTGGCGGTGGCAACCTTCTTGCCGACGACCTTCTTGGCGGCCGCGGTCTTCTTGGCAACGGTCTTCTTCGCGACGGCGGCCTTCTTGGTAGCGGCCTTCTTCACGGTGGCAACCTTCTTGCCGGCAGCCTTGGTGGTCTTCTTGGCAGCGGCGGCCTTCTTGGTCACGGCCTTGCCTGCAGCGGCCTTCTTCTTGGCCACTTCCTTCTTCAGGGCAGCGGCTTCGGCCTTGGCGTTCTTCTTGGCGGCTTCCAGCTTCTTCTTGGCCTTGGCAACGGTCTTGCCGACCGACTTGGCAGCCTTTTCGGCCTTCTTGGCAACGGTCTTCTCGACCTTGGCCACGGCCTTCTTGGCCTTGGCAACGCGGGTACCGGCAGCCTTGGTGGCGCGCTTGACGGTCTTCTTGACCGACTTCACTGCGTCTTCAGCAGCGTGGGCGATGGTCTCGCCAACGTTGGTGGCGGTTTCTTTGACGTTCTCGACGGCGTCGGTCACGACCGACACACCATTACCGTTGCTCATGTTGCCCTCCTGGGGGCCTTAAGTATCAAAACGGGGCGATGCTATACCGACATTGACGATCGTGGAACGGGGCATGCGCCACCAATCGCATCTGCTGCGACGGCGATGGTGTAGTCGACCATCCCTGCAGGCGCACCCTGTTTACAGGAAACCCCTTTTTTTCAGTGCTGCGCCGCATGATCCGCGTTGTGACAAGCGTTGGTCGTGTGCACCCGCCCGGATGCCACGGAAGGCATGCAATATGGCGCGTCGCGGCACCTGGATGCGCAGAACTGCGCAAGTATCGTCCTGTATCCGCACGATCTGCGGCTGACGTCCGCACACGGTCGGGCGCCGCCGACGCTGTCGTCACCGGCCCAACGCTGGTCGTCGCGATCCACGTTCCCGGCGCGCGGTTTTCATGGCGCATTTATCCAGATCGCGACACACTCATTCAGCTTGTTTTACCGTAGAGCCGAACCGCCCCCATTCCCGCCAGCGAACCGACTCCCATGCGACCGCTACCTACCCTGCTCACGCTCGCAATCGCCGCCGCCTTCGGTGGCTTCGTTGCCACCGGCATCAACGCCCACCTGGACAACCGTGCCGATGCCGCGCCGCTTCCAGCGGTGGTGCCGACCATGGCGGCACTGCCGGCCGCAGTGGCCGGGCAGCAGGTACCGTCACTGGCGCCCATGCTGGAGAAGGCGATGCCGGCCGTGGTCAGCGTCAATACCAAGCAGGTGGTGCGCGTGCGCAACCCCTTCTTCAACGACCCGTTCTTCCGGCGCCTGTTCCCGGACATCCCGCAGGAACGCATCAACGAATCGCTGGGCTCGGGCGTGATCATCGACGCCAGGGAGGGCCTGGTGCTGACCAACCACCATGTCATCGACAACGCCGATGACGTGCAGGTGACGCTGGCCGATGGGCGTACGGTCAAGGCGGAGTTCCTCGGTTCCGACCGCGACACCGACATCGCGCTGATCCGCATTCCGGCGCAGAACCTGACCGACATCAAGCTCGGCAACAGCGACCAGCTGCGGGTAGGCGACTTCGTGGTGGCCATCGGCAATCCGTTCGGCTTCAGCCAGACGGTCACCTCCGGCATCGTCTCGGCGGTGGGCCGCAGCGGCATCCGCGGGCTGGGCTACCAGAACTTCATCCAGACCGACGCATCGATCAACCCGGGCAACTCGGGTGGCGCGCTGGTCGACCTGCAGGGCCAGCTGGTCGGCATCAACACGGCCAGCTTCAACCCGCAGGGCAGCATGGCCGGCAACATCGGCCTGGGCCTGGCGATTCCTTCGAACCTGGCGCGCAGCGTGGTCGACCAGCTGGTCAAGCACGGCGTGGTGGTACGCGGCACGCTGGGCGTGGAAAGCCAGAACCTGACCGCGCAGATCGCGCAGGGCCTGGGCCTGGGCGAAACCCGCGGTGCGCTGATCACCCGCGTGCTGGCCGGTTCGGCCGCCGCCGCAGCCGGCCTGAAGCCGGGCGACGTGGTGGTGTCGGCCAATGGCCAGCGCGTGGACAGCGCCGAAGCCCTGCACAACGTGGAAGGCCTGGCGGCGGTCGGCAGCCCGCTGACGCTGGACGTACGCCGCGAAGGCAAGCCGCTGCAGATCAAGGCGACGCTGAAGGAACAGGCACGCGCGGTCACCGGCGACAGCCTGGACCCGCGCCTGGGCGGGGCCACCTTCGTCGACCTGCCCGAGTCGCTGCGCCAGTCAGGCGCCAGCGGCGTGCTGGTCAGCGAGGTCAAGCGCGGCAGCCGCGCCGCCAGCAACGGCCTGCAGCAGGGCGACATCATCACCGATGCCACCGTGGGTGAATTCGCCGACCTGGCCAGCTGGCGTGCCAACTTCCAGCAGCGCCCGCCGACGCTGGTGCTGCGCGTGCTGCGCAACAATGGCCAACAGCAGGGCCAGCTCGTGATGCGCTGATCGCCCTGCCGTAACACCCCCTATACCCCGGCAATGCTATTGCTGTCAGTCCAGGTCGGCACCGCCGACTCCCGTTCCCCCATCGCAACAGGAGTGATTCGATGAGCCCCACCAATACCGAGAACCTGAAGGAACACCTGGGTGAAGCCGGTTCCCACCTGAAGCAGGCCGCTACGGCCGCCGGCGGTGCGATCAAGGGTGCAACCGGTGCAGCGACCGACGAGCTTCGCATCGGCAAGGCCAACGTCAAGGCTGAATTGTCCGACAGCGCACTGTCCGGCCTGGCCGCCGCCGAGTTCGGCGGTGCCGCCGCCAAGGAACAGGTCGATGCGCTGATGGACAAGGGCAAGGACCTGATCGACAGCGCCGCTGAACTGATCCGCGAACGTCCGCTGGCCTCGTTCGGCGTCGCCTTCGCAGCCGGCTGGATCATCGCCAAGCTGGCACGCGGCAGCAGCGACAAGTAAGCCGCAGCGTGAGCGAAGACAACACGCAAGCGCCTGATCCGGCGGCCACCCCGCCGCTGGATGAGAGCATCCGCCAGGTCGGCGCGGCCGGTCGTGCCGCTGCCGATTCGGCCAAGCACACGGTGCGTTCGCTGCGCCGGCTGGCCTCGGCCGATTTCGCGCTGGCACGCAGTGCGTTCGGTCGTGCGCTGGCCTGGGCCGGCGTGGCGATCGTGTTCGGTGCCTCGGCCTGGCTGCTGATGGCCGCCACCCTCATCGCGCTGCTGCAGAGCTGGGGCCTGAGTTGGCTGCAGGCCCTGCTGATCACCTCCCTGCTGAGCCTGGCGGTCACCGGCTATGCGATCTGGCGGGTGTCCTACTTCTTCCACCACACCGGCATGCATGCGACCCGGCGCCAGCTGTCACGCCTGGGCCTGTTCGACGAGCCCAGCGAAGACGACCCCGATGCCGGCGTGCAGCTGCCCGAGGGCAAGCCATGAAGTTCGACGCGCTGCAGCGGCGGGTGAAACGCTGCGAACAGGTGGTGACCGTGCGCCTGGGCGAGACCCAGGACCACTGGTCCACGCTCAGCCAGGTCTGGCGACAGGGTTGGTCGCCGCTGCGCATCGTGGTGGTCGGCCTGGCCGGTGGCTTCGTCGCCGGCAAGCTGGAAGTGCCGGGCAAGGTCAACGGTGCCCGCTGGCTGCAGATGGTCGGTTCGGTCTCGAACCTGTTCGCCAGCGCGCAGGCGGCATTTGCCACGGCGATGGCGGCGCAGGCCGCGGCCACTGCCGACGACGCAGCCGAGGAAGCCGACGAGGCCAGCGAACAGGCACAGGCGGCAACGTCGGCGACCGCCGAGCGACCTGCGCCGGCAGCCCGGCCCGTGCCCGAACCGGAACTGCGCGAACCGCGGCCGGCCGAAGCGGCCACCGAGCTGTCCGAACGTTGATGCATGTAATCCGCCGCGCCGATCGCGGCCGGCGGATAATGCGCTCCCCTTTCCGGTTGATGCGTCGATGAGCGAGCCCCTCCTGTCCCCGTCACCGGCCGATCCCGAACAACCCGACGCACCGCTGCCCCCGCCGTCGCGTCCGCGCGGGCCGATGTCGCTGGTGGTGCTGGCGACCCTGGCAGTGGGCTACACGCTATGGGCGGCGCAGGACATCATCCTGCCGGTGCTGCTGGCGATGTTCTTCGCGCTGGTCGGCAATCCGATCCTGCGCCTGCTGCAGAAACTGTGGATTCCGCGTGCGCTGGGCGCACTGCTGATCCTCGGCGCCGGCCTGGGCGTGACCGGTTCGCTGGCCGTGCAGCTGATCGGCCCGGCCATGGACTGGGCACAGGAAGCCCCGCAGCAGCTGCGAAAGGTCGCCCGCCAGGTGCAGGACCTGACCAAGCCGGTGCAGCAGGCCAACCAGGCGGCGGAGAACTTCGCCCGCGTGGCCGGGGGCGACAGCAACCACAAGGTGCAGGTGATCCGCACCCAGCTGGACGACCCCTACCGCATGCTGACCCGCGCGCCACGGCTGGCCGCCTCGGTGCTGGCGGTGGTGCTGCTCACGCTGTTCTTCATGATCTATGGGCAGAGCCTGCAGCGCGCGGCCATCGCCCTGTTCCCGAACCGCCAGCAGCAGCGATTCACCAGTGACATCCTGCGTTCGATCGAGCGCGAGGTCTCGCGCTATGTGCTGACCATCAGCGTTATCAATACGCTGGTCGGGTTGGTGTTCGCTGGCGTGCTGATGCTGTTCGGCATCGGCCTGCAGGAGGCCCTGCTGTGGGGCACGGTGGCTGCATTGCTGAATTTCGCCCCGTACGTCGGCCCGCTGATCGGCGTGGCACTGATGCTGCTGATGGGCTTCGTCGAGTTCCGCGACCCGCTGCAGGCCCTGCTGCCGGCCGCCGCCTACCTGGCCCTGCACACCCTGGAAGGGCAGATGGTGACCCCGATCGTGCTGGGCCGGCGCATGAAACTGTCGCCACTGGTGCTGATCCTGGCACTGATGGTGTTCGGCTGGGCCTGGGGCATGATCGGGCTGCTGCTGGCGGTGCCGCTGCTGGTATGCATCAAGCTGGTGCTGGCGCGGCTGGACGGCATGCAGGGCTGGGCAAGGCTGCTGGAATGAGCCGGCCTGAAGACAGGTAACGCAGGCCACAGGAACAGGAGCAAGGGCATAACTGGCAGACAACCTGCGCCGACCCGACCCCGGCTGCCCCCCCCGCCGCGCCGCATGAAAGCCCGCGCGGGCAGGGGTAGAATGACGGGGTGAATTTCCCCGTCCAAGCCATCACCCTCGACCTTGACGACACGCTGTGGCCGTTCGCTCCGATCGGCGCCCGCATCGAACAGGTCCTGCACGCGTGGATGCGTGAACACAGCCCCGCTACCGCCGCGATGTATCCGGTGGAGGCAATGCGCGAACTGCGCGAACGGCTGTACCACGCCCATCCGCACCTCCACCACGACCTGAGCGCGCTGCGCCGGCTGACCCTGCACGAAGCACTGCATAACAGTGGTGCCAGCCTCGATCTGCTGGAACCGGCGTATGAAGTGTTCTACGCCGCGCGTAACCAGGTGGAGTGCTATCCCGATGCGATCGACGCGCTGGCACGCATAGCCGCACGGGTACCGGTGGCCGCGCTGAGCAACGGCAACGCCGACCTGGAGCGGATCGGCCTGGCCCATCATTTCGCCTTCCAGCTGGGTTCGCGCGAACACGGCGCGGCCAAGCCCGAAGCCAGCATCTTCCATGCCGCGTGCACCCGCCTGGGTGTGGCGCCGGCACAGGTACTGCACGTCGGCGACCATGCCGACATGGACGTGGCCGGGGCGATCGCCGCCGGCCTGCGCGGCTGCTGGATCAACCGCGACGCAGCCACCTGGACCCATCCGCAGCTGCAGCCGGACCTGCAGTTCGACACCCTTACCGGCCTGGCCGACTGGTTGGACGCCAACCTCGACGCCGCCGCACCCCGGAGTATCTGACGCATGAGCGAGATCACTGGTTTCACCGCCGACACCGCCGCCGCGCTGCCGCTGTACGTGCTCGACCGCGAGCAGTTCGCCGCGTGGAAGGGCAGCCAGCCGGCTGCCACCCAGGCATGGCTGGCATCGCAGGGCTTCAACGCCGGCGCCCACAGCGTGGCGCTGCTGCCGGGCATCGATGGCCTGGCCGGCGCCGTGATGGGCGTGGGTGATCGTGGCGATGCCTACAGCTATGCGCATGCGCCGCACGCGCTGCCGGAAGGCAGCGTCTGGCAGCTGGCCAATGAACTGCCGGCCGCCGAACTGGCGCTGCTGCAGCTGGGCTGGGGCCTGGGCAGCTACCGCTTCGACCGCTACCGCAAGCGCAACCGCGCACCGGCGCAGCTGGTGGCTGCACCGTCCGGCGAAGTGGCCGACCTGATCGCCGCCAGCCTGCGCGTGCGCGACTGGGTCAACACCCCGACCGAAGACATGGGCCCGCAGCAGCTGGAAGACGCCGCACGCGCCCTGGCCGATGCACATGGCGCGCAGGTCGAGGCGATCACCGGCGATGAGCTGCTGAAGCAGAACTTCCCGGCCATCCACGCCGTGGGTCGCGCTTCGCACCGTGCACCACGCCTGGTCGTGCTGCGCTGGGGCAAGGACACCGATCCGGCGCTGGTGCTGGTCGGCAAGGGCGTGTGCTTCGATACCGGCGGCCTGGACATCAAGCCCGCCGACGGCATGCGCAACATGAAGAAGGACATGGGCGGCGCCGCACACGCGCTGGCCCTGGCTGGCCTGGTGATGGCGCGCGGGCTGCCGGTGCGCCTGACCCTGCTGGTGCCGGCGGTGGAAAACGCGATCGGTCCAGATGCGTTCCGCCCGGGCGAAGTGATCGCTACCCGCAAGGGCCTGAGCGTGGAGATCGACAACACCGATGCTGAGGGCCGCGTGATCCTGTGCGACGCGCTGACCTTCGCCGGCGAGCAGAAGCCGGACCTGGTGCTGGACTTCGCCACCCTGACCGGTGCCGCGCGCATCGCGCTGGGCCCGGACCTGCCGGCACTCTTCAGCAACGACGACACGGTGGCCCAGCAATGGCTGCAGGCCGGTGATGCAACCCGCGACCCGGTCTGGCGCATGCCGCTGTGGCGCCCCTACCTGCGTTACCTCAGCAGCGGCATCGCCGACCTGGCCAACGCCGGTTCGCGCATGGCCGGCTCGGTGACCGCCGCGCTGTACCTGGAGCGCTTCCTGGAAGACGGCCAGCGCTGGGCGCACCTGGACGTGTATGCCTGGAACGACGGCGAACGCCCGGGCCGACCGGCCGGTGGCGAAGCACTGGCGCTGCGCTCGGCATGGGCGATGCTGAAGGCGCGTTACAACTGATCGGGTGGGTGCCGACCTTGGTCGGCACGCCGTCCCCGGCAATCTTGACGAAAAATTGAATACCGGGCCTGGAAGGGTTCTGCGAGGATGTGTGGGTCGACCACCCACACGCTTCGTGAAGGCAGGACTCCGACCATGTCGCTCTTCCGCTACACCCGCGCTGGCCAGACGCCGGGCGCACCACGCAAGCATTCACCCCTGCTCTGGATCGCACTGATCGCACTCATTCTGGGTGCGTTCGCGCTGGCCTTCGCCTGGCTGGCCGGCTGGATTGGCGACCGCCTGACCGCGCAGCGCTTTACCGACACCATCGAAGCCACCGGCCCGGCGCACCCCGGGTTCCGCCGTGCGCACAGCAAGGGCATCTGCGTAAGCGGTTGGTTCGAACCCAGTGCGCAGGCCCCCACCCTGTCCAGTGCACGGGCGTTCTCGCAGCGCCGCGTGCCGGTGATGGGCCGGTTGTCGATCGGCGGTGGCGATCCCTATGGCGCCGACAACACCGCACGCGTCCGCAGCCTCGCGGTGCAGATGGTCAGCGATGATGGCCAGGAATGGCGCATGGCGATGAACAGCTTCCCGTTCTTCGCGGTGCCCACGGCCGAGGCGTTCTACGAGCAGACGCGCGCCTCCATTCCCGACCCGGCCACCGGCAAGCCGGATCTGCAGAAGATGGCGGCAGTGCTGGCGAAATACCCCAGTGCACAAGCCTTCCAGCAGTGGGCCAAGACGGCGCCATGGACCAGCAGCTGGGCCGACACCACCTTCAACAGCGTCAACAGCTTCTGGTTCACCAATGCACAGGGCCAGAAGCGCGCGGTGCGCTGGCGCTGGCAGCCGCTGGCGCCGGTGGTGGAGATGGATGCGGAAACGCGCAAGCAGGCCAGCGTCGATTTCCTCAGCCAGGAACTGCAACAGCGCCTGGCCAGCGGCCCGGTGCGCTGGAACCTTGTCGTGACCAGCGCCGCGCCCGGCGATGCCATCGATGATCCATCGGTGCCGTGGCCCGCGTCGCGCGATGAGGTGGTGGCCGGCGTGCTCAGCCTGGACCGCATGCAGTCGCAGGAGCAAGGCGCCTGCGGCCAGATCAACTTCGATCCGCTGATCCTGCCCAGTGGCGTGCGCGGCAGTGACGATCCGATCCTGGCTGCGCGTTCGGCCGTGTATTCGCAGTCATTCAACCGCCGCGAACGCGAGCGCGCCAGCGGCAACGTCGAGCAACCGAAGGAGGCTGCGCGATGAACACCCACAACGGCCACTTCAACCTGCTGGCGCGGGTGCTGCACTGGACCATGGCGCTGATGATCATCGCCATGCTGTTCATCGGCGTGACCATGGTCGCCTCGCTGCACCTGCGGCCACTGCTGATCGACCTGCACCGACCACTGGGCATCGCGATCCTGCTGCTGGTGCTGCTGCGCCTGTACAACCGCCTGCGCCACCGCCCGCCGCCGCTGCCGGCTGACCTGCCGGTGTGGCAGGTGATGGCGGCCAAGGCCTCGCACTGGATGCTGTATGCGCTGATGCTGGCGATGCCGTTGATCGGCTGGGCGATGCTGTCGGCCGGCGGCTACCCGATCGTGCTGTGGGGCGGCCTGCACCTGCCGCCGATCGTGCCGCACACCCCGGCGTTGTATGCCGCGTTGCGCAATGCGCACAGCCTGCTGGCGTATGTGTTGTTCGCCACGGTGCTGATGCATGTGGGGGCGGCGTTGTTCCATTTGTGGGTGCGGCGGGATGGCGTGTTCCAGGCGATGGCGCGCGGTAAGGATTGATGGGGTTCGCCGGGTGTTCCCGGCGGGTCATTTCCGCGACCGCGGGGGGGTGTCACTTTTCTTTTCGCGCGAAAAGAAAAGTAACCAAAAGAAACGCGCCGCCAGAGCGCGAGCCGGTGCTGCGCACCGGTACCCTGTGCTTCTCGGTGAATCAGGGGACGGCGCCGAACTCGCTACGCTCAAACACCGGCGCCTCTTCGCCCCTGATTCCCCTGCGATGCTCGGCTCGCTCAAGGCGGACCCAACATCAAGAGCGACAGCTGCGCCCAGTAGATCCACGCCATGCGTGGATGCTGTTGATCTTGACCTTCCAGTCCGCCTTGAGCGAGCCGAGCACCGCAGGTCCGGCGAGGGCGAAGAGGTGCGGGTGTCTGAGCGCAGCGAGTTCCCGCGCCGTCCCTCGACGGACCGAGGAGCGCAGGGCACCGATGCGCAGCACCGGCTCGCGTTCGGCGGCGTGTTTCTTTGGTTACTTTCTTGATGGCGCACATCCATGTGCGCCACCCTACGGGCCGGCTATGCCGTTCCACGCTGCTCCTGCAGCGTGGTGCACGCGCAAAGAAAGTGACACCTCTCCGCAGGCGCGGAAATGATCCGCCGGGCAGCGCTCGGCTCTACAGAGGGCACGGCGCACGCCCCTACAACCACCCCTTCTGCCGCGCCAGCCGGTACGCCTCAATGCGATTGGCCACGCCCAGCTTGCCGATGCACTCGGACAGGTAGTTGCGTACCGTGCCGTGCGACAGCCCCAGTTGCTCGGCAATCTCGCTGGCGGTACGGCCCTCGCCTGCCAGCCGCAGGACGCGGCGTTCGCGATCGGTCAGTGGATCGGCCTGCGACCAGGCGTCCAGTGCCAACTGCGGGTCGATCGCGCGGATGCCCTGCTTCACCTTGCGCAGTGCATCGGCCAGGTTCTCCGCCGGTGCATCCTTCAACAGGTAGCCCAGCACGCCTGCTTCCAGCGCGCGGCGCAGGAAACCGGCACGCGCGAAGGTGGTCACGATCACTACCTTGATCGGCAGTTCATGACGCGCGATGCGCTGGGCCAGCTCCAGCCCCGACAGGCCCGGCATCTCGATGTCGGTGACCAGAATGTCCGGCTGCAGCTGCTGCAGCATGCGCCAGGCCGCCTCGCCGTCGGCGGCGCTGCCAAGCACCTCGATATCCGGTTCCAGCCCCAGCAAGGCCGACAGCGCGCCGCGCACCATGGCCTGGTCTTCGGCCAGCAGGATGCGGATCATGCGGCACCGTCCTGCGCCAGCGACGGCGGTGCAGCCGGTGGCAGCGGCGTGGTCGCCGCGGCCAATGGCACACGCACGGTCAGCACGGTGCCGTCGCCCCGTACCGATTGCACCGCCAACTGCCCGCCCAGTGCCGCCACGCGTTCGCGCATGCCACACAGGCCATTGCCCTCTGCCTCTACGCCGCCACGACCATCGTCGCGGATCTGCATCGCCAGCATTCGTCCTTCCAGCATGAATTCCACCCGCGCCTGCGTCGCCTGCGCATGGCGCACGATATTGGTTGCGGCCTCGCGCAGCACCAGCGCCAGGCCGCGCTCGACGTCCACCGGCATCGGCGGTGGAGGCGCGTACTGCAGGTGCACCTGCTGGCACTCCAGCAGCAGGCGCGCCGAAGCCAGTTCGCCAGCCAGGTCACTGGCGCGGATGCCGGTAACCGCGCTGCGCACCTGGGCCAGCGCTTCGCGGGCGATGTCCTCGGCTTCGCCGATCTCCTGCCGCGCACGGGCATCGCCGCGGTCGTGCAGCTTGCGCGCCAGTTCCAGCTTCAAGGTGATCAGCGACAGGGTGTGGCCCAACAGATCGTGCAGGTCACGGCCGATGCGCTCACGCTCGGCGGTGGTCGCCAGCCGCCGCACCTCCTCCTGCGACAGCTGCAGCGCGGCATCCTTCTCCTTGTTCACGGCCTCCACGTTCACCACCATGCCGATGATGAACGACACCGCCGGCACCCAGACCAGGCTCTGCCATGGATAGTGCGCCAGATGGGCCACCAGGTAGAAGGCCGCATTGAGCACGGCCAGCTGCACCAGATAGCGCCACCAGCTGCCACGCCCGCAGACCCGCAGCATCACGCAGCCGAAGATGAAGTAGCTGATGCCCGACGGGTACCAGGGCACCAGCACGATCGCCAGTGCGGTCATCGCCAATGCGTAACGTGGCGCATGGTGGCGGGGAGACAACAGCAGGCGCGCGTACAGCAGCAGGAACAGCGGATAGCTGGCCAGGGTGAAGCCCAGCCAGCGCAGCGTGTAGCCGCCGGCGAACAGCGGCGTCATGAACACCCACACCGTCCACAGCAGGTGGATGGCATCGGCCCAGGCCGGTTTGCCGCGGCGCAGGTTGTCGGCCACTGCCGAGTCCGGTGCGGGGCGCAGCAGGGGAGCAAGCCAGCTCGACGACACGGGGTGATCCAAGCGGGGACGATCGCTGCCGATCATGCCAGTTCAGCCGATCCGGCGCAGGCGGCGGCGGGCCAGCAGCAACGCCGCGAGGGTGACCGCCAGCAGCACCAGCAGGTGGCCGACGACGCTGCCCACCGACGGCAGTCCGACCACCGGCAGCGCCAGCTGCGCCAGGTGCCAGGTCGGCCACAGCGGCGCCATCATCGAAAACACCTTGGGCAACGCCGACAGCGGCAGCCACAGCCCCGACAGCAACGCCAGCGGCAGGTAGACCAGATTGACCATCGCCGGCGCTGCGCTGGCACTGACATGGCTGCCGATCAGCAGGCCGATCGCCCCCAGCGGCAGCGCAGCCAGGCCCGCCACCGCCAGCAGCTGCAGCATCTGCACTGCCTGAAGCTGCACGCCACCCAGGGCGCGCGCCACGCCGATCAACAGAGCAGCAACCAGCAGCGCGAACATCACGGCCATCGCAAGTCGCGCCAGCAACGGTGCCGCCGCTGGCATCGGCAGCGCGCGCTTGAGGGTCAGCAGGCCGCCTTCACGGTCCAGCGCCAGCTGCACGCCGAAACCGAACAGGGCCGGCGCCATCGCACCGAACACGCAGTAGGTGGCCAGCAGGTACAGCGGTGCATGGCCGCGGCCCAACAGCACGCCGAACAACAGGTAGAACAGCACCGGGAACAGCAGCGAGGGTACGGCGAAGGCGGGTGTACGCCAGGCGCGGCGCAGCTCGGCCTGCAGTTCGGCACGGTACGGGCGCAGCGCGCGCCGCCAGGTCGATACCGGACGCGCAGCGGCGACGGTCGGATTCAGGGTATTCATGCGGCCTCCCGGGTCAGGTCGAGGAAGGCATCGGCCAGCGCCGCGCCCTGTACTTCCAGTTCGCGCAGCTGCGCATCGGCGGCCAGCAGACGGGCCACCACCGGCTCGGCCGGGCTCGCCAGCAGCTGCAGGTGCTCACCGTCGCGCTGCACCTGCTGAACCCCCGGCCAGTGCTGCACGTCGTCGGCCAGCAGCACGCTGCGGCAGCGGATGCGGCGCGGCCGGTCGGCGAGGCGCAGTTCGGCCAGCGGCGCATCGGCCAGCACCCGGCCCTGTTCCAGCACCACCACCTGCTGCGCCAGCGCTTCGGCTTCCTCCAGGTAGTGGGTGGTCAGCAGTACACCGCAGCCTTCGGCCACCAGCTGCCGGATGGCCTGCCACATGGTCTGCCGCGCCTGGATGTCCAGCCCGGTGGTGGGCTCGTCCAGGAACAGCACGCGCGGCCGGCCACACAGAGCGATGGCGAACTGCACGGCACGCTGCTGGCCGCCGGACAGCTGGCCGTAGCGGCGGCGCGCCAGTGCCTGCAGCCCGGCACGCTGCAGTACCTCCTGCAACGGCATCGGGTCGGGGTAGCAGGCACTGGCCTGGGCCACCAGCTCATCCACCTGCAGCATCGGCGGCAGGTTCGTGCTCTGCAGCATCACGCCCAGGCCGAGGCGGCTGGCGCGCTGCTGCGGGTCGCCACCGAGCAGCTCGACCTGCCCGGCGTCGGCGCGGCGCAGGCCCAACAGCACGCTGATCGCGGTACTCTTGCCGGCACCGTTGCGGCCCAGCAATGCCAGCACCTGGCCAGCGCGGACCTGCAGGTCGATGCCATGCAGGGCGGTATGGTCGCGATAGCGCACCTGCACCTGCTGCAGGCGGGCCAGCGACGGGGCGATCGGATCCATGGGCGGTACCGGTAGCGGGGACGTTGCCATCCTGTGCCGCCGTGGTCACGTTTCGCAGTTGCCGCCGTCAGTGTCATCGGATGACAGCTGTCACTGCCGTCATCGCTGTGCCTGCCTTCATGCTGTGCCGCACGCTCCACCGCCGGAACCGCCGCCGTCCGCTCTTCCGGCCACACCCGCCCGAACGTCTGTGATGGAACGAATGAACGCTTCTGCCGAGCTGTTGAAGGAACTCCGTATCGACCGCAAGTCGCCGCCGCCCGCCTCCGGTGGCAATGGCGGTGGCCGCCGCTGGCTGTGGATCACGATTGTCGTGATTGCCGTGCTGCTGGCCGCCGGCGCCTTCGCGCTGTTCGGCCGCACCCCGGCCGTGGAGGTGGAAACCGCACCCGCGGTGGCCATCCAGCAGGGCAGCGCCAGCAGTTCGGTGCTTGATGCCAGCGGCTACGTGGTCGCCCGGCGCATGGCTACGGTGTCGGCCAAGATCACCGGCAAGGTGCGCGAGGTGATGATCGAGGAAGGCATGCGGGTCGAAGCCGGCCAGGTGATGGCCACCCTGGACCCGATCGATGCCGATGCGCAGCGCAGCCTGTATGCCTCGCAGCTGCAGGCCGCACGCAGCCAGGTGGCCGGGCTGGAGGCGCAGCAGAAGCAGGCCGCCGCCGAGGCCAGCCGCCTGCAGGCGCTGGTCGGCCAGCAGCTGGTGTCGCGCTCGCAGTACGACCAGGCCGTGGCCCAGCGCGACAGCCTGCGCGCACAGCTGGACACCGCACAGCGCAACGTCAAGGTCGCCCACGACCAGCTGGCCATCGCCGACCTGGGCGTGGACAACAACGTGGTGCGCGCGCCATTCTCCGGCGTGGTCACCGCCAAGGCTGCGCAGCCGGGCGAAATCGTCTCGCCGCTGTCGGCCGGTGGTGGCTTCACCCGTACCGGCATCGGCACCATCGTCGACATGGACTCGCTGGAAATCGAAGTCGAGGTTGGCGAGGCCTTCATCGGCCGCGTGCAGCCGAAGATGCCGGTGGAAGCCACGCTCAATGCCTACCCGGAATGGAAGATCCCGGGCGAGGTGATCGCCATCATCCCCACCGCCGACCGCGGCAAGGCCACGGTGAAGGTGCGCGTGGCGCTGAAGGTGAAGGACCCGCGCATCGTGCCGGAGATGGGCGTGCGGGTCAGCTTCCTGGAACAGGCCCAGCCGCAGGCCGCCGCCAAGCCGCAGGGCGTGCGCGTGCCGGGCGGTGCCGTGGTCCAGCGCGACGGCGCCTCGGTGGCCTTCGTGCTGGGCGACGAGAGCCGCGTGCAGCAGCGCACGGTCGATGCCGGCCAGGCGATGGGCAAGGACCGCCAGATCCTCAAGGGCGTGAGCGCAGGTGAATCGGTGGTGGTGAACCCGCCGGACACCCTGCGCGATGGCGCCAAGGTGCAACAGAAACAAGCGCAGTAACGGCCTGGCGCCCGCGGGCGCCGCCGGCAGCACTGCTCGACGCACGCCCCCGGCCATCGCCGGCGTGATTTCCCGTTTCCCGCCTTCCGTGGAGAACCACCCATGTCGACCCTGGTTTCACTGCGCAACATCACCAAGACCTACCAGCGTGGCCCAGAGAAAGTGCAGGTGCTGCACGGCATCGACCTGGACATCGCCAGCGGCGACTTCGTGGCGCTGATGGGCCCGTCGGGCTCGGGCAAGACCACCCTGCTCAACCTGATCGGCGGCCTGGACAACCCCAGTGGCGGCGAAATCAGCATCGAAGGCGAGCGCATCGACCAGATGAGCGGCGGCCAGCTGTCGACCTGGCGCAGCCATCACGTCGGCTTCGTGTTCCAGTTCTACAACCTGATGCCAATGCTGACCGCGCAGAAGAACGTGGAGCTGCCGCTGCTGCTGACCCACCTGAGTGCCTCCCAGCGCAAGCGCAATGCCGAAATCGCGCTGACCCTGGTCGGCCTGGCCGACCGCCGCAGCCATCGTCCCAATGAACTGTCCGGCGGCCAGCAGCAGCGCGTGGCGATCGCCCGCGCGATCGTCTCCGACCCAACCTTCCTGATCTGCGACGAACCCACCGGCGACCTCGACCGCCAGTCCGCCGAGGAGATCCTGGGCCTGTTGCAGCAGCTCAACCGCGAACACGGCAAGACCATCATCATGGTCACCCATGACCCGAAGGCCGCCGAGTACGCCACGCACACGGTGCACCTGGACAAGGGCGAGCTGGCCGACGCGCCGCTGGCCCACTGACGGAGGCCACGGCGATGAAATACTTCTCGTTGGTGTGGGCGCAGCTGTTCCGCAGCCGCACCCGCACGCTGCTGACCCTGCTGTCGGTGGTGGCCGCGTTCCTGCTGTTCGGCATGCTCGACTCGGTGCGCGTGGCGTTCTCGTCCGGTGGCAGCGTGGAAGGCGCCAACCGCCTGGTGGTGGCCTCGCGGCTGTCGATCACCCAGTCGCTGCCGATCCGCCTGGAAACCCAGATCCGCCAGGTCGCCGGAGTGCGCGACGTGGCCTATGGCATGTGGTTCGGCGGCATCTACCAGGACCCGAAGAACTTCTTCCCCAACTTCTCGGTGTCGCCCAACTACTTCGATGTCTACCGCGAACTGCAGATCGAGCCGGCACAGCTGGAGGACTGGAAGCAGACCCGCACCGGCGCCATCGTCGGCGAATCGCTGGCCAAGCAGTTCGGCTGGAAGATCGGCGACACCATCCCGTTGCAGGCCACGATCTTCCCGCGTGGCGGCAGCAACGACTGGCCGCTGGAACTGAAGGGCATCTACCGCTCCAAGGACCGTGCGCTGGCCGCCAATGAAGAACGCCAGTTGATGATGAACTGGAAGTACTTCGATGAATCCAACGACTACATCAAGAACCAGGTGAGCTGGTACACGGTGACGCTGGACAATCCGGATCATTCCTCGCGGGTGGCGCAGGCCATCGATGCAATCTCGGCCAACTCCGACCACGAGACCAAGACCCAGACCGAATCGGCGTTCCAGCAGGCCTTCGTCAAGCAGTTCGCGGACATCGGCATGATCGTCACTTCGATCATGGGCGCGGTGTTCTTCACCCTGCTGCTGTTGACCGGCAACACCATGGCCCAGGCCGTGCGCGAGCGCGTGCCGGAACTGGCTACGCTGAAGACGCTGGGCTTCAAGGACAGCACCGTGCTGACCCTGGTGATGGTGGAGTCGGTGCTGCTGATCGGCCTCGGCGGCCTGATCGGCATGGGCCTGGCCGCGCTGATCCTGCCGGCGATCGGCCCGAAGAGCATGGGCATGCTGCCACCGCACGTGCCGACGCCGACCTGGCTGATGGGGCTGGGCCTGATCGTGGTGATCGGCATCATCGTCGGCCTGTTGCCGGCGCTGCGTGCCAAGCGCCTGAAGATCGTCGACGCACTGGCCGGCCGCTGAGGAGGACACTGACATGTTCAAGAGCAAACTCAAGAAGTGGCTGGGTAACGCGGTGACTGTGCTGCTGCTGGCGATCGGCCTGGTGCTGTGGATCGGCCTGCCGTGGATCGGCGTGCTGGCCGTGGCCGTGCTGGTGGCGCTGTGGCTGCTGCTGACCCGTGGCGGACGGCTGGCACTGGCGGCCACCCGCATCGGCGTGGCCAGCCTGCCGCAGCGCTGGGGCGCGTCCTCGGTGATCGTGGTCGGCATCGCCGGCGTGGTCGGCGTGCTGGTGGCGATGCTGGCGATGGGCGAAGGTTTCCAGGCCACGCTCAACAATACCGGCGATGACACCACCGCCATCGTGCTGCGCGGTGGCTCGCAGGCCGAGACCAACTCGGTGATCACCCGCGAACAGGTTCCCACGCTGTCCACTCTGCCCGGCATCAGCCGCGATGGCGAAGGCCGGCCGCTGCTTTCGCCGGAGCTGTCACAGGTGGTCAACCTGGTTTCCAAGTCCGACGGCACCGACGTCAACGCGCAGTTCCGCGGCGTCGGCCCGCAGGCGTGGGCCGTGCATGACAAGGTCAAGATCATCGAGGGCCGCAAGTTCGCCACCGGCCTGCGCGAGATCGTGGTCGGCCAGGGCGCCAGGGGCCAGTTCCGCGACATGGACGTGGGCAGGACGCTGACCCTGGGCAACCAGACCTGGACCGTGGTCGGCGTGTTCGCCACCGGCGATGCACATGATTCGGAACTGTGGACCGACGCCGATACGCTGGCCACCACCTACCAGCGCAGCGCCTGGCAATCGATCAGCGTGCGCACCGATGGCAAGGCCGGCTTCGAGCAGTTCAAGGCCGCCGTCGCCGCCGACCCGCGCCTGAAGCTGGACGTGGAAACCACCCGTGTCTACTACAGCAAGCAGGGCGGCGGGCTGACCAAGCTGATCGACATCCTCGGCAAGGTGATCGGCACGATCATGGCGGTGGGTGCGGTGTTCGGCGCGCTCAACACCATGTATGCGGCAGTGGCCACGCGTGCGCGCGAGATCGCCACCATGCGCGCGATCGGCTTCCGAGGCCTGCCGGTGGTCACCGCAGTGATGCTGGAGACGATGCTGCTGGCGCTGCTCGGCGGCCTGCTGGGGTGCGCGGTGGCGTGGCTGCTTTTCAACGGCTACAGCGTGTCCACCATCGGCAGCAACTTCAGCGCGGTGGTGTTCAAGTTCCATGTTTCGCCGGAACTGCTGTGGACCGGCCTGAAATGGGCACTGGGCATCGGCCTGGTCGGCGGCCTGTTCCCGGCGTTGCGCGCGGCACGTTTGCCGATCACCACGGCGTTGCGCGAAACCTGAGCATCACGCACGGATTGAATGGACGTTCTGCAGGGGGACGGAGCGAAGGCTTCGTCCCTTTTTCGTTGGCGGGGTCAGATCCCTTCGCTGCGCGAAGGGATCTGACCCCAATCTGGATGCAGTAGATCCACGCCATGCGTGGATGAAGGCGTGCGCACACACGCCACTACAGATCGCGGCAACGCAGCCGCTACCGATGCCTCTGCCCATCGCAAACGCAACGCGCGTGACGTTGCGCACATCCCATCTGTGGATTGTTGGTTGCGATTCATTTTCGCGCACATCCGCGGCGCAGAGGCAAACAGTTACGAATGGAAACATTCTAGAATCGCCCCCCCACGTTGGTTTGCAGCACCCCACGCGTCCATAGAACGGGCGCTTGTTCTTCCTGAAACACGAGATGTCACGGATGTCCCTGAAAACCAATCCGCTGCGCAACGCGATCGTCATCGCGCTGGCCGCCAGCTGCACCACCCCCGCCTTCGCACAGAGCGCCGGCGATACCCCGACCAACCTCGACCGCATCGAAATCACCGGCTCGCGCATCCGCCAGGCCAGTGTCGAGACCGCACAGCCGGTCGTCGCGCTCAGCCGTGCCGAGATCGAGAAGAAGGGTTACATCAACGTCGCCGACATCCTGCAGGACGTCACCGCCGCCGGTGCACCGAGCCTGAGCCGCTCGTCGTCGCTGAGTTCTTCGCGCGACTTCGGCGGCACGTACGTCAGCCTGCGCAACCTCGGCCCGGAACGCAGCCTGGTGCTGATCGACGGCCGTCGCATGGGCGTCAGCGCCGGTGGCTACTCCGACCTGGCTTCGATTCCGTCCGCCATCGTCGAGCGCGTTGAAGTGCTGACCGACGGCGCTTCGGCGCTGTATGGCTCGGACGCCATCGCCGGTGTGGTCAACATCATCACCCGCAAGAACTTCGACGGTGGCGAAGCCAGCGTCTACGTCGGCCAGTACGGTCAAGGCGACGGCCAGAAGCGCTCCTACAGCGCCACCTTCGGCAAGACCTTCGACCGCGGCTGGTTCAGCGTCGGCGCAGAGCGCACCAAGGAAGACGAGATCCTCGGCAGCGAGCGCGAGTTCAGCCGTTACCCGGGTGGCCCGCGCCATCCCGACGATATCCAGGCACTGAACCAGACCACGCAGTGGGGCAGCGTCACCGTCGACGGCAAGTCGCTGACCGTGGGCCCGGGCGGCGACCCGAGCCAGAAGGGCAATTTCCACACGCCCAATCCGGCCGATGGTGCCAACACCAAGACCAACATGAGCCTGCTGAGCGGCCTGGAGCGCACCTCGGTGTTCGCCAACGGTGGCTTCTCGATCACCGATGACCTGCGCATCGTGGCCGACGCGCTGTACAGCAAGCGCGAGTCGACCAAGCACCTGGCCGGCTACCCCTACTCGGTGTCCACCGCACAGGCCCGCAACGGCTCCCGTGCCGCCCTGTCCAAGGACAGCGCGTTCAACCACTGGGGCCAGGACGTGCTGTTCTCGCACCGCACCGAAGAAATGCCGCGTGCGACCGAGAACAACCTGGACACCAAGCGCGCCAGCATCGGCCTGGAAGGCAGCTTCGAAACCGGTTCGCGTTACTGGGACTGGAACGTCAGCTACATGTACAACCGCAATGAAGGCGAGCGCATCGGTACCGGCAGCATGTACCAGCCGCACGTCGACCTGGCGGTCGGCCCGTCCTTCATGGATGGCACCGTGGCACGCTGCGGCACCCCGGGCGCGGTGATCGCCGGCTGCGTGCCGTGGAACCCGGCCGCGCCGATGGGTTATGCAGGCCCGGGCTCGCTGGGCAACCAGGACGTGCAGGACTACCTGTTCACCCGCTTCGTCGACAAGATGAAGAGCACCACCAAGGTCGCCAGCGCCAACATCTCCGGTTCGGTGTTCACCCTGCCGGCCGGCGACGTGATGGCCGCGATGGGCTTCGAGCACCGCAGCGAAGAAGCCAGCTACACCCCGGACCTGATGGTGCAGAAGGGCCAGATTGCCGGCACCACCGGCCAGCCGACCCGTGGCGACTACTCGCTCAACGAGGTCTACCTGGAGCTGCAGGTACCGCTGCTGGCCGACATGCCGTTCGCGCGTGAACTGTCGCTGGACCTGGCCGGCCGCTACACCGACTACAACACCTTCGGTTCGACCACCAACAGCAAGTTCGGCCTGAAGTGGAAGCCGATCGACAGCCTGCTGGTGCGCGCGACCTATGGCACCGGCTTCCGTGCGCCGACCGTGGACGACCTGTACGGCGGTGCGGTGAAGAGCCGTGATTCGTTCACCGATCCGTGCGATACCTCGTTCGGCATCGCTGCCAGCAGCTCGACCGTGGCCGCACGCTGCCAGGCGCTGAAGGTGCCGGCGAACTTCCGCCAGCAGACCGCGTCGGAGGGCAACGTCGCCAACCGTCCGGGCCAGCAGGGCATCGCCGATTTCGACTCCGGTTCCAATGCGAACCTTAAGCCGGAAACCGCCAAGACCTGGACCGTGGGCCTGGTGTACAGCCCCGAGTTCGTGCCGGGCCTGGACGTCAGCCTGGACTGGTGGAAGATCCGCATCGACAACGCGATCGTGGGTGAGTCGGCCACCGACATCCTCAACCAGTGCTACGTGCAGGGCGTGGATTCGGCGTGCGGCCGCTTCACCCGTTCCACCAGCGCCAAGACGCTGGGCCAGGTGACGTCGCTGGACCGCTCGCTGGTCAATGCGGGCTACCGCGAAACCGCCGGCTACGACTTCAGCCTGCGTTACCGCCTGCCGGAAACCTCGTTCGGCCGCTTTGCCGCCACCTGGAACACCACCTACACCGACTACCTGGA
This sequence comes from Stenotrophomonas sp. 89682_Sma, assembly GCF_056481405.1. NCBI lineage: Bacteria > Pseudomonadati > Pseudomonadota > Gammaproteobacteria > Lysobacterales > Lysobacteraceae > Stenotrophomonas > Stenotrophomonas sp. 89682_Sma. Next base: position 333,103 of record NZ_CM151147.1, on the reverse strand, counting down.
GCAGCGCAACGACAACGCCGCCACCACGCCGGTGGAGCAGAAGACCGGCTGGCAGGGCAACTTCCGCGTGCGTTCGACCTTCAACCTGGATTGGCAGTACGGCGACCTGGGCATCGGCTGGACCGCCCGCTACTACTCGGGCATGAAGGAAGCCTGCTCGTATGACCTGGGCGGTGGCCCGGACTGCAACATGGCCGGCTTCGTCTCGCCGTACACCGATGCGCAGCCGAGCCGCAAGGTGGGCTCCAACACCTTCCACGACCTGCAGGTGCGCTACAGCCTGCCGTGGGACGGCACCGTGTCGCTGGGCGTGAACAACGTCTTCGACCACCAGGGTCCGATCATGTACAGCCAGCCGAACAGCAGCTTCACCTACTACGGTGGCTTCGACATCGGTCGTTTCATGTACATGAAGTACCAGCAGCGCTTCTAAGCCTGCAACCGCGTTCCCGCCACCGCCATCTCTCTCTCCTGGCGGTGGATGGAAGCAGAACGGCGCCCTTCGGGGCGCCGTTCTTTTTTCGGGAAGCGGGGTCGGATCCCTTCGCAGTTACCGCTTGCGCATCGTGCGGATGTTGTCACCGACGAACAGGATCAGGCCGGCCCAGATCGCGGCGAAGCCGATCGCCTTGGCGGTATCGAACGCTTCGTGGAAGAAGAACACGCCCAGCAGCAGCTGCAGGCTCGGCGCGATGTACTGCAGGATGCCGACCAGCGACAGCGGGATGCGCTTCACGCCGTAGGCGAAACCGATCAGCGGTACCGCAGTGACCGCGCCACCGAAGATCAGCAGCAGGTCATTGCGCCAGCCCCAGCCATGGAAGAACGCGCCGCCATGGCCGTTTTCCGCCCAGATCGCGAAGGCCAGCGCCGGCAGGAACAGGTACATGCTCTCCACGCCCAGGCCGGCGACCGGATCGACCGAGACCAGCTTGCGCAGCAGGCCATACAGGCCGAACGAACAGGCCAGGCCCAGCGCGATCCACGGCGGTGTGCCCGCGTCGATGGTCAGCCAGGCCACGCCCACCGCTGCCATCGCCACCGCCACCCACTGCAGGCGCCGCAGCCGCTCCTTCAGCACCAGCACGCCCAGCAGCACGTTCACCAGCGGGTTGATGAAGTAGCCCAGGCTGGTCTCGATCACATGGCCGGCGTTGACCGCCCAGATGTACAGGCCCCAGTTGAAGGCGATGGTCAGGCTGGACACCAGCAGGATCGGCAGCGCGCGCGGCTGCGCGGCGATCTTCTGCCACCAGCCCAGGCGTGCGCTGAGCAACAGCCAGCCCAGCACCAGCACGGTGCTCCAGATGATGCGGTGGGCGATGATCTGGAACGAAGGCACCTCGTTGAGCAGGTGCCAGTACACCGGCACCAACCCCCAGATCACGAAGGTGGAGGCGGTGACCAGCAGGCCCCGGCGTTGTTCTTGCTCGTCCATGCTCACTTCTTTCTCGTCCTTGCCATTGTCAGCACCACCACACCCAGGAGAATCACCACCATCGCCAGCAGGTCGCGCCAGCCGAATCGTTCACCGTTCAACACTGCGCCCAGCAGCACGGCAATCACCGGATTGACGTACGCATAGCTGCCCGCCAGCGCCGGGCGCACGTTCTGCAGCAGCCACACATAGGCGGTGAACGCCACGATCGAACCGAACACGCACAGGTAGGCCATGGCCAGCAGGCCACCGGTATCGGGCAGCGTGGTGGGGCGCTCGCCGACCGCCAGGCCGATCAGCACCAGCAGCACGCCACCGCAGATCATCTGCCCGGCGGCGGTCATGAACGGGCCCGGCAGGTCCAGGCCGCGTGCCCACACCGAACCGAAGGCCCAGCCGACCGGCGCGATCAGCAGCAGCACCAGCCCGGTCGGCGAGGCCGTCAGGCTGCTGCCGGCGTTGAGCCAGACTACGCCGAGGAAGCCGATGGCGATGCCCAGCCACTCACCGCGGCTGGCATGCTGCCCGCGCAGCGCCGAGAACAACGCCATCCACAGCGGCACCGAGGCCACCGCGGTCGCGGCCAGGCCCGAGGACACCTCACGCTCGGCCAGCACCACCATGCCGTTGCCCAGCACCAGCATGGTCACGCCCATCACCACCAGGTTGCGCCACTGCCGCAACGTCGGGTTCGGCATCTTCCAGAACAGGCGCAAGGCCAGGAACATCAGGCCGCCAGCAATGATGAACCGGCTGCCGGAGACCATCGTCAGCGGCAGCGCACCGCCATGCAGGGCCTTGGCGATGCCCAGGTAGGTCGAGCCCCAGACCACGTAGACCAGCAGCAATGCCAGCGCGACAAGGCCACCCCGGGGGGCAGCCGCAGACGAAGAGGGGGGAGCCGACATGACACACCAGGGAGCCGGGGGAAGGCGGATTCTAGGACGTTTTGAGTATGGTCCGGCACCCCGTACGGTGGCACGCTGTCATCCATCCATGCACCCTGCTCTGGTCTGCTACCCCGTGTTGACGGCCGATGCAGTACCAAGAGGGCTGCCCGGCCGCGCCGCCCCAAGGCCGGGCGCCGTTTTCCCTGCGCACGGACGCGCCGCATCGAGGATTCCCACCCAGATGAGCACCACGTCCCAACCCGCCGTACCCGCGAACGACCGCGCCGCCCTGCGGCGGTCGATCTCCAACACCCTCAAAGGCTCCGCCGGCAACCTGGTGGAGTGGTATGACGTCTACGTGTACTCGGTGTTCGCCGTGTACTTCGAATCACAGTTCTTCTCGCCGGACGACAAGAACTCCACGATGTACGTGTGGGCGATCTTCGCCGCCACGTTCCTGATGCGCCCGATCGGTGCCTGGTTCTTCGGCCGCTTCGCCGACCGCCACGGCCGTCGGTTGGCGCTGACTGTCTCGGTCACGCTGATGGCGCTGTGCTCGTTCCTGATCGCCATCACCCCCACCGCCGCCAGCATCGGCATCTGGGCCGCAGTCATCCTGCTGTTCGCACGCCTGCTGCAGGGCTTCGCCACCGGCGGCGAGTACGGCGCCAGCGCCACCTACATGTCCGAGGCCGCCATTCCCGGCCGTCGCGGCTTCCTGTCCTCGTTCCACTACGTCACCCTGGTCGGTGGCCATGTGCTGGCCCAGCTGACCCTGCTGCTGATGCTGACCTTCTGGGGCAAGCCGGAAATCTCCGAATGGGGCTGGCGCATCGCCTTCGGCATCGGTGGCATCGCTGCAGTGGTGGTGTTCTGGCTGCGCCGCGGCATGGACGAATCGCTGTCGGAGTCGTCGATCGAGGCCGCGCGCGAGGGCAAGGCAAAGAAGTCCGGTTCGATGTACGAGTTGTTCGTGCACCAGTGGCGGCCGCTGCTGCTGTGCTTCCTGATCACCGCCGGTGGCACCGTGGCCTTCTACACCTACTCGGTGAACGGCCCGAAGATGATCCAGAGCGCCTTCGCGGGCAACGACCCGATGACCGGCACCCTGATCAACCTGGGCGTGCTGGCGTTCCTGATGGTGCTGCAGCCGGTCGGCGGCTGGCTGTCGGACATCATCGGCCGCAAGACCCTGCTGGTGTTCTTCGGTGTCGGCGGCGTGCTGTACAGCTGGTACCTGATCACCCAGCTGCCGCACCAGCACGACGCCACGCTGGCGTTCCTGACCCTGGCACTGGCCTTCGTCATCCTCACCGGCTACACCTCGATCAACGCGGTGGTGAAGGCCGAGCTGTTCCCCACCCACGTGCGTGCACTGGGCGTGGGCCTGGGCTATGCGCTGGCCAACTCGCTGTTCGGCGGCACCGCCCCGCTGCTGTACCAGGGCGCACTGAAGACCGGCCATGTCGACTGGTTCGCCATCTACGTCACCGCAACGATCGCGGTCTCGCTGGTGGTCTATATCTTCTTCCTGACCAACAAGGGCCCGAACTGGCTCGACGGCACCCGCAAGTAAGGGCGCTGCAGTGATCGCGGCCACCGGTGCAATGCCGGTGGCCGCTGTGGAATACCGGCCGGATGGAACCTGCACGGCAGAGTCGACTGTCAGTCGACTGCTCTTCGATCAGATAGCGAAAAACCCCGCGCTGCGCGCGATAGTCGACTCTACACACCGTCATTCACCGGCCCATCAGCGGCGGGCGGATTCGCTCTTGTCGCGCGCGCCGCGGAACTCCGATTCCTTTTCCCACGTCGGCCAGCGGCGGCTGTTGGCCAGCTCGGCGCCCAGGTCATAGACCAGCAGGGTGTCGGCGGCGTGGCCGCTCGGGTCCCAGCTCGGGGTCCAGGCATCGCAGGCCTGGTGGTAGCAGTCGGCGAAGTACTTCTCGCGCAGCGCACGGCCGGCTTCAACGCCGCCGTCCAGCTTGTCCAGGCCCGGGCCGATGGTGATCGCCGGTACGCCCAGGCGGGCGAAGGCGAAGTGGTCGGCGCGGTAGAAGAAGCCGGCCTCCAGGTTCGGATCCGGGCTGTAGCTGCGGCCACGGGTCTTGGCCACGCGCTCCAGGTCGCCTTCCAGCGACACCCGGCCCTTGCCCCACGACGCGATGTCACGGGTCGGGCCATCCGGGCTGAACATCTCGATGTTCAGCACCGCCGCCGTCTTGTCCAGCGGCGCCAGAGGATGCGCGGCGTAGTAGCTGGCGCCCAGCAGGCCCTTCTCTTCGGCGGTCAGCGCCACGAAGTACAGCGTGCGCTGCGGCTGCGGGCCCGCGGCGAACACCCGGCCCAGTTCCAGCACCGTGGCCACGCCGGTGGCGTTGTCGATCGCGCCACGACGGATGCGGTCGCCCTTGGCATCGGGTTGGCCGATGCCGAAGGCATCCCAGTGTGCGGAGAAGATCACCGCCTCGTCGCCATGCGCGCCACCGGGCAGCTTGGCCACCACGTTGCGGGTCACCACCTGTTCGCGCTTCAACGCGAAGTCCACGCTCAGCCTGGCGTTGTCCAGCGCCACCGGGCGGAAGTCGGCGCGCATCGCCTTGCGCTTCTCGGCATCGAAGTCGAGGCCGGCGTCGGCGAAGATCGCCTCGGCCAGCTCACGCTGCATCCAGCCACGCAGCGCCGTGTGCTGCGCCATCGCTTCAGCCTGGCCGCGCTCGATGTCGAACAGCGGCGAGGTGCCCGAGCTCTTCACCGTGGCCCAGCCATAGGCCGCAGGAGCGGTCTCGTGCACGATCAGCACGCCCTCGGCGCCACGGCGTGCGGCTTCCTCGAACTTGTAGGTCCAGCGGCCGTAGTAGGTCACCGCCTTGCCGTCGAACGCACCCGGTGCATCGGCCTCGAAGTCGGCGTCGTTGATCAGCACCACGGCGATCTTGCCGTGCAGGTCCACGTCCTTGTAATCGTTCCAGTGGCGTTCCGGCGCGTCGATGCCGTAGCCGACGAACACCAGCGGCGCATCCTTGATCTGCACGCGCTTGCGCGGCTGCAGGCTCTGCAGGGTCACGTCCACACCGTTGGCCAGCGCGCGCTTGCCCTGCTTCAGCGACAGGCTGGCCTTGGCCGCGCCATCCAGCTGGGCACGCACCAGCGGCACCGGCTGCACCCAGCTGCCGTCCACGCCTCCCGGCTGCAGGCCGTAGCTGCGGAACTGCTCGATCAGGTACTGCACCGTGCGCTCTTCGCCCTCGGTGGCCGGCGCGCGGCCCTCGAATTCATCCGACGCCAGCACACGCACATGCCGAGACAGTGCCTGCGGATCGATACCACCACCCGGCAGGTCGTTGGCCGCATGGGCCAGGCCACCGACGAACAGGCAGGACGACAGCAGCAACACGCGCATCGGATTCACGGCAGTACCACGGCAGGCTTGGAAGTCACCAGAGTGTAACGTGGTCGTGACATCGCGGTGCAGCGTGGGCTTGCGTCATCCATGCATTGCGTGGATCTACCGGCGGATGCGGTCCAGCCAGCAGGCCAGGCCCTGTGCGTTGAGTTCGATGTCCATCGCCAGCACCGCAGTCACCGCCGCATCGTCCAGCGCACAGCCATGCAGCTGTGCACGTTCCAGGTACAGCGCCTGCAGTGCGGCCAGCAGGCAGCGGTGACGGTCCGGCCGGCCATCGCACTGGCGGCCGATGGCGGCCATCGCATCGATCTGCTCGAACAGGTCCCCTGCCAGCTTTTCAACCTGCTCCACGCGCCCATAGTGGGTCAGGTACATCGCCTGCGGGCCGTAGCCCAGCATGCGCTGGATCGAGGCCTTCATCGCCTCCGGGTCGAACTGCACCGGCGACGAGGTGGGGAAGATGAAAGCGCCCTGCGCACTGTCCAGCTCGCGGTAGGAGATGCCGAAGGTATCGCCGGTGAACCAGCTGCGGCTGCGCGCATCCCACACGCAGTAGTGGTGCAGCGCATGACCCGGCGTGTGCAGCAGCACCAGCTCACGGCCGGCCAGATCGATGCGGTGCCCGTCTTCGGCCACCACCACACGGTGTTCGGGAATGGCCTCGATACGACCATAGCTGCGCGCGATCTCCACGGCGCCGTACACCGCCGTGGCACCGGCAATCAGCCGGGTCGGATCGATCATGTGCGGTGCACCACGCGGATGCAGCACCGCCTTCGCGTTGGGCAGCTGCTGCATCAGCAGGCCGGCTCCACCGGCGTGGTCCAGGTGCACATGGGTCAGCAGCAGCCAGTCCACCGCATCCACACCCAGCCCCGTGTTGGCCAGCGCCTGCAGCATGGCCGGTACCGACAGACCGGTGCCGCAGTCGACGAAGGCGGCGCGGCCGTTTTCAGTGATCAGGTAGGCCGCATCGAAGTCCGGGCGCTGGAAGCCGGTATCGATGGTGTGGATGCTGGGGTCGGCGGTCATCGGCACGCACCTGGCAGGATCGGGAACAGACGCCCATGGTAGGCGCGCGGGCGGCTCTGGTTCGATGCGGCTTTGGTCGGGTAGTGCCGGGTTGTGGCCGGGTAGAGTCGACTGTCGGTCGACTGTCGCGCGCAGCGCGGGCTTCCAGAAGATCAGTCGACTAACAGTCGACTCTACCCAGGGCAAGCGCAGGCAAGGGCAAGCGCAGGCCCACCAACCGCAGGCCCATCGGGTGCGCAAGGGCCAGGTTCAGCGCAATGCGAGCCGCGGCCGCAGCAGCAACGCCAGCACCAGCACCGCCAGAAACGCACCGTAGGCGTACAACACCGCCAGCACCTGCGGCCAGATCGGCCCAGCGCCGGGCTGTACCACGCCGATGTGGTGCCCCCACAGCATCGATACGATGCTCAAGGCAAAGGCCAGCAGCAGGGTGGTGCCATCGAACAGGCGCCGCCGCGGGGTGCGCGGCTGGCGCGGGAACAGCCAGTACAGGCTGCCCAGCAGCAGGAACCAGGGCAGGAACAGCAGCAGCGACAACCAGGCCATCGCAGACTCCATGTCATCGCGCCGGGGGCGCGCGGACATCATGCCATGACCTTCGTTCGCGGGTAGTGCCGGCCGCTGGCCGGCATTTCCGGGAACCTGGGGAACGTGCGGTTGCCGGCCAGCGGCCGGCACTACCCCTTACGCTTCGCGCAGCGCCGCCAGCGCAGCCAGCACCGCGTCCACTTCGGCCTCCAGCTTGAACAGCTCGCTCTGCAGCTGGTCACCCTGCTCGGCCTGCTTGATCACCGCGATCAGCTGGCCGGCATCGCGCGGCGAATCGAAGCCTTCGCTCTGGATCAGCAGCGTGCCGTCACCGGCGGTCAGCTTGAAGTAGAAGCGACCATCCTTCTCGCGGTACTGCTTGAACAGCGGCGGGGCCACGCGGGCCACGCCGGCGTCCTCGCTGGCGATGTCGCCGGCAGTGGACAGGTCGCGCAGGCCCACGGCATGGCGCAGTTCATCCAGCAACGGGGCCGCCAGCTGCTCGCGCAGCTGCTGGCCACGACGCTTGAGCAGCGCTTCGATCTTTTCCGGTTCGGCCATCAGCGCGTTGTAGCGCTCGCGCAGCGGCGACAGCTCGCTGTCGATGCGCTCGAACAACTGCTGCTTGGCATCACCCCAGCTGATGCCGGCGGCGAACGCCTTGGCGAACTCGGCGGTCTGTTCCGGGGTGGCGAAGGCCTGGTACATCTGGAACAGCGCCGAGCCCTCGGTGTCCTTCGGCTCACCCGGTGCGCGCGAGTCGGTCAGGATCGAGAACACCAGCTTCTTCAGCTCCTCGCGCGGCACGAACAGCGGAATGGTGTTGTGGTAGCTCTTGCTCATCTTGCGGCCATCCAGGCCCGCCAGCGTCGCCACCTGCTCGTCGATCACCACGTCCGGCAGCGGGAAGTATTCCTTCCCGTACACGTGGTTGAAGCGCTGGGCGAAGTCGCGCGCCATCTCGATGTGCTGGATCTGGTCGCGGCCCACCGGCACCTGGTTGGCCTTGAAGATCAGGATGTCGGCAGCCATCAGCACCGGGTACATGAACAGGCCGGCGCTGACGCCCGCGTCCTCGTCCACGCCTTCCTCGCGGTTCTTGTCCACCGCCGCCTTGTAGGCGTGGGCGCGGTTGAGGATGCCCTTGCTGGCGATGGCGGTGAGGAACCACATCAGCTCGGTGGTCTCGCGGATGTCGCTCTGGCGGTAGAACCACACGTGTTCCGGGTCCAAGCCGCAGGCCAGCCAGCTGGCCGCGATCTCCAGGGTCGCGCGCTGGGTGCGCTGCGGGTCCTGCGACTTGATCAGGCTGTGCAGGTCGGCCAGGAAGAAGAAGCTCTCGATCCCCGGGGCGCGGCTGGCCGCGATGGCCGGACGGATGGCGCCAACGTAGTTGCCCAGGTGGGGCGTGCCGGAGGGGGTGATGCCGGTAAGGACTCGGGTCGTCATGACTGCGTGGGGTAACCTTCGATGAACGGGGCCAGTTTACCTTGCACGCCACCAACCCCGTCAGGGCCTGCGGCGCGTTCATTCACGCAACCCCGCTGGAGACGCCCGATGAAACGCCTGCTGCCCCTGCTGTTGATCCTGCCCCTGGCCGGCTTCCGCCCCGCCCCGGTGCCGCCGCCGGCCTACGAGGGCGGCCCCGTGCGCATGTCTCTGGTCGACCGCGACCGCGGCACCGAATTGCGCAGCTACCCTGCCGAGGGCCAGCGCTGGGTGGCCGGCGAGCGCGGCCACCGCTACGCCGTGCGCCTGTACAACGACAGCCCGCGCCGGGTGCTGGTGGTGCTGTCGGTGGACGGCGTCAACGCCATCTCCGGCGAGGATGCCGATCCGTCGCAGACCGGCTACGTGCTCAACCCCGGCCAGCGCGCCGACATCACCGGCTGGCGCAAGAGCCAGGATGAAGTGGCGCAGTTCGTGTTCAGCAGCCCCGGCGGCAGCTATGCCAGCCGCACCGGTCGCCCGGACAACATCGGCGTGGTCGGCGTGGCGGTGTTCGAGGAAGCGCGCCGCTGGCGTCCGGATCCGATCCTGCGCCGCAGCCTGCCGCTGCCGGCACCGGCCCCGACGGCCGAAGCGGCGGCCGATGCCAGCGCCAGCAACAGCCGCATCGAGGGCTATGCCAGCAAGTCACAGGCCCCTGCGCTGGGCACCGGCCACGGCGCACGCGAGCAGTCGTCGGTACGCGATACCGACTTCGAACGCGCCAGCCGCAGCCCGGCGCAGGTTCTGCAGCTGCGCTATGACAGCGCCCGCAATCTGCGCGCGCGCGGCATCCTGGTCGATACACCGCCGTCGCGCCTGCCGCGCGAACCGCAGGCGTTCCCCAACCGCTATGTGCCGGACCCGCCGGCGCGTTGATCGGCCGCCCAGACAGCACAACGCCCGCAACCTCTCGGTGCGGGCGTTGTGCCGTGGGGGAAAACCGTAGCGCTTACTTGTAGTCCGGGTAGTCCTTGCTCACGGCATCCTGGAACTCACGGACTTCCTTCTCAGCGCGATCCTTGGCCCAGCCATAACGTTCCTGCAGGCGGCCGGCCAGATACTCGGCATTGCCTTCAGCCACATCGAAGTCGTCGTTGGTCAGATCGCCCCACTTGGCCTGGGCCTTGCCCTTCAGCTGCGACCACTTGCCGGAAATGATGTCTTTGTTCATTGCTGGGAGTCCTTGGTTGCAACGGCGTTCTTACCGTGGCTACAGCTTCGCGCAGCGGCTGTTGAGTGCCGGTCAACCGACCATGAAAGCACTGCTCACCTGCTTGAATGGTTCACTACGCTTCGACACGTACGCTGCAGAGAAACGCGCAAGAGAAAAGGCCGGGGAGGTCCCCCCGGCCTTTTTGCCTTCCGTCCACTTCAGGCTCAACGGCCCTTGGCGGCATCCTCAACCTTTTCGCCAGCCTTCTGCACGTCCTTGCCGGCACCGGCAACGGTGTTGCAACCGGCCAGCAGGGCCACCGAGAACATCGACAACAGCATCAGGGCAACTACGCGCTTCATGGGCTTCTCCTTGGGTTCGCCGCTATACCGCTTCATTCGCGGATGGGGTTCGGTCGCTCGGCGGAAGGAGCCAATGCCACTGCCGCCGCGTGATGTGCAATCTGGCGGCAGGGGCGTGGAGCGCGTGTGAACGGATCATCGATCCGTTCAGGCGGAGAGCTCAGTCGCGCATCAGGGTGGACTTGCCGAACAGGCTTTCGACCAGGTCCACGGCCAGTTCGGCGGTGGCATTCTGCTTGTCCAGCAAGGGGTTGAGCTCGACGATGTCCAGCGAACCCATGCGCCCGGTGTCGGCAATCATCTCCATCACCAGCTGCGCCTCGCGGTAGTTCACCCCGCCCGGCACGGTGGTGCCGACGCCCGGTGCGATGCTCGGGTCGAGGAAATCCACATCGAAGCTGACATGCAGGTGGGTGTTCTCGTCGATGCCGGCCAGCGCCGCTTCCACCGCGCGCTTCATGCCGTTCTCATCGATGTAGCGCATGTCATAGACATCCACCTTGTGGGTCTTGATCAGGCGCTTCTCTTCCGGGTCCACCGAGCGGATGCCGATCTGGTGCATCTGCGCCGGGGTGATCGCCGGGGCGCTGCCACCGAGCTGGGTCAGCGCATCCGGGCCGAGGCCGCACAGGCAGGCCACCGGCATGCCGTGGATGTTGCCCGACGGAGTCACGTCGCTGGTGTTGAAGTCCGAATGTGCATCCAGCCACAGCACGCGCAGCGTCTTGCCCTGCTCGCGGCACCAGCGCGCGACGGCGGTGATCGAACCGATGCCCAGGCAGTGGTCGCCACCGAGCATTATCGGCATGCGCCCGGCCTGCAGCTCGGCATAGCTGGCTTCCATCAGTGCGTGGTTCCACGCCACCACTTCGTCCAGATGGCGGTAGCCTTCCACCGGCGCGGTCCACGGGTTGCGCGGGCCATCCAGGTTGCCCACGTCGCGCACGTCCACGCCGCGCGCTTCCAGCGCCTCCGGCAGGCCCGCCACGCGCAGCGCTTCCGGGCCAAGCCGTGCACCGCGATGGCCGGCACCCACGTCGGTGGGAACGCCAATCAACGATACGGAAATGGGATGGGCCATGGGTGCCTCCTGCGGGGGAAAAAGAAGCACAGTCTAGCCAGAGCTGTGTGACACCACTCGCGGCGGTGCAGCAGGGCATTGGCATGGCATGATGCCGCGCGGAGCCAACCGCCCTTCATGGAAGATTGCGATGTCGCCTTTCATCAATACCGCCTGGCCACGCTTTTTCATGGTCGCGCTGCCCATCGCTGCGTTTGGTTTTTTTTTCAGCAGCTCGATTGATGCGTCGCCGAACGCCTGGCTGATGCAGGCGACGCTGCTGCTGGTGCCGTTCTCGACCCTGGTATTCCTCGGGTTGGGTTGGCAGCGTCTGCGCAAAGCACACGCCGAACACCCGATTCTGAAAAGCGAGCTGCCCCGTGTGGCGACGGCATTGATCGGCAACGTGAAGCTGGCGGCGCTATGGTTCGGCCTGACCTTCGTTGGCATGTTCACCCTGATGCTGGCGTGGGTGCTGCTGTACAAGTCCGGCGGCTGACGCCGGGTCTACACGGCGCGCTCAGCGTCCGCGGCGGCGAACCGGCGTCAGGCTCTGCACCTGGCCGTTGTTGCGCATCATGCACAGGAAGCGGCCATCGGGGTAATCGATGATCAGTTCCTGGTAATCGCTGCCCACCGGCATCTGGGTGACCAGAGCGCCCTGCGCGCCCTTGCGCATGTTGCAGGCGCCCAACGCGGTATCGCCTGCCGGCGCGGGGGTAGTCACCGAGGACACATTGCGGAACACCGCGCGGCAGCCGCCATTGACCCACACCGAGTGCCGCGACAGGCCCCAGTTCTTGCCCTCCTCGCAGCGGGTACGGCTGAGCTGGCGCACGATTTCCACATTGCCACGGGTATTCAGATCGCACGACACCTGTTGCTGGCCGGTGGATTCGCAAGTGACTTCGCGCGGCAGCGCGGCATCCCCGGCGGCAGCGTCGCCAGGGCGGGCGCTGTTTGTGGCGGGCGCGGGCGCACCGCTGCTACTGACCTGGCAGATGCCATTGGCGCCGCCTCGGCCGGTGTAGCTGACCTGCGGCGCGCCGTCATCGTTGCGGCTGATCGACAGGGTGATGCCGCTGCTGGCATCGCGTGCTTCGAAATAGCGGTCGTTGAAACGTTTCAACGCCGTCTCGCGGCCCTGCACGTAGACCGGCCCGCCTTCATCAGCGTGCACATCGATACCGCCCGGGCAGCTGGCGTTGAAGAACGGCACGGCGGCCATGGCCGGGGCTGCGAACGCGGCGGACAACAATGCGACGGTGAGCGGCAGGGCGTGGCGACGCATGGGCGAGTCCTGACGGATGTGTACTCCCAGTATGCGGTTAGGGTCGGAAGCGGTCTGTGAGGAGAATCAAAATGCGGGTGGCGCATTTTGGCCCTCGTGTTTGTCAGGTTCACAACGTCACTGCCCCGGTTATCGAATCAAGAAGGCCCGCTGCTGGCATGAGCACACCCTATCCAAACCTGAAACCTGTACTTGTGGAGCTGCGATTGGACGAAGTGGATTCGCACGGCGGCGCTGTTGCCGAGATGATCGCCTCCACCGCGCGGCCCATGGCGCTTTCGATAAGCCCTGAACTCATGTGGTACAGCTTCGTACTGAATGACCGCACCATCACCCGGATCACGCCTGGCACGCGGGCACACTGCACGATCTCATTCATCAACCATGACGGTGCGAAGGAGGCCCTCCCCGATGGCACCGTGGCCGCCTTCGGAGATGGATCGGCAAGAAGAGGGTTGATCCGCATCATTCGGTTTGATTGAAGCTGATCGCTCCGGCGTTCTCGAGGCGGAAGAGGTGAAGCACACTGCCTTGATGCCTCACACGGCGCTGGCATGCAGCCTCACATCCAAGGCACGGGTCACCTTCAGGATGGTCGCGAAATCAGGGCTGCGCTCGCCGGAGAGTGCGCGATACCAGTTTTCCCGTGACAGGCCTGCGGCAAGTACCCACACGGGCGTAGTTCGGGCTGCTCGTCGCAGAGATGGGCCCTTACTCCCGTATCAGTCGGTGTCCGGGAGCCTCGGCTGTTCTTGCCGCCGAAGGCCTCCTTGACCGCCATGGCAACTGCCGGCCATTCTCTGGCCAGATCGTCAGACCGGTTATTTCACATAGTATTGGCCTGACTCACGTGCCGATACCAACGTTTCCGATCATCCATCAAAGGTTGCCGAAAGCGCTATTGGAAGTCGAACCTACCGTGCACAGTAGTACGGAAAAACGGGAAACGATAGCGAGCGAACGGGATCAGCTGCGATGACCTCCGCATCACCGAATGCAGCATAGGCAATGCTTGCCCGTAAAGTTTGGCCTGGCTCCAAGCGAACCTCACCACATCCTCCAGGGCAGTATGTCGTCATAAGTGCCTTCGGATGTAGAGGACCAGTGGCCGTGGTCAAGGCTGCACCTTCGTACCCCATCGGAAATGTGCCATCTTCGGCAGGCCAGCTTTCCTTCGAAAGGCATAAGGGCGTGCCAACGGCAGACGCCAAGGTTACGTCGTATCGCCGCTTCGTTGGGTTATCAACCACCGAAACACTGAAATCCCGGGGTTCTGCGCGCCGAAATGGACTAGCGCAGGCAGCGATCGCCATGCACAGCAAGGTGCCTGCCAGAATCCTGTTCATCGAGCTTCCTGCTCCGGCGTTTTCTGCGTCCAACCAATTGATTCGGCCTTGGCAAGCCATGCGAGATTCTCGCGAGTCAAACGGTGAAGTTCCCCGTGCAACTCAGGTGGCAGATCTTCCGCATTCGAATACGCGGCCAGCGCCAGATCGGCCACGGCCATGAGCGCATCGGCGTCCTTCTTCGCCCCGTAGTGCTCCATCAGTGTGCTGGCGATGGCGCCTATCCCTTCGTGCGGCAGCAGCGGGCGCAAGTAAAGTCCATTGTCCAATGACGCCTCGGTGATCCCCGTTTCACGCTGGTAACTGCTTTCGTATTTGAAGCCGCCCGCAGTGGCTTCAACGTTCAACCACATCTGCTGCTCGTCGTCGGCGAACTTCACCAGCAGGTGATTGGGCGCCGTAGCAAGCGCGACAGTCAGCCCCAGCCGCTGGCCCAGGATGACAAAGAGAATGGGCATTGAAACGCAGTTGCCCTTGCGCGTGGCCAAGTAGGTAGCTAGCTGCTTGTTCTTCGGATTCTTACCCAGTGGGTCCGACAGGTCGTAGGTAAAAGGCTTCCCCTGGTTCCACTCGCCCGGCATGTAAAGCGTCTTGAGCAAAGCGTCGAGGACCTGTCGCGCCGTCGGGTTGCCAGGCACATTGCCGCGTACAGCGTGCTCCCACTGATCGACTTGCCGACGCACTGCCACAGTGTCAGTGGACGGATCAATGATGCTATCCACTACCAGCTTGGCGGCGACATAGTCGACACGATCGTCAGGCAGTTGAAACTGGGCATGCAAGGGCGAAGGGTCATCAGCGGCCAAGGCAAGCGGGGCCAGAGCAAACAAACACGCGCCCCAAGCCCGTTCGATCCATCGGCGGCTTGCCTGTCTCCCCATGGCATTCCCTTCCCCTGCCCTCTGATGATCCTATGCGCTGTCAACGGCCACTGTCCAATTGCCACCCTCGACCTGCAGGCAGACGCCCGACTCTTCAACGGCGAAGTTATCCCCCAAAGGATGACGCTCTTGTCGCCCGACATGAAGCCCAGGGGGCCGATGTACCCGCCACACTCATTCTTGGCGTTGGCCCGGCCACAGGCGACGATGCCGAACTCCTCAGTGAAGTTGGCGCACACGTCCCGGACCTGCACGGCGTCCGGGTCCCAAGGGGGCCCGTGAACGGGCCGGCGTGTCGCAGGTCGATCTGGCCGAACGGCTGGGCAACACGCAGACGCTCGTGTCGAAGTGCGAGCGCGGGGACGTCGGATAGAGGCCGGGAGCGGATCAAGTTCTCCGAGGCGCTCGGCCTGCTGGGCGAGTACCTCGAGCAGCGCGCTGCCAGACTCCAGCCGAAGTCCAGAAAGAGCAAAGCAAAGGGGCGCTGACTGTACGATGGTGCCGCTTATCCGAATCGAACGGATGACCTACTGTTTACAAGACAGTTGCTCTACCAACTGAGCTAAAGCGGCATGGGTGATGCACCGGCGGCAGCGCCGCGGTCCGGGGATTCTAGCGCAACCTTGCGCATTCCAGCGACCGGCTCTGTGCCGCGCCGCTGCGCTGCTGGGCCTGGGCCGGCTGCGTGCCCGCCGCCAGCTGCCCTTCCAGCCACCACTGGCCGGCGTCACCGCTGGCCACCAGGCGCGGCTGGAAGCCGGCGGCCTGCACCGCCGCCATGCGCCGCTCGGCGCCTTCGCGGTTGCGGTACTGCCCCAGCGCCACGGCGTTGATGTCCTCGCCCTGGCTGATGATGTAGTAGTCGCTCAGGCCGGCGGCGACAATGCGTTTCACGGTGGCCTGCGCTTCGTCACGGTTGGCGGCGGCCGGCAGCATCACCCGGTAACGGGCACTGCCGCTGGCAGCGGGCTGTTCGCGCAGGCGCACCTGGCTGAGCAGCGTGCTGGCCTTGCCCTGCGCACTGGTAGCGGCGGCGCGGTCGGCGAACGGGCCCAGCGCGACGCAGCGCGGCGGTTCGGCAGCCACGGGCGGGGTTACGGGCTTTTCCGGCGCCGGGGTCGGGGTCGGTGCAGGCGGTGTTGCCGGCTTGGCAGCGGCAGCAACCGGCGTAGCCTCAGCCGCCTGCGGCTTGGCAATCTCCGGCTTGGCCGGGGCGGCGAGCGCCGGCGTTACAGCCACGGCCGTCTTCTCGGCCGGTTCGCGTTCCATCAGCGGCGCGGTCGGGGCAGCAGCCGTGGCTTCGGCGGCCGCAGCCACATCAACGCCACCGGGCACCCAACGCAGCTCGGCCACACCGACCGGTTGCGGCGGCGGCGGCGGCCTCTGCGGTGCATCGCGCAGCAGCCACCAGCAGGCGACGCCAAGATTGAGGATGGCCAGTACGACGATCAGGGCACGGGTCAGCATGCGCGGATACTAGCCTGCGGGCTGGTGCACCGCCCAGCGGGCGAGGCCGTCCAGCACCAGCGACGGGTGGTAATCAGCACCGGGCAGCAACGGCATCAGCGCTGGTGCGCCACCACCGTGCACCAGCAGCGACGGTGCCACGCCCAGCAGCGCGTGCGCCTGCTGTGCGCTGCGTTCGATCAGCGCCACGGCCGCACCATCGCAGCCGGAGGCCAGCGCGTCGGCGGTGTCGTTGGCGAATTCGCTGTAGTCGCCGCCGGTAGCGGGCAGCTGCACCGCACGCGCGTGCAGTGCTTCGCGCATGGTGGTGGGCGATGCGGAAATGCGGCCACCGTGGTGCTGGCCATCGGCGTCGAGCAGGTCAATCGTCAGTGCGGTGCCCACGCCCACCACCAGCACCGGGCGCTGCGCCTTGGCCGCGGCCAGCAGGGCCAGGAAGCGATCGACACCGAACTTTTCCGGCTTGGCATAGGCAATGCGCACACCGGCACATTCGGCGCGGGTACGCACCACGTGCACGTTCTCGAAGCGACGCTGCAGCTGGTCCAGCATGGCGCTGGTCAGCGACGGTGCGGCCACGCTGGCCACGAACGCAGTGGTGCCGCTGGGCAGGCTGTGCGGCGGCTGCCCGGCCATGCCTTCGGCGCCATGCGCCCAGGCCTGCACGTCACCGGCGCGGTCACCCTGCAACGGCGCGAACTTGAAGCGCGAGTTGCCGAGGTCGAACAACCAATCGCTCATGCCGCCCTCACGCTGACTTCGCCGGCGTGCAGCAGGCGTTCCTGGCCATCGATGCGCACGCGCAATGCGCCGTCATCGGCCAGGCCCAGCGCGGTACCGTGCTGCCACTGCCCGTCCAGTTCCACGCGTACTTCGCGGCCGGCCAGCATGTCGAAGGCGGCGTAGCGCGGCAGGAACGGAGCGAGGCCTTCGCGATCGAATTCCTCCAGTGCCGGCAGCAGGCGCGTCAGCACGGCAGCAACCACCACGTTGCGGTCCACCGGCTTGCCGGCCAGCGTGTCCAGGTCCACCCACGGCTGGGTGATCTGCTCGGCGAAGGACGGCGGCATGTGCGTGTTGATGCCGATGCCGATCACCGCGCGCGCCGGGCCGGCGTATTCGCCACCGCCTTCTGCGAGCAGGCCGACCAGCTTGCGCTTGCCATCGACGATCAGGTCGTTTGGCCACTTCAGCTGTGCCTGGGTGTAGCCCAGATCATGCAGCGCTTCGGCCACGGCGATGCCGGCCACCAGGCTCAGCCCGGCCAGGCGGCCGAGGCCACCGGAGTACAGGCGCAGTACCGACAGGTAGACGTGTGCCGCCAGTGGCGAGGCCCAGGTGCGGCCACGACGGCCGCGGCCGCCGGTCTGGCGCTCGGCCAGCAGGACGCTCACCCCGCGCTGGGGCGCGCTGCAACGCAGCAATTCGGCGTTGGTCGAGTCCACTGTCCAGGCGACCTGCAGGTCGTGCAGCAGGGCTTGGACGCCGACAGGCAGGCCGGCACGGATCGCGTCCGGGTCCAGCAGGTCGACCGGGCGGGTCAGGCCATAGCCCTCACCTGCACGCCCCTCGATGTCTACACCGGCGGCTCTAAGTCCTTGAATACGCTTCCAAATAGCCGCCCGGGTCTGGCCCAGCTCACGGGCCAGGGCGTCGCCGGAGAGGCGACCGGCAGCGAGTTTGGCCAGCAATTGGCGGTCGTCCACGGCAGCTTCCACGAAGTCAGGAAGGAATTATGCGGCAAAGCCGCCAGCGGCGCCCGCCACGCTGGGTTCCGCGGGGGCTTCCAACCGGGCGCCGGGTTCGGGCTAGAATCGGGAACTCACCTTCCCTTAACGTGGATGTCGTCAATGCGCCGTTATGCCCATTGCCTGATTCTGCTGATGATGCCCTTCGCGGCGTCTGCGACGGCAGCGCTGGACGACAGCCGCGGCGCCTGCGTGTCCTCCAACGGCGATGCCGCTTCGCAGCGTGCACCGACCGCGACCGCTTCGGCCGCCACCACCAAGCCGGCACCGGTCCGCCCGGCAGCCAGCACCAGCACGGGCGGCGGTGGCAGCGATGACGACGTGCTGCAGCGCATCCGCGCACCGAAGTGGCACAGCTACCTGCCGGGAATGTTCCGCTGATCAAGTCGTTGCTGCAGTGGCTGCGGCCTGCGCCGCGGCCGATCGACGATGTACTGTGGGATGAGGCCTGCCGCCGTGCGGCTTGGCTGCACGGTCTGGACGACGATCGCCGCGCGCGATTGCGCCTGCTGGCCACGCGCTTCCTGCACGAGAAGACCATTACCCCGATCGGCGAGCTGCAGCTGGAGGCCGGCGATGGCGTGCTGCTGGCGGCACTGTGCTGCCTGCCGCTGCTGGAGTTCGGCGAGGTGGGTCTGGAAGGCTGGTCGCAGCTGATCGTCTACCCCGATGCATTCCGCGTACATCGCAGCCACATGGATGCGGCCGGCGTACTGCATGAGTGGGATGACGAACTGATTGGCGAGTCGTGGGACAGCGGTCCGTTGATCCTGTCGTGGGCCGATGTGCAGGCCGACCTGGCGACGCCGCACGAGGGCTACTGCGTGGCGGTGCACGAGATGGTGCACAAGCTGGATGCGCTGGATGGCGCGATGGACGGCACGCCGCCACTGCCGCGCGAATGGCAGCGCGAATGGGCGGGCATTTTCCAGCGCGCCTACGATGCGTTCTGTGCGCAGGTAGACGCGGGTGAGGAAACGCTGATCGACCCGTACGCGGCCGAGGCACCGGAGGAGTTCTTCGCGGTGGCCAGCGAGTACCACTTCTCGGCGCCGGATGTGTTGCAGCAGGCGTTGCCGGAGGTGGCGGAGCAGCTGCGGCGGTTGTATGGCGAGCCGCCGAAGATCGAAACACGGTAGTGCCGGCCGCTGGCCGGCAACCTGGCAATGCCACCGAAGATCATGAGGGTGCCGGCCAGCGGCCGGCACTACCGGAACACCACGCGTTATTACGTCAGGCGACGCCCGGCGGACGGGAACGCGCGATTACGGCCCCGGCGGCAAACGCACTTCGAAACGGGCGCCGCCCAGTTCGCTGGAACGGCCTACGGCCAGTTCGCCGCGGTAATCCTTGATCAGGTCCTGCACGATCGACAGGCCGATGCCGTGGCCCTGCACGCGCTCGTCGCCACGCACGCCACGCTGCAGCACCTTGCCGATGTCGTCCGGGGCGATACCCGGGCCATCGTCGTCCACCGCCAGCAGCAGGCCAGCGCGGCGCGCGTTCGGTGCCGGCAGCGGCTGCGCGGTCAGCAGCACGCGGCGGTTGGCCCACTTGAAGGCGTTTTCCAGCAGGTTGCCGAGCAGTTCCTGCAGGTCGCCCGGTTCGCCGTGGAAGCGCGCGGCCGGATCGATGTCGAACTCGCACAGCACGCCCTTGGAGGCGTAGACCTTCTCCAGGCCACGTACGATTTCCTCGGCGTTGGACTCGATCGGCAGCGGCGCGGAGAACAGCTTGTGGCCCGACGACGCAGCACGTGCCAGCTGGTACGAAACCAGGTTGTTCATGCGCTGCAGCTGCACGTCCAGCTCCTCGCGCAGCGCGCCATCGCCCGCGCCGCTGTCCATCTGCGTGCGCAGCACCGCAATGGGCGTCTTCAGGCTGTGCGCCAGGTCGGCCAGGGTATTGCGCTGACGCTCGAGGTTCTCGCGCTCGCTTTCAATGAAGGCGTTGATGCTGTCGGTCAGCGGCTCCAGCTCGCGCGGGTGGCGCTCGCTCATGCGCTCGGTCTCGCCGCGCTGCACCTTGGTCAGCTCGGTGATCACCCGACGCAGCGGACGCAGGCTCCACTGCAGGATGACGGTCTGCAGCAGCAGCAGGATCAGGCCGATGCCGCCCAGGTAGAACCAGACACGGCCGCGGAACACGCGCAGCTGCGCACCCAGCGCGCGCGAGTCTTCCATTACATAGATGGTGTACGGGAATTCGGTGGCCGGGTCGGCGTCGGCGTCCCACACCAGGCCCAGGCCATAGCGGTACACCGAGCCCTGGCTGCCGTCGATCTGGATCATCGGCAGCGGGCCTTCGAACACTTCCTGGCGCGGCGCCAGCAGGCCGCCGCCGACGGTGGGCAGCATCGGGCCCTCGGCGGACATCGAATTGCCCTTGCCGTGCGGCATCACCACCTGCAGGTACAGGCCACTGCCCGGCACGTCGAAGCGCGAATCCGGCGGCTGCTCGCGGATGTACAGCGAGCGGTCGCGGGTGAAGTCGATGCCGGCCGCGTAGGCGGTGGCGTAGTTCTTCAGGCGCTCACGCAGGTTCGCCTTCGCCGTATCGGCGAAGGCGGCGTCGAGCGCATAACCGGCCAGGGCCAGGAACGCGACCAGACCCACGGACGCGGCAAGCATCTGGCGCGCCTGCAGTGAGCGCGGCCGCCAGCGTCGGAAGAACCACAGACGGCCGGACATCATGGTCTCGCCAGGCTGAGCCGGCTCAGCCCTCGTTGCGCGGAATCGCGAAACGGTAGCCGCGACCGCGCACGGTCTCGATCGGCTTCAGTTCGCCATCCGGGTCCAGCTTCTTGCGCAGGCGGCCGATGAACACTTCCAGCACGTTCGAGTCGCGGTCGAAGTCCTGCTGGTAGATGTGCTCGGTGAGGTCGGCCTTGGAGACCAGTTCACCGGCATGCATCATCAGGTACTCCAGCACCTTGTACTCGTAGCTGGTGAGGTCGACATTGCTGCCGGCCACGCTGACCGTCTGCGCAGCCAGGTCCAGGGCGACCGGGCCGCATTCCAGGGTCGGCTTGCTCCAGCCGGCGGCGCGGCGCAGCAGCGCGTTGACGCGGGCCAGCAGCTCTTCGACGTGGAACGGCTTGACCAGGTAGTCGTCGGCGCCCTGCTTCAGGCCCTCGACCTTGTCCTGCCAGCTCGAACGCGCGGTCAGGATCAGCACCGGGAACTTCTTGCCTTCGTCACGCAGGGCCTTGATCAGCTCCATGCCCGACATCTTGGGCAGGCCGAGGTCGATGATGCCGACATCGAACGGAACTTCGCGCCCCATGTAGAGGCCTTCCTCGCCGTCCTGCGCAGCATCGACGGCAAAGCCTTCGCGCTTGAGCCGGGCTGCCAGGGTCTCACGCAGCGGGGCTTCGTCTTCGACCAGAAGGATACGCATGAACTCTCCCTAGTGTCCTGGGTGTGGCCCGGAGGCCTGTGGGGTACGGGTTGATAGCGACAACTATCCCTGTTCAGGGGTTATCGCCGCGTAGTGATGACATATCCGACCGCGGCGTGCGCGGCTGTGAACGCGACGGTGCAGGGTCGTCCATGTAGCGGACCCGGCCCCGGTCGTCCATGTACTTCACCCGGTTGATGTCACGACCATCGAACGGCACACGCTCGGCGCCGAGGATGTGGCCGCCGGTGGTGCGCTGCACGCGGCGCACGGCATCGGACAGCGAACGCTCGTCGCCACGGTTGCCACGCTCGCCCCGCTCCATCATCTCCGCCCGCCCCTGGTCGCCGCGCGGCGGCTGCTGCGCCAGCGCCGACGACAGCGGCACAGCCGACAGCGCCACGCAGGTGGCCAGGGCAATGCGGCGATGGAAGGGAGCGGAAGACATCGATGCGATCCTAGCCGAGCTCGGCGATTCGTTCAAAAGTCGTAAATCCGGGAGCCGGGTTCGGGACCCGGCGCTTTACAATTCCTTTGCAAATTCTTGGTTTGGGGCAGTGAATCCGGTCTGAACTTTTCCGGCCCCGCCCCTACGTTGTTCAGCTAAGTGAACATTCGGGACGAATCGGCGCCCCTTGTCAAGCCAGGAATGTGACCACGGTCACGCTGCGGCACGATCCGCGTCGCGTTCGGTGACGGCCAGCGCCTGCTCGACCAGGGTCCAATCGGCGCCCGGGCGGTGTGCGCCCTCGCTCAGCACCTGGCGGAACGCGCGGCCACCGGGTTGGCCGTGGAACAGGCCGAGCAGGTGGCGGGTGATGTGCTTCAGTGCCAGGCCTTCACCCAGCCGTGCTTCCACATAGGGGCGCAGCGCGCGCAGCAGGTCGCCGCGGGCCTGCAGCGGGGCGCCGGTGTGCAGCGCCTCCAGCTGATGCAGCAGGTAAGGGTCGTGGTAGGCCGCGCGGCCCAGCATCACGCCATCGACGTGCGCGGCCTGCGCCTGCACCGCCTCGATGCTGGCCAGGCCGCCGTTGATCACCACCGGCAGCGCCGGGCGCTCCTGCTTAAGGCGGTAGGCCCAGTCGTACTTCAGCGGCGGAACCTCGCGGTTCTCCTTGGGCGACAGGCCCTTCAGCCACGCATTGCGCGCGTGCACCACCACCATCGCCGCGCCGGCGGCGACCTGGCGGTCGACGAAGGCGGCGAACACGTCGTAGTCGTTGTCCTCGTCCACGCCCAGGCGGCACTTCACCGTCACCGGGATGTCGACCGCATCGACCATGGCCGCCACGCACTCGGCCACCAGCACCGGCTCACGCATCAGGCAGGCGCCAAAACGGCCGGCCTGCACGCGGTCGGATGGGCAGCCGCAATTGAGGTTGACCTCGTCGTAGCCCCACTCGGCGGCGATGCGCGCAGCCTGCGCCAGCAAGGCCGGATCGCTGCCGCCCAGCTGCAGCGCCAGCGGCTGTTCGCTGCCATCGAAGCCGAGCAGGCGCTCGCGATCGCCGTGGATGACCGCGTTGGCGTGCACCATTTCCGTGTACAGGCGTGCGCCCGGCGCCAGCACGCGATGGAACACGCGGCAATGGCGATCGGTCCAGTCCATCATCGGGGCGACGGACAGGCGCAGGGAATCGGCGTAACGGGCGGTGGCGGACGTCATCGGGGTGTTGATCGTGGAGACTGGCATTGCCAGTGAGATCAATAGTTTACACCGGGCGGCTGAATGGCGGCGGGTGGCGCCCGGATACCGCTGCGGCGCCCCCGGCCCGAGGGCCGTATGCAAGCCGGACGGCGCCCACCCGCAATGACGGGCAACCGGTCACAGTTGTCGCGATTCGTTGACGACGACGAAATATTGACGCCGTTATAGTCCAGCGCTCGCAATGGATTGGACGTGTGGAGCAGATGATGCAGCACAAGCGCTTGAGCAGGACCCTCGCCACCGCGCTGGCGGTCGCCGCCCTGGCCATCGGCACGGCAACCGCAGCACCGGCTGCCACCGGGCTGAGCCCGACCTTCACCACCTGCCGTGACAAGGCGCAGGGTGCGGTCGAGCAGGCCGCCTGCCTGACCTCGGAAAGCGCGCGCCAGGACCAGCGCCTGAACCAGGCCTACCGCCAGCTGCAGGCAAAGCTGAGTGGCGCGAAGAAGACCAAGCTGGTGAATGCCCAGCGCGCGTGGCTGCAGTCGCGCAGCCGCGATGGAGAACTGGATACCGCGCTCTACGACGATTCGCAGCCCGGCAACCTGCAGGGCGAGTTGAACGATGTGATGCGCCTGAGCGCGCGTGCCGACCAGCTGCAGAAGTATCTCCAGCTGCTGGACTGACCCCTTGAGGGGCAGACCCTCTGATTGCACAAGGATGTAAGACATGCCAACCAACATCGATACCCACGATCTCGATGCCACCTCCGGCGCCGTGTATTTCGCCGTCGGCCGTGGCACCGAAGGTGGCCCTGCCTCCTACCATCTGGCCATCGCCGGCATCACCCAGGGCGTGACCGAACCGCACTGGGGCACGGTGAACAAAGTCGCGCAGAACAGCGGTTACAGCCTGGGCGCGATCCAGGTCGACTTCGGCCAGCGTGGCGAATGGGCGCTGGGCGCCATCGACGGCCACGCACTGAAGGCGGGTGAGACGACCTATGTCGACGCCGTGATCGATCAGGCCAGCAGCTATGCCAAGGCGCACAACCTGCCCTTCACCCAGGACCACGCCGACCTGCGCCGCGACCTGCTCAGCCACGGCAATGGCCTGAGCGGGCGCAGCTCGATCCAGTTCATCGATACCAACACGCGCGACAGCATCAACGCCTGGGCCGGTTCGGCCGAGGGCAAGCAGTGGATCCACGCAAACATCGACTACCCGCAGGTGCGCAACGCCACGCGGATCGGCATGACGATGGTGGACGCGCACGGCAGCGGCATCGCCGAGGAAAACCGCTTCGAAGCCATCAGCCTGATCGCCAAGACCGCCAACCAGTTGCCCAGCCAGCTGCCCAAGCTGCAGAAAGTGCTGGAAGACGGCGGTGACTACGAGGCGCTGCGCGCCAAGGCCGGGCAGATCCGCGAAACCTACCAGTACTTCGATGCGCCCAAGGCCGGCGACATCGCCGTGCGCTACGAGGACGCGTATGCCAACAACAAGGACGCAATGGACCGCGCCCATGCCAAGGTCAGCAGCCGCGACTACTCGCCTGCCGGCGAGCACAACGACGCCGATATCCAGGTGGCGCTGGGCCAGATCGGCGCACCGCGCCAGCAGGCCGGTTCGCAGACGTTGAAGGAAGGGTCCAGCGGCCGTGACGTGCTGAAGCTGGAAAGCAACCTGGTCACGCTGGGCCATGCCAGTGCTGACGGCCAGCAGACGCTGAATCCGGACCGGCGCTTCGATGCCACCACCCGCAAGGCGGTGGAAGACTTCCAGCGCGCACACAATCTGGACCCGGTGGACGGCAAGGCCGGCCCGGCCACGCTGGCCGCGATCGACCGCGACGCGCGCGAACTGCAGGGCAACCTGGCCGCGCTGGGGCTGACCGATGCCAAGGGCCAGGCCATCGGCAGCGACGGCTATCTGGGCGGCGGCAGCCGCCACGCGATCAACACCTTCCAGCAGCAGCATGGCCTGCCTGCGACTGGCATCGCCGATGCGGAAACCCGCCAGGCGCTGGCCAATGAAGTGCAGCAGCGTGCGCAGGGACAGGGCAACACCCCGGAACAGCGGGCAGCGGCCGAGCCAGCGCGCGAGACGGTGTACCCGATGTCCGACCCGCGCAGCCCGCAGAACTGGCTGTACACCGAGACCCTGGTGCAGGTGAAGTTCGCCGAGGAAGCGCGTGGCCTGCCCTCCGGCGAGCACAGCGAGAAGCTGGCCGCTGCGCTTACCGTGGAAGCTGCACGTGCCGGACTGTACCGGGTTGATCGCGTTGAGCTGAACCAGGATGGCTCGATGGCGCGCGCGGTGCAGGCCAATGCACTGCACGACGAAAGCGCGTTGAACCGCAATACCGCGCCGGTATCGACGGCGGACGCGATGCGCCAGAGCGTGCAGGAAAACAGCGAGCGGGCATTGCAGGTGAGCGATCAGCAGCGCGAGCAGCAGAAGATCGACCAGCAGACCCAGCAGCACGGCCCGCGGGCCATGATGGCGTAAGGGATGCAGGCCCACGGGCCTGCTGTCGTCATTCGCGCCTGACCACGACCGCTTCGCTCGCCGGGCCCGGCCCGGCGCTACCCGGTCCGGGCTTTGTCATCGCCCTCACTGGCTTTCGGCAACAGCTCGTTACGTAACCCCTACGTGCCACCCATAACCGACCTGCCGCCAGCGTGCGTGCCGACCCTCTCCGGTCCACACGAACCTCCAGGTCTCGCTTCCGATTCCTGGAAGTTCGTTGGTGATGGTGAATTTCTCGCCCGGCGCGCCACGGGCGGGGAATGGCAGGGAGGCGGCGTCCACTGGCGAGACGCCTCGCCCCAGCGATTCGCAGCGATGACGAATGGTCACGGTTCCAAAGGCCAATGTCCTTGGATGAACATCCTTGTGTGCCTCCAACCATTGCGCAACGGCGGTCGCCTCGGGGGTCCCGGCGAGATGCACCAGTGTCCTTTCCACGGAGGTCGAGAGTCGATCCAGTGCCGCCATCCCGGGCCATGACGTCGAACCAAGTGCCAGCGCAAAGGCCAGCAAGCATTTGAAGGACAGTGGGAACGTCGACTTCACGGATGCATCCTCCCCGGGTAGGCGCGGGAATCGCGCATCTTCACCCTGGTGGAGCCCGGACGCGGAGGCAATGAGAAAAGCTGCAACTTTCGCAAGGCCCGCTGCGTCCGCCGGGCGTGGCCCGGCGCTACCCGGGCCACATGGCCGGATCAGTGAGCGCTACCCGCGCCACCCACCTGCTCGATCAACGTCTGGCTGGCCGCATTGAGTCCCACCACCGTCACCTCTGCACCATGCGCGGCCAGCTTTTCCTGCGCCCGCTCCAGCGCGGCCACGGCGGTCAGGTCCCACAGATGGGCATCGCGCAGATCGATCCGTACCTTCGGCGCCACGTGCTGGTAGTCGAACGCCGCACCCAGTTGTCCCGCCGAGGCAAAGAACACCTGTCCTCGCACGCGGTAGACCTGTGTATCACCCGCATCCTCGCGCTGCACGTCCAGCATGCGGCCGACCTTGCGCGCGAAGAACAGCGCCGACAGCAGCACCCCGCTGAGTACGCCCTTGGCCAGATCGTGGGTCGCTACCGTCACCACGACGGTCAGCAGCATCACCGCAGACGAGCTGCGCGGGTGCGTGCGCAGGTCGCGCAGCGAGCGCCAGCTGAAGGTGCCGATGCTGACCATGATCATCACCGCTACCAGTGCGGCCATCGGGATCTGCCGCACCAGGTCACTGCCGTACACCACCAATGCCAGCAGCAGCACGCCCGCCACCAGGCACGAGAGGCGGCCACGGCCACCGGAGGTCACGTTGATGATCGACTGGCCGATCATCGCGCAGCCCGCCATGCCGCCGAGGAAGCCGGTCACCGTATTGGCCACGCCCTGGCCGACGCATTCGCGGTTGCGCTCGCTGGGCGTCTCGGTGATGTCCTCGACGATCTGCAGGGTCATCATCGATTCGAGCAGGCCGACCACGGCCAGCGTGGCCGACACCGGCAACAGGATGCGCAGCGTTTCCCATGTAAGCGGCACATCGGGAATAAGGAAGTGCGGAAGGCTGTCGGGCAGCTGGCCCATGTCGCCGACGCTGCGCACGTCGATGCCGAAGCCGATCACCACGGCGGTAAGCACCACGATGGCCACCAATGGTGATGGCACGGCGCGGGTGAGGCGTGGCAGCAGGTAGATGATCGCCAGCGCCGCCGCGCACAGCAGGTACACCGTCGGACCGCGGCCCACCAGTTCGGGCAGCTGTGCCAGGAAGATCAAGATCGCCAATGCGTTGACGAAGCCGGTGATGACCGAGCGCGAGACGAAGCGCATCAGCGAGCCAAGCTTGAACACGCCGGCCAGCACCTGCAGCAACCCGGCCAGGATGCTGGCAGCGAACAGGTACTGCAGGCCGTGGTCCTTGACCAGGTCGACCATCACCAGTGCCATTGCACCGGTGGCGGCGGAGATCATGCCGGGGCGGCCACCCGCGATCGCGGTGATGACGGCAATCGAGAACGCGGCATACAGGCCGACCTTGGGGTCGACGCCGGCGATGAGCGAGAAGGCGATGGCCTCGGGAATCAGGGCCAGGGCGACGACGATGCCGGACAGCAGGTCGCCACGGAGGTTGCCGAGCCATTGCTGGCGCAGGGGGTAGGACGTTTGCATGGGAAAACTCCGCGCGCACGCAGGCATGGCCGCATGGCGCTGTCGATCGGGAGCGGTCAATCACGAGCAGTCGACTAACAGTCGACTCTACCGGCGGAAGCCGGTACGTGGGAGGGGCGCAGTCTACGGGAAGCGGCCGCACGAGGGTAGCGCGGCCGGCCGCAAAAGGCCGCGGGGCATGGCTCCGCTCTACAATCGGGGCATGCCTACCGATCGCCCGAAGTTCTTCGACCCCGCCACCGAACAGGGCGTGCTGCGCCTGTCGATCGCCGCTTCGCTGCTGCTGGCGGCGGCGGCGGTGGTGTTCGGCCTGCTCGCCAATTCGTCGTTGATTATCTTCGACGGCATCTACGGCCTGATCGACGTGGTGATGACCTGGCTGTCGCTGCTGGTGGCACGGCTGATCGCGCTGTCCACCCAGACCGACGCCCTGCAGTCGCGGCTCAACCAGCGCTTCACCATGGGCTTCTGGCACCTGGAGCCGATCGTGCTGGGGGTCAGCGGCACGCTGATGATCGGTGCGGCACTGTACGCCCTGGTCAATGCGGTGGATGCACTGATGTCCGGGGGCCGCCACATTGCGCTGGGCCCGGCCATCGCCTTTGCCGGGCTGTCGATCGTGGGCGAAGGCGCACTGGCGTGGTTCATCCTGCGCGCCAATCGCCGCATCGGCTCGGAATTCATTGCTCTGGATGCGAAGAACTGGATGATCGCGGCCAGCATGTCGGCCTGCTACCTGCTGGCCTTCCTCGGCGGTGTGCTGGTGCAGGGCACCTCGTGGGCCTGGGTCGGGCCGTACATCGACCCGGCCATCCTCGCCTTCGTCTGCGTGCTGGTGATGATCGCCCCGCTCGGCACCGTACGCCGGGCGCTGGCCGGCATCCTGCTGGTGACTCCGCCGGAGCTGCAGGCGCATGTGGATGCGGTGGCGCGCGACATCGTCGCCAAGCATGGCTTCGTCGAACACCGCAGCTACGTGGCGCAGGTGGGGCGTGGCGAGCAGATCGAGCTGTTCTTCGTGGTGCGCGAGGACGACCCGCCGCGGCCGCTGGTGGAATGGGACCAGCTGCGTGATGAGATCGGCGATGCGCTGGGCGAGGCTTCGCCGGACCGCTGGCTGACCATCATGTTCACCACCGATCGCGAATGGACGATCTAGGCTAACAGGACGATCAATCAAGTTTTTCGTACGCATTGCAACCCAACGTACGCGAAAACCGGGCAAAGTAGGCTCCAACGCAACACCCACCCACTGACCAGGAGCATCCCGATGTCCATCGAAAAGGTTCTGTACACCGCCCAGGCCACCTCCACCGGCGGCCGTGAAGGCCGTTCCGTCTCCTCCGACAACGTGCTGGACATCCAGCTGTCGACCCCGCGCGAGCTGGGCGGCGCGGGTGGCCCGGGTACCAACCCGGAGCAGCTGTTCGCGGCCGGTTACTCCGCCTGCTTCCTGGGTGCGCTGAAGTTCGTGGCCGGCCAGGCCAAGGTCGCGCTGCCGGCCGACACCACCGTCACCGGCAAGGTCGGCATCGGCCAGATCCCGACCGGCTTCGGCATCGAGGCCGAGCTGACCATCAACGTGCCGGGCGTGCCGCGCGAGCAGGTGGAAGAGCTGGTGCAGAAGGCGCACATCGTCTGCCCGTACTCGAATGCCACCCGCGGCAACATCGACGTGACGCTGATCGTTGCCTGATGCGGTGCTGCCGGCCAGCGGCCGGCACTACCAACGTGAAAGACAAAAAAATGGGCGGATGCCGGTCGAAACCGGGCATCCGCCCATCCCACCTTCGTTGTCCCACAGGGGGGCATGAGGTTGCCGGCCAGCGACCGGCACTATCAGGTTACTTCTCGCTGGTGATCAGCTGCACGACGCTGGAGAAATCCAGCTTGCCGCGGCCGGCCTGGTGATTCATCGAGTACAGGTTGCGGGCCACTTCGCCCAGCGGAATCGAGGCGCCGACACTCATCGCCGCTTCCACCGCCAGGCCCATGTCCTTCAGCATCAGGTCGCTGCCGAAACCGCCGCTGTAGCCGCGCGACGCGGGCGCGTTCTCCAGCACGCCCGGCCACGGGTTGCACACTTCGGTGGCCCAGCTGCGGCCGGTGCTGACCGCCATCATCTGCGACAGCACCTTCGGGTCCAGGCCGTGTGCCACGCCCAGTGCGATGGCTTCGCCGGTCACCGCCATGATCACGCCCAGCGCCATGTTGTTGCACAGCTTGGCAACCTGGCCGGCACCACTGGCGCCCACGTGGAAGATGTTCTTGCCCATCGCCTGCAGCACCGGGCGCGCGCGTTCCAGCGCGTCCTCTTCGCCACCGACGATGAAGGTCAGGGTGCCGGCCTGGGCACCGGCGGTACCGCCGGAGACCGGTGCGTCGATCATCTGCAGGCCACGCGCGGCCGCGGCTTCGGAAACCTTGCGCGCGCTCGCCGGGGCAATGGTGCTGCAGTCGATGACCAGTGCACCGGCCGGAATCGCGGCGAGGATGCCGTCATCGCCCAGGTACACGCCTTCGACATGGCGGCTGGCCGGCAGCATCGAGATCACCACTTCGGCGTCGGCCAGGGTTTCACGCGCCGACGCAGCCGCGCTGGCGCCAGCATCGACGGCGGCCTGCACCGCGGCCGGGACCAGATCGAACACGCGCACGGTGTGGCCGTTCTTGACCAGATTGGCGGCCATCGGGCCACCCATGTTGCCCAACCCAATGAATGCAATGCGGCTCATGCCAGGCTCCTTTCAACAAGGGGAGTGCCCAGGTCGGCCAGCGGATGCGCGGCATCGGCCCAGGGCGAAGCGAAGAATGAATGCAATGCGGCTCATGCCAGGCTCCTTTCAACAAGGGGAGTGCCCAGGTCGGCCAGCGGATGCGCGGCATCGGCCCAGGGCGAAGCGAAGAAGGTGTCGGCCCACGCGCCGGTGGCCTCGGCCAGGGTGGCCGGGTTCCACTGCGGGTTGCGGTCCTTGTCGATCAGCAGTGCGCGGATGCCTTCGGCGAAATCGCCGTGGGCGGCGCAGTGCAGCGCGGTGATGTACTCCAGACGATAGACACTGGCCAGATCCTGGCCGGCGCTGCGGCGCTGCAGCTCGAACGCCAGGCGTGCCGAGCCGGGCGCGCCGGCGGCGAGGGTCTTCTGTGCCGCCTGCAGCCAGGCATCGTCGGTCTGCAGGCCGCTGATGCGATCGATGATGGCGGCAAGGTCATCGCCCTCGCACAGCGCGTCGACCTGCGCGGCATTGGCCAGCAGCGGGCCGGTGGCGGCATCGCTGGCGTGCGACTGCAGCAGATGGCTGAGGCGTTCGTGGTTGTGCGCGGCATCGCCCGACCAGGCCACCTGCAGCAGCGCATCGAACACTGCACTGCGGCGCTCTTCCGCCACATGCACATCGGCCAAGCCGGCATAGATGGCATCACCCGGATTGAGCAGCGCACCGGTCAGGGCCAGGAACAGGCCGCCCTTGCCCGGCACCCGCGACAGCAGCCAGCTGCCACCGACATCGGGGAACAGGCCGACGGTGATTTCCGGGAAGGCCAGCTTGGAACGTTCGCTGACCACGCGGTGGCTGGCGCCGGACATCAGGCCGATGCCACCGCCCATCACGATGCCGTGGCCCCAGCACAGGATCGGCTTGGCGTAGGTGTGGATGAGGTAATCGACGCGGTATTCAACGTCGAAGAACTCGGCGGCGTAGCCGTTCTCGCGGATATCGCTGCGGCCGCCCTCGCGGAAGGCGACCATGCTCTTGTACAGGCTGTGCAGGTCGCCGCCGGCGCAGAACGCCTTCTCGCCGGCGCCCTGCAGCACCACCAGGGCGATGCCATCGTCGTCGGCCCAGGCATTCAGCTGCTTCAGCAGCAGGTGCGCCATCGGCAGCGAGAAACCATTGAGCGTGCGCGGCGCGTTGAGCGTAGCGATGCCGATGCGCATGCCGTTGCCGGCCACGCGCTCCTCGAACAGCACCGGTGCGTCGTCGGCAGCGGTGTCGGTGCTCATGCGTTCTTCCACTGCGCGGCGCGCTTTTCCAGGAAGGCGGTCACGCCCTCGACCTGGTCAGCGGTGTCGAACAGGTCGACGAAGGCCTCGCGCTCGGCCACCAGCGCCGAGGCGTGGGTGCCGGTGCGGGTGGACTGCACCAGGGTCTTGCAGGCGGCGATGCTCGTCGGGCTCTGCTTGCCGGCCTTCTTCGCCCATTCCAGCGCCAACGCCTTGGCTTCGCCCTTGCCGACTTTTTCCTCGGCCAGGCCGATGCGCAGCGCGGTCTCGGCATTGATGCGCTCACCCAGCAGGATCATGCGCTTGGCCCAGCCCTCGCCGACCAGGCGCGGCAGGTTCTGGGTGCCGCCGGCGCAC
The DNA here is from genome assembly GCF_056481405.1 of Stenotrophomonas sp. 89682_Sma. Classification (NCBI taxonomy): domain Bacteria; kingdom Pseudomonadati; phylum Pseudomonadota; class Gammaproteobacteria; order Lysobacterales; family Lysobacteraceae; genus Stenotrophomonas; species Stenotrophomonas sp. 89682_Sma. The sequence goes on along the minus strand of NZ_CM151147.1, from coordinate 300,918 downwards.
GGCAGCAGGCCGACGGTGGCCTCCGGCAGCGCGACCTGGGCATGGTCTTCGATGATGCGCAGGTCGCAGGCCAGCGCACATTCCAGGCCACCGCCCATGGCGTAGCCGTTGATCGCGGCGATCGACACGCCACGGAACCCGGACAGCGCTTCGAAGGCTTCGCCGAAGCGGCGCGCGGCCTCGCGTGCGGCGGCCTTGTCGCCTGAAGCGAACTGGTTGAGGTCGGCACCGGCGGAGAAGAACTTCTCGCCGTCACCGGTGATCACCAGTGCGTAGACGTCACGGTCTGCGTTGAGCGCGCCGACCAGGTCGCGCAGCGCCGACAGGCTGTGCACGGTCCAGGTGTGCGCCGGCGGGTTGTTCAGGGTGACCACGGCGGTGTGGCCATCCACCTCGACCTTCAGGCCCACGTGCTCCTGGGTACGCCAATCCTTCATCGCAGTTCCTCTTCGGTGTTGAGCAGGTGACGGGCAACGATCACCCGCATGATCTCGTTGGTGCCTTCCAGGATCTGGTGCACGCGGCAGTCACGCAGCAGGCGCTCGATCGGGTATTCGCGGATGTAGCCGTAGCCACCGTGGATCTGCAGTGCTTCATTGCAGACGTTGAAACCCGCATCGGTGGCAAAACGCTTGGCCATCGCGCACCAGACATTGGCATCGCTGGCACCGGCATCGAGCTTGCGCGCGGCGGTGTGCACCATCTGCCGCGCGGCGACCAGTTCGATGGCCATGTCGGCCAGCTTGAACTGCAGCGCCTGGAATTCGGCCAGCGCCTTGCCGAACTGGCGGCGCTCGCCCATGTAGCGGCGCGCGGCATCCAGTGCGCCCTGCGCGGCTCCCAGCGAACAGGCGGCGATGTTGATGCGGCCGCCGTCCAACCCCTTCATCGCCAGCTTGAAGCCGCCGCCTTCCTCTCCCAGAAGGTGGCTGACCGGCACGCGGACGTTTTCGAAGGTGATGCCACGGGTGGGCTGGCTGTTCCAGCCCATCTTCTCTTCCTTGCGTCCGAAGCTGATGCCCGGCAGGTCCGACGGCACTGCAATGGCACTGACACCACCTGCACCGGCACCGCCGGTACGTGCCATCACCACCAACAGTTCGGTGGCACCGGCGCCGGAGATGAAGGCCTTGGAGCCGTTCAGCACATAGAAGTCGCCATCGCGCACGGCGGTGGTCTTCAGCGACGCCGCGTCGGAACCGGCACCCGGTTCGGTCAGGCAGTACGAGGCCAGCTTGAGGCCGGCGGCCAGGTCCTGGCCCCACGCATCGCGCAGGGCCGGCTGGCCCCACTTGGACACCATCCACGAGGCCATGTTGTGGATGCTGATGTAAGCCGCGGTCGACGGATCGACGTTGGCGAGCTCCTCGATGACGACGGCGGCGTCCAGTCGGCTCAGGCCGCTGCCGCCCACTTCCGGGTCCATGTACAGACCGCAGAAGCCCAGTTCACCGGCCTTGGCAATCGCCTCGCGCGGAAAGATGCCCTCCGCATCCCATCGCGCGGCGTGCGGCGCCAGTTCGGCCTGTGCGAAGTCGCGCGCCGCCTCGCGGTACGCCTGCTGCGCTTCTTCCAGTTCCGTCGTCATCGAGTGGCTCATGGCTGCTCCTGCCGTTACTTCAGGCTGATCGTGGTGTTGACGCCGTGGCTCAGCGTTTCGTCATCGAACCAGCGCGCGGTGACCGTCTTGGTCTGGGTGTAGAACAGCACCACCTGCTTGCCGTACGGGCCCAGGTCGCCCAGCTTGGAGGCGCGCGAACCGGTGAACGAGAACAGCGGCACCGGCACCGGAATCGGCACGTTGATGCCGACCTGGCCGACGTCGATGTCTTCCTGGAACTTGCGGGCGGCCGCGCCGGACTGGGTGAACAGTGCGGTGCCGTTGCCATTCGGGTTGCTGTTGACCATCGCGATGGCGTCTTCCAGCGTTTCCGCTTCGAGGATGACCAGCACCGGCCCGAAGATTTCTTCCTGGTAGATGCGCATGTCGGTGGTGACACCGGCAAAGATGGTCGGGCCGACGAAGTTGCCCTTCTCGAAGCCATCGACCTGCGGCTTGCGGCCGTCGAGCACCAGCTGCGCGCCCTGCTCCACGCCCGAGGCGATCAGGCCTTCCACGCGCTCGCGGGCGCTGCAGGAAATGACCGGACCCACGTCGGTACCGGACACGGTGCCGCCGCTGACCTTCAGGGTCTTGGCCTTGCTGACCAGGTCCTGCACCCAGTTGCGTGCTTCACCGACCAGCACCAGGGTGGAGGCGGCCATGCAGCGCTGGCCGGCCGCACCGAAGGCGGCGCCGACCATCGCGTTGAGGGTCTGTTCCTTGTTGGCGTCCGGCAGCACCACGGCGTGGTTCTTGGCGCCCATCATGCACTGCACGCGCTTGCCGGCCAGCGAGGCGCGGTTGTAGACATGGGTGCCGACGCGGGTGGAACCGACGAACGACACGGCCTTGATGTCCGGGTGGTCGCAGATCGCGTTGACCACTTCTTCGCCGCCATGCACCACGTTCAGCACGCCCTTCGGAATGCCGGCTTCCAGCGCCAGTTCAACCAGGCGCATGGTGACCATCGGGTCCTGCTCGGACGGCTTGAGGATGAAGGTGTTGCCGGTGGCGATCGCCATCGGGAACATCCACAGCGGGATCATCGCCGGGAAGTTGAACGGGGTGATGCCGGCGCACACGCCCAGCGGCTGCATGATCGTGTAGGTATCCACGCCATTGGCCACGTTGTTGGCCAGCTCGCCCAGCTGCAGGTTGCCGATCGCAGCCGCATGCTCGACCACTTCCAGGCCGCGGAACACATCGCCTTCGGCGTCCGGCAGGGTCTTGCCCTGCTCGGCGGTGAGGATGTGGGCCAGCTCGCTCATGTTCTCGCGGATCAGCTGCTGGTACTTCAGGAAGATGCGCGCGCGGGTGCCGATCGGGGTCTTGCGCCAGGTCTTGAAGGCTTCCTTGGCGGCGGCGACGGCGGCGTCCACTTCACCGGTGGTGGCGAACGGCACCTTGGCCAGCACGTCCTGGGTGGCCGGATTGATCACGTCCTGCCAGTGGGAGGTGGCCGATTCGATGAACTGGCCATCGATCAGCATGCGGATACGGGGCGCTGCAACAGTCATGACGACAATCCCACGGGCTCGAAAGGTGCTTGGCATTATTCACAGCACCCACCTCGATTTCCGGGCTGAATCCGCTTAATCTGGCCAACACGCCAGACGATTCATGTTAATTCTGTGAATTATTCAGCCACCCAGCGACAACTTGGCCTGCGCCTGCTGCGGCTGCGCGAGCAGCGCGGCTACAGCCAGGCCGACCTGGCACGAGCGCTGGGGTTGTCGGCCAGCTACCTGAACCAGATCGAGCGCAACAAGCGCCCGCTGACGCCGGCGGTGCAGAAAAAGCTGGGCGAGGTGCTGGGCGACGTTTCCTCGTTGTTCGACGAAGATGAGCCCGCCGCACTGCAGGAGGCGCTGGGCGAGACCCTGCGCGACCTGGGCCTGGCGGAAGTGAGCGCGACCGAACTGCGCGCACTGGCCGGCAACCTGCCGCAGGTCAGCCGCGCCCTGCTGGACCTGCACCGCCGCCACCTGGCCCTGCGCGAACATGCCGCCGCCCTGGAGTTCCAGCTGGGCGAGCCGGATGCCGGCAGCACCCTGCCCGCCGGTGACCAGGTGCGCGAGTTCTTCAACCGCATGCACAACCACATCCCCGAGCTGGACGAACTGGCCGAGCGCCTGTTCGCCGAGTGGGGGCTGTCGCCCGGGCATGTGGCGCCGCGCCTGCGCCAGCTGCTGGCCGACCGCCACGGCGTGCTGGTGGAAGTGGCCGCACTGCAGGCCGGGCGCGAGAAGCGCCAGTTCGATGCCGGCGCACGACGGCTGTGGCTGCCGGACTACCTGGAGCCAGGCCAGCAGGCGTTCCAGATGGCCGCCGAGCTGGCCCTGCACGGCTACCTGCCGCAGATCGATGCGGTGGTGGCACGTGCTGGATTCACCGATGACGCGCGCATCGCGCAGGCGCGTATCGGTCTGTCCAACTACTTCGCCGGTGCGCTGGTGATGCCGTACATGCGCTTCCTGCGCGCCGCCGAGGCCTGCAACTACGACATCGAACTGCTGGCGCACCAGTTCGGTGTCGGCTTCGAAGCGGTCTGCCACCGGCTGAGCACGCTGGCGCGGCGCAGCGCGCCCGGGCTGCCGTTCTTCTTCATCCGCGTGGACCGCGCCGGCAATGTGTCCAAGCGCCATTCGGCCACCGATTTCCATTTCTCGCAGGTGGGCGGTTCGTGCCCGCTGTGGATCGTCTACGAGGCCTTCAACCAGCCCGGGCGCATCCTCACCCAGACTGCGCGCATGCCCGATGGCCGCCGACATTTCTGGCTGGCACGGCAGGTCAGCAGCGGGCCGGTCGGGCATGGGCAGCCACGCAAGACGTTTGCGGTGGCACTGGGCTGCGATCTTCAGCATGCCGAACGGCTGGTGTACTCGCTGGGGCTGGACGTGCAGAGCCCGGGCAATTCGGTGTCGATCGGGCCGGGTTGCCGGGTATGCCCGCGCGAGGACTGCATGCAGCGCGCGTTCGCGCAGTTGCCGGGGCGGTAGGGGGTTTTGCAGGGCTGCGCCCTGCACCTGCTTCAATCCAAGGCAACAGCAAAAGCAACAGCGGGCTTTCCGTGGGATGGCGGGGCGGTGTCGGATTGCGGGGACGCCGTGAGCCCGTCCCTGGGGGCTTGGCCGCGGCATCCATGCCGCGGACACCCCGCAATCCGGCACCACCCCACCTTCGACAGTTTCCTGCTGCTGGAACCTGATGCTGATGCTGATGCTGATGGTGGGTGCCGACCGTTGGTCGGCACGCTCTCGCCCTGCGCGAAATGCATCCACGCATGGCGTGGATCTACTGCCGGCTCAGTAGATCGGCGTCACCTTCATCTGCGGCAACGGGCGCGGTGCACCGTCGGTGAGGTCGGGGCCGAGGTCCTCCCAGGTGCGGCCCTGCTCGACCATCAACCCCCACAGCTGCTGCGAGGCCAGCCGCTTGTCTTCCGAACCCAGCTTGTATGACGGTGGCGTCGGCTGGCCAGTGGCAACCATCGCGTACGCCGCGCGGTAGGCCAGCACCTGCTGCGCCGGGTCATCGGTGCGCGCCACTTCCAGCGTGTAGCGCTGGTAGGCCGAGGCCAGGTTGCGCCAGCGGATCCAGTAGTGGTTCTCGAACGAGAACGAACAGAAGCGCGCGCCGGCGAGGCTGCCCTTGTCGGCGATGCGGGTCAGCACCTCCTGCGGCATGTCCAGGTTCATGCCGCCCTCGTCGCCCTGCAGGCTGACGTGCACGATGCGGTCGCGGTAGCCCGGCGCGCGCGCCTGCAGCAGATCGCGCCAGTTCTGCATGGTCGCCACCACCGCGAACAGGAAGCGGCCCAGCTCGGCGGCCGCCAGCGGTGTGGCGATCGACTGGTAGGTGCGCTGCCAGCCGTGTCGGTTCTCGGTAGGCAGGAACACCGCGTGCTCCAGCGACTGGCGGCCACCGCTGCCGTGGTTCACCTCTTCGGCGTGCTGCGGGTAGACCAGATTGATGGCGAAGGTCGGCCAGCGCGGCAACGCGGCATCGAACAGATGGATCGGGAAATTGCTGCTGATGCCACCATCGGAGAACCAGCAGATGCGGAACGCGGTGATCACCGGGCCGCAGGCCTGCCCGGCACTGGTCAGCCCTTCCATGCTGTCGGCCACGTTGTGCTCCTGGTCGGCCGCAGGCGCGGTCGGTTCGCAGCGACGCTCGCGACGAGAGGGCTCATGCAACGGCACCGCGCTGATCAGCAGCGGGAAGCTCAGGCTCATGCGCGTGGCCACCAGCACCGGCAGCTTCGGGCCCTGCGGCAGGTGGTAGTACCGGCGTCCTTCCACCTCCAACGGCGGTCCGGCCTGCGTCACCAGCCACTGCACCACGCTGGCGGGGAACAGCTGCTCGAACTCCTCGCGCAGGAACCAGAACTGCGCGCCGCCCAGCGGCAGCGTGCGCGGCTCGTTGTGCGACACGCAGGTGGTGATCATCTGCAGACTGATCGCATGCGGGCTGTCCGGTTCGCCGGCATAGCGCGGTGCGTCGTGCAGGTCGGCGAAGGTGAGCGGTGCATCCAGCGGCTTGCCGGACAATTGCTGCAGGCACGTATGCAGCCATTCAGTCAATGCCGGCTTGCGCGCATCGTGGCCGAGACCACTGCACAGGCCCAGCAGGTTGCGCCGGGCCACACGCGCAACGCGCAACGCGGCTCCGGCCACGCCTGCACCGTAGGCGCACAGCAGCGACGGCAGCAGCGTTGCGGCCACGCCGCTCCAGCCACCGCCCCACCAGCCCAGGCCGAGCAGCAGCGCCAGCGACACCAGCACTTCCAGCGGCGCGATCTCGAATACCGCCACCGCCAAGCACAGCAGCTTGTGCGGCAGGCCGGCATTGCCGGTCAGCACCACCAGCAGCCGATAGGCCGCGCGCGCGCCCCGCGCCGGTTGGAACAGGCTGTAGATGAACCCGCGCCGCGACAACTGCGCCGACACCGCCGACAGCCCGCCATAACCGGCATCACCGGGCAGGTGCTCGCCGGCCTGCATGCGGCGATCACCGCATGCCGCGGCAGCCGCTACCGCCGCAGCGATGGCGCCAGCGGAGGTGCCGCCGATGCTCTTGAACCGATACTCGCGTGCCAGCGCCAGTACCGCATTGGGGTACACGATGCCGCTGGTGATGCCGCCTTTCATGACCAGATCGCAGTACTTGTCCGCCACCGTCTTGCCCCCGAGCATGCCGTCCGCCGCGTGGATGCCAGTATGGCGCAGCGGCTTCTCAGGGCCTGAGAACACCACCGCAGTCCGGGCAGGAATCTGCGGCGTTCAGCAGATGGCAGGCCTGCAGGCTTGACCGGCCCCACCATCGGCGTAGCATCTGCAGCAAGCCAAGGGACAGACCCGCAGCTGCCACAACGACATGAGGGATTCTCATGGAATTCGACTATCTCGTCTTCATCGGGCGATTCGAGCCCTTCCACAACGGCCACGCCGCCGTTGCCCGCCTGGCCCTGAGCCGGGCCCGCAAGCTGATCTTCCTGGTCGGTTCTGCCGATACCCCCCGCAGCCTCCGCAATCCCTGGACCGTGGCCGAACGCGCCGTGATGATCCAGGCCGCCCTCGATGGCCACACCGACCGCCTGCTGATCCGCCCGTTGCGCGACCACCTGTACAACGAAGCGCAGTGGATTGCCAACGTGCAACGCCAGGTGGCCGAAGCCCTCCGCAACGATGGCGCCGCCACCGATGCCAAAGTCGGCCTGATCGGCATGGACAAGGATGCCTCCAGCTACTACTTGCGGGAGTTCCCGCAATGGCCGCTGGTGGACGTGCAGCACACCGCCACCCTGTCGGCCACCGAGCTGCGGCGCTACCTGTTCGAAGCCGGCGACGTCGACTTCCACGGCGCGCTGTTGATGCTGCGTGGCAATGTACCGGCGCCGGTGTACGACATGCTTGAAGCGTTCCGGAAGAGCGCGCCGGCGTATGGCCAGCTGGTGGCCGAGTACCGCTTCATCGAACAGTACAAGGCGGCCTGGAAGGATGCGCCCTACGCACCCACCTTCGTCACCACCGATGCGGTGGTGGTGCATTCGGGCCACGTGCTGCTGGTGCGACGCCGTTCGGAACCCGGCAAGGGCCTGTGGGCGCTGCCCGGCGGCTTCGTCGGCCAGGAACAGAGCCTGCTCGACAGCTGCCTGCGCGAACTGCGCGAGGAAACCCGGCTGAAGATTCCGCTGCCGGTGCTGAAGGGTTCGCTGAAGGGCCAGCAGGTCTTCGACCACCCCGACCGCAGCCAGCGCGGCCGCACCATCACCCACGGTTTCCACTTCGAATTCCCGGCCGGTGACCTGCCGCCGGTGCGCGGCGGCGACGACGCCGACAAGGCGCGCTGGATACCGGTGAGTGAAGCCCTGGACATGGGCCCGCAGCTGTTCGAAGACCACCTGCACATCCTGGAGTATTTCCTCGGCCGCGGCTGACAGGCCCGGCCTCCCCACTGGCGGATAGACCGCTGGTGTCACTCGACGCGAAGGAGCTTCCGTCATGCACTACCTCGATAATCTTCTCCTCAACACCGACAGCTACAAGGCCAGCCATTGGCTGCAGTACCCGCCGGGTACCGATGCCACGTTCTTCTACGTCGAATCACGTGGCGGCCTGCACGATCGCACGGTGTTCTTCGGCCTGCAGGCGATCCTCAAGGACGCGCTGGCACGACCGGTCACCCACGCCGACATCGACGACGCTGCTGCGGTATTCGCCGCGCACGGCGAACCGTTCAACGAGGCCGGCTGGCGCGATATCGTCGACCGGCTTGGCGGCCACCTGCCGGTGCGCATCCGCGCCGTTCCCGAGGGCAGCGTGGTGCCCACCCACCAGGCACTGATGACCATCGAGTCGACCGATCCGGCTGCGTTCTGGGTGCCGTCGTATCTGGAAACGCTGCTGCTGCGCGTGTGGTATCCGGTCACCGTGGCCACCATCAGCTGGCACGCACGGCAGACCATCGCCGCGTTCCTGCAGCAGACCAGCGACGACCCGCAGGGGCAGCTGCCGTTCAAGCTGCACGACTTCGGTGCGCGCGGTGTATCGAGCCTGGAATCGGCCGCGCTGGGCGGTGCCGCACATCTGGTCAACTTCCTCGGCACCGACACCGTGTCGGCGTTGTGCCTGGCCCGCGCGCACTATCACGCGCCGATGTCCGGCTATTCGATTCCCGCCGCCGAGCACAGCACCATCACCAGCTGGGGCCGCGAGCGCGAGGTGGACGCCTATCGCAACATGCTGCGCCAGTTCGGCAAGCCCGGTGCGATCGTGGCGGTGGTGTCGGACAGCTATGACATCTACCGCGCGATCAGCGAGCACTGGGGCACGACGCTGCGTGATGAAGTGATCGCCTCGGGCGCCACCCTGGTCATCCGCCCCGACTCGGGCGACCCGGTGGACGTGGTGGCCGAAAGCCTGCGCCGGTTGGATGAAGCCTTCGGCCACAGCCTCAACGGCAAGGGCTATCGCGTGCTCAACCACGTGCGGGTGATCCAGGGCGATGGCATCAATCCGGACACCATCCGCGCGATCCTGCAGCGCATCACCGACGACGGCTACGCCGCCGACAACGTGGCCTTCGGCATGGGCGGTGCGCTGCTGCAGCGGCTCGACCGCGATACGCAGAAGTTCGCACTGAAGTGCTCGGCGGCGCGGGTCGAGGGTGAGTGGATCGACGTCTACAAGGATCCGGTCACCGACGCCGGCAAGGCCAGCAAGCGCGGCCGCATGCGCCTGCTGCGCCATCTGGACGATGGCAGCCTGCATACGGTGCCACTGCCGGCCAACGGCGACGACACCCTGCCGGACGGCTTCGAGGACGCAATGGTGACCGTGTGGGAGAACGGCCGCCTGCTGCACGACCAGCGGCTGGACGACATCCGCACGCGGGCGGCCGTGGGGCATTGAAGGTGCATCCCGACCGGGGTCGGATCCCGTTGCAGCGCATCGGGCTCTGCCCCCTGCGCTCTTGACCGGCGCCACCAACAGGTCCACCTTGCACACGCCGAAGGTATCCCTCCCATCGCTGCGGCGCGGGGAGGGATTTAAACGGGAATCCGGTGAAGGCGCCTCGCGCGCCCATTCCGGAGCTGCCCCGCAGCGGTGAATGGAAACGAATCCTGCCAACAGCACTGGGCGCATGCCTGGGAAGCGGCAGGGAGTAGGTGGGCTGCGGCCCGTGTCCATCAGCCCGAATACCGGCCCCGGCCGGGGGACACGACCGTCCCCTGATTCGACCTGGACTCTCCGCGGGGAGGGTGCCGGGGCCGCCGTTGTCCTGCGCGTGCAGGCGGCGCGGCCGCGCGCGTCCTTTTCACGGTATCCGGCCCGCCCTGTTCCACCCACGCGCTGATGCATGGGCCACCGCCGTTGCCGGCGGTCCATGCGGTACCTGACGATGACCGAGCTCCAACGCCCCACCCTGACCCTGCCCGCCGACGGCAAGCGCCTGCTGCTGCATTCGTGCTGCGCGCCCTGTTCGGGCGAAGTGATGGAGGCGATCACCGCCTCCGGGATCGACTACGCGATCTTCTTCTACAACCCCAACATCCACCCCGTGAAGGAGTACGAGCTGCGCAAGCAGGAGAACATCCGCTTCGCCGAACAGCACGGCATTCCGTTCATCGACTGCGACTACGACACCGACAACTGGTTCAGCCGTGCGCGTGGCATGGAGAACGAACCCGAGCGCGGCATCCGCTGCACGATGTGCTTCGACATGCGTTTCGAGCGCACTGCGCTGTACGCGCATGAACACGGCTACGACACCATCAGCTCGTCGCTGGGCATCTCGCGCTGGAAGAACATGGCGCAGATCAATGACTGCGGCATCCGGGCCGCCTCGCGCTACGAGGGCCTGCAGTACTGGGACTACAACTGGCGCAAGGGCGGCGGTGCCAGCCGCATGATCGAGATCAGCAAGCGCGAGCAGTTCTACCAGCAGGAGTACTGCGGCTGCGTGTACTCGCTGCGCGATGCCAACCGCCATCGCCGCGAGAACGGCCGCGAGCGGATCAAGATCGGCCTGCTGTACTACGGGCAGGACGCTGAGGCGCCGCAGGGCGATTGACCTGTGCCGCCGGGGCGGCCACGCTGGTCGCCCCTTTTCGTTGTAGTGGACCTGCCATGACCGCCCTGCCCGCCGACGTCGCCCTGCTGGTGATCGACCTGCAGCCGGACTTCATGCCCGGTGGCGCGCTGGCCTGCGACCAGGGTGATGCGCTGGTGGCACCGATTGCTGGACTGCTGGCGCAGCGCCGCTACCGCACGGTAGTGGCCACCCAGGACTGGCACCCGGCCAATCACGCCTCGTTCGCCAGCCAGCACCCCGGCAAGCGTCCGTTCGAGACCATCCTGCTGCACGCGCAGCCACAGACCCTGTGGCCCGACCATTGCGTGCAGGGCAGCGATGGCGCCGCTCTGCACCCGGGCGTGGACTGGGCCGTGGCCGACCTGATCCTGCGCAAGGGCACGCGCCAACAGGTGGATTCGTACAGCGCCTTCCGCGAGAACCACGGCCCCGATGGCGAGCGCCCTGCCACCGGCCTGGCCGGTTGGCTGCACGAGCGCCGCATCCGCGAAGTGCACGTGTGCGGCCTGGCCCGCGACTACTGCGTGCTGTGGAGCGCGCAGGACGCGGTGAAATCCGGCTTCCGGGTGAAGTTCCTGTGGGAGCTGACCAAACCGGTGACCGAGGCCAATGACGCGATGGTGCGCGAGGCGCTGGGCAAGGCGGGGATCGCGATCGCCTGACGGGCGACCGCCGGGCATGGCCCGGCGCTACCGGATCGCGCCCTTGGGTAGCGCCGGGCCATGACCGGCGGATACGGATCAGATAGAGCGTTAGCGGAACACCACCGTGCGGTGCCCATTGAGCAGGATGCGGTGCTCCACATGGCGGCGAACCGCGCGTGCCAGCACCAGCGATTCGGTATCGCTGCCCAGCCGCACCAGTTCGCGCGGCGCCATCGCGTGGTCCACGCGGGCCACGTCCTGTTCGATGATCGGGCCTTCGTCCAGATCCTCGGTGACGTAGTGCGCGGTGGCGCCGATGATCTTGACCCCACGCGCGTGTGCCTGGTGGTACGGCTGCGCGCCCTTGAAGCTGGGCAGGAAGCTGTGGTGGATGTTGATCGCACGTCCGGCCAGCGTGCGGCACAGCGTGGGTGACAGGATCTGCATGTAGCGCGCCAGCACCACGAGATCGATGCGTTCGCGCTCGACCAGGTCGATGATCTGCTGCTCCTGCACCGCGCGCGTTTCCGCAGTCACCGGCAGGTGGTGGAACGGCACCTGGTAGGACGCCGCCAGCGGCGCGAAGTCGGCGTGGTTGGAGGCCACCGCGGCGATATCCACCTTCAGCTGGCCACTGTGGGCGCGGAACAGCAGATCGTTGAGGCAGTGGCCCTGCTTGCTGACCAGCACCAGCAGGCGCGCGCGGCGTCGGCCATCGTGCAGCTGCCAGTCCATGCCGAAGCCTTCGGCGAGGGTGGCCATGGCCGCGTGCACGGTCTCCAGCGGCAGGCCGGCATCGCGGTCGAAGTGCACGCGCAGGAAGAAGCGGCCGCTTTCCTCGTCACCGAACTGCTGGGCGTCGAGGATGTTGCAGCCATGGTCGAACAGCAGGCCGGACACGCGGTAGACGATGCCGGTACGGTCGGGACAGGACAGGGTAAGAATGGAATCGGGGCGCATTGCCCGAGTGTAGGGCAGCGCCCTGCCCGGCGGATCGATGGTCACCAATGCAACCGAACGGCTTGGTTCAGTCCCAAGCGATACTTGGGCATCCCCATGGCAAGCTGGTCGGTCATGAACCTGTTGCAACTGATCCGCAGCTTCACCCGCACCGCAGAGACCGGCAGCATTGCCGCCGCGGCCCGCATCCTTGGCATCAGCGCCACCGCAGTCGGCCAGAACATCAACCGGCTGGAGGCCCATCTGGGCGTACGGCTGCTGAACCGAAGCACGCGCCAGCTGGCCCTCAGCGAGGCCGGTGCGCTGTACCTGGCCCAGGTGCGCCACATCGAAGCCGACCTGGCGCGTGCGCAGGCCATGGTCACCGACGGCGACATCGAACCGGCCGGGCCACTGCGCATCGCCAGCAGCAGCGCGTTCGGTCGCCACGTGCTGGCACCGTTGCTGCCGCCACTGCAGCAGCGCTACCCGCAACTGCAGCTGGAGCTGCGCCTGACCGACCGCGCCGTGCAACATGGCCCGGAAGCTGTGGATGCCAGCATCCGCATCGGTGCGCAGCTGGAAGATGGCGTGGTCGCGCGGCAACTGGCACGCGTACCGTTCGTGTTCTGCGCCTCGCCGGCCTACCTGAAGGCGCACGGCACCCCGCAGCAGCCCTCCGACCTGGGCAGCCATCGTGGTCTGCTGCACCGCTTTCCCACCGATGGCCGACCACTGCGCTGGACGCTGCTGAAGGACGGCCAGCGCATGGACGCCGCGCTGCCACCGAGCATGGTCTGCGATGACATCGATGCGCTGGCGACGCTGGCGGCGGCCGGTGCCGGCATCACCCGGCTGGCCGCATTCGTGGCCGAACCCTACCTGCGCGATGGCCGCCTGCAGGCGGTGTTCGGCGCCGATACTGCGTGGCGTCCGGAGCCGATGGAGGTCTATTTCTGCGTCAGCGACCGCCGCGACTTCACCGCCAAGATCCGCGCGCTGTTCGAGCACCTGCAGGCCGGCATGGCGCCGGCCTGGCGGGTGTGAGCTTCAGCGCGCCTTGAACACGCCGCGCGCATCGCGCGGCTCGCAGCGCAGGTACTGCGGCGCCGGTTCCACGCTGTCGCGCAATGCAGCAGCGGCGTGCCACGGCCAGCGCGGGTCGTAGAGGATGCCGCGTGCCAGCGCTACCGCATCGGCGTGGCGATGGCGCAGGATCGATTCGGCCTGCTCCGGTTCCGTGATCATGCCCACGGCGATGACCGGCATGCGCACCTTGGCCTTGATCGCCGCTGCGAACGGCACCTGATAGCCCGGGCCGACGCTGATCTTCTGGCGCTCGTCGAGGCCGCCGCTGGAGACATGCAGGAAGTTGCAGCCACGCGCATCCAGCACCTGGGCCAGCGCTTCGCTCTGCACCAGATCCCAGCCGCCATCGACCCAGTCGCTGGCGGAGATGCGCACGCCCACAGCGACCTTGTCCGATACCGCCGCACGCACGGCGTCGAGTACTTCCACCAGCAGGCGCAGGCGGTTCGGCAGCGAGCCACCGTAGCCGTCGGTGCGGCGGTTGCTCAGCGGCGACAGGAACTGGTGCAGCAGGTAACCGTGCGCGGCATGCAGCTCGATCAGTTCGAAGCCCAGGCGCTCGGCGCGCACCGCACTGGCGGCGAAGGCAGCGACGACTTCGGCAATGCCGGCCTCATCCAGTTCCTGCGGCGCCGGATCGGCGGCATGGAACGGCAGCGGCGACGGCGCCACCGTGGCCCAGCCACGGGCATCGTCAGCCGGCAGCTGTCCGCCGCCGTCCCACGGGCGCTTCACCGAGGCCTTGCGACCGGCGTGGCCGAGCTGGATGCCGAGCGGCATCGGCGACCAGCGCCGGACACTGGCCAGCACCTGCGCCAGCGCGGCCTCGGTGCCGTCGTCCCACAGGCCCAGGTCGGCCCAGCTGATGCGGCCACGCGGCTCGACCGCCGTGGCTTCCAGGATCAGCAGGCCGGCGCCGGACTGCGCCAAGTTGCCCAGGTGCATGGCATGCCAGTCGCTGGCACGGCCGTCTTCGGCGGAGTACTGGCACATCGGCGCGATGACGATGCGGTTGGACAGGGTCAGGGGGCCGAACGAGATCGGCGAAAACAGCTGGCTCAAGACGGTGATGGACGACGAAGGGGGTGCGTATTGCACCGCCGCACGGCCTGCGAATCAACCGCCTGGATGGATCGCTGTTTCGCGGGGACGGGTTGTCGGTAGAGTCGACTGTCAGTCGACTGCTTTTCCAACGGCCGGCGAAAAGCCCGCGCTGCGCGCGATGGTCGACTGACAGTCGACTCTACCCAGCCGGTTGTTTGATAACCGTCGCCAGCGCCTCGGCGCAATCCCGCTCATCCTTGAACTGCAGCAGGTCGTCGGCGCGGGTGCGGCCTCGGTTCAGCGCCGCCACCGGCAGTCCTGCCCTGGCCGCCGCCTGCACGAAGCGGAAGCCGGAGTAGACCATCAGCGAGGAACCCACCACCAGCACGGCGTCGGCCTGCTGCAGGTGCTCATGCACCGCCTCCACGCGCTCGCGCGGCACGTTTTCGCCGAAGAACACCACGTCCGGCTTCAGCAGGCCGCCACAGTACGGGCAACCGGGCACCACGAAGCTGGAGAAATCGGTCTCCAGATCGGCATCGCCGTCGGGGGCGATGCCGGCCTCCAGGGCATCCCAGCCGGGATTGGCGTCCAGCAGGCGCTGCTGGAAGTCCTCGCGGCCACTGCGGCGCTCGCAGCCCATGCAGCGCACCCGATCCAGGCGGCCATGCAGGTCGATCACGTTGCGGCTACCGGCCCGCTGGTGCAGGCCGTCCACGTTCTGGGTCAGCAGCACCTGCAGCTTGCCGCTGACTTCCAGTGCGGCCAGGGCCTGGTGGGTACCATTGGGCCGGGCCAGGCCGAAGCGCGGCCAGCCCAGCAGGCTGCGCGCCCAGTAGCGCTGGCGGGTGGCCGCTTCGCCCATGAACGCCTGGTAGGTCACCGGTGGCGTACGTTTCCACTGGCCGTCGGTATCGCGGTAATCGGGAATGCCCGAGGCGGTGCTGCAACCGGCGCCGGTCAGCACGAACAGGCGCTGGGCGCGGTCGATGAAGTCGGTCAGCGGCGGGGTCATGGCTGCCAGATGGGGGCGCGTGCGCGCCCCCGCAAGCGCCGGTCCGGTCGGCCGGGTCAGGCCACCGGCAGCGGCGGCACCGCGATCGGATGGCCTTCCTCGTCCAGCGCGATCATCACGAAGTGGCCACGGGTACACAGCTTGCGCTCGCCGCTGTGCAGGTCTTCGGCGACCAGTTCCACCTCCACCTTCATCGAACTGCGGCCGACTTCGACGATGCGGCCGATGGTTTCCACCATCTGGCCGATGCGGATCGGCAGCTTGAAGTCGACCTGGTCGCTGCGCGCGGTCACTACGGTGCGGCGCGAGTAGCGCGCGGCGGCCAGGAAGGCGGCCTTGTCCATCCACGCCAGCGCCTGGCCACCGAACAAGGTCCCGAGGTGGTTGGTGTGGTTGGGGAAGACGATTTCGGCCATGCGCACTTCGGTGGGTGGCACGGTCTCGGGGATCGGGGTCATGGGGGCGCTTCGGTGTGTGGGGTCCGGTAATTTTATGCGACCGGCGTGACGGCCATCGGAACGCATGTGCAATGGCCACTTGGCAGCGGTGCCTGCGCAGGCCGCGCCCGTGGCAGGCGCTACACTGCGCCACGCCCACCGCCAGGACCGCCCATGCCCGCCACTTCCGACCTTCTGGCCTTTGCACTGGTCTCGCTGGCCATGGTGATCACGCCCGGGCCGAACATGATCTACGTCATCTCGCGCTCGATCTGCCAGGGACCGATGGCGGGACTGATCTCGCTGGGCGGGGTGGCGCTGGGCTTCGTGTTCTACATGCTGTGCGCGGCGCTGGGCATTACCGCCCTGCTGATGACGGTACCGTTCGCCTACGACGCGCTGCGCATCGGCGGCGCGCTGTACCTGCTGTACCTGGCCTGGCAGGCGCTCAAGCCGGGGGGCCGTTCGCCGTTCGCGGTGCGCGACCTGCCGCAGGACAGCCCGCGCAAGCTGTTCACGATGGGCTTTCTGACCAATCTGCTGAACCCGAAGGTGGCCGTGATGTACCTGTCGCTGCTGCCGCAGTTCCTGCATCCCGACGGCGAAGGCAGTGTGCTGATGCAGTCGATCGTGCTGGGCTCCACCCAGATTCTGGTCAGCGTCAGCGTGAACGGCATGATCGCGCTGACTGCGGGCAGCATCGCCGGCTTCCTGGCTGCACGCCCGACCTGGCAGATGGTGCAGCGCTGGCTGATGGGCACGGTGCTGGCCGGACTGGCGGTACGCATGGCGGTGGAAGGGCGGCGCTGATCGCGGCGTGCCCTCCAGGCGATATGCCCGGCCCCGTGATCAGAACAGTTCGGCGTGGTAGAAGCTCGGTTGTGCCGACCAGGCCTTGATGTCGCCACATTGCGGCACGCTGGTGTAGTACAGGCGGATGGGAACGGCGGAGACCTTCGCGCTCATCAGCATGGCGTAGGTTGCCTTGCAGACCTCCGGCGGCATGCTGAAGTCGCCTTTGCTGACGATGTTGCAGACCGCGTGGATGGGCGAGACGGTGGTTGCCACGAACACCTTGCCGCTGGCATCGATGGAAACGTTGGCCACCTTGGAATCGCAGTTCGTGCCATGGGCGAGGGACGGACAGGCGACCAGGACGGCGAACAGTCCTCCCATCCATCCACGAAGCACGGTCTTGCGGGTGGCTGTTCCAGGCACTGCAGTCTCCATTGCGACCTCCAGGGTCCATTCAATTCCACCACCATGGCAGGGACACGCATACGGGAACGCGGCGCAGGGATTGTCCGCGCGTCATTCCTGCAGTGGCATCCCCTCTTCCTCTCCAGGCCCGGCATGGATACGACGCACCGCCGCCGCTGGAGTCCAGCGAGAATAGCCCATCCTGCTGATGCGCAACAAAAAAAACCCCGGCACTGGCCGGGGTTCTTCGTTGTGACAGGCCTGACCGGTTCGATCAGAAGTTCATGTCGAAGGCGACTTCGCCCTGCACGCCGACCTGGTAGGCCGAGACGCGGCGTTCGAAGAAGTTGGTCAGCTCCTGCACGTCCTGCAGTTCCATGAACGGCAGCGGGTTGCGCACGTTGTACTTCTTTTCCATGCCCAGCTTGGCGAAATGCTGGTCGGCGCAGTGCTGCAGGTACTGGCGCATGTCGCGGGTGGAGATGCCCGCCACGCCGCCGGACAGCACGTCCTCGGCGAACTGCACTTCGCATTCGATGGCTTCGGCCAGCATGTCGTAGACCTGCTGCTTCATCTCTTCGTCGAACAGGTCCGGTTCTTCCTCACGCACCACGCGCACCGACTCGAACGCGAACTCCATGTGCGCGCTCTCGTCGCGGAACACCCAGTTGGTGCCCGAGGCCAGGCCCGGCAGCAGGCCGCGCGAACGGAAGTAGTACACGTAGGCGAACGCGGCGAAGAAGAACAGGCCTTCGATGCAGGCAGCGAAGCAGATCTGGTTGAGCAGGAACTGGCGACGCTCGGCACGGGTCTCGATGCGCTTCAGGTCCTGGATCGAGTCGATCCACTTGAAGCAGAAATCGGCCTTCTTCTTGATCGAGTCGATGTTCTCCACCGCCGAGAACGCCTTGGCGCGCTCCTCCGGGTCCGGCAGGTAGTTGTCGAGCAGGGTCAGGTAGAACTGCACGTGCAGCGCTTCTTCATACAGCTGGCGCGACAGGTACATGCGCGCTTCCGGCGCATTCAGGTGCTGGTACAGGTTCAGCACCAGGTTGTTGGACACGATCGAATCACCAGTGGCGAAGAACGCGACCAGGCGATGGATCAGGTGACGCTCACCCGGCGACATCTTGCTGTGCAGGTCGGTGATGTCGATCTGGAAGTTGATCTCTTCCACCGTCCAGGTGTTCTTGATCGCGTTCCGGTACATGTCATAGAACTGCGGGTACCGCATCGGGCGCAGGGTCAGTTCAAAACCGGGATCGAGCAGCATCTGCTTGGGCTTGTCGGCCATGGGTGTTTCCTTGAATTCCTGGGTGAGACGCCGGGCATGGCCCGGCGCTACCGTGGGTGTTTTTCCGCAGCCGAGCATGGCTCGGCTCTACAGGTGCGAGGTGTTCGAGTGCCGACCAACGGTCGGCACCCACCGCGCGGTGTGTTACTGGCAGGCCTCGCAGGCTTCCGGGTTTTCCAGCGAGCAGGCGATGGCTTCGTCCGGGCTGAACACCTTGGCCGGGGCTGCGGTGCTCACCGTGGTCTTGGCGATCTTGGTGGCCGGGCGCGAACGCAGGTAGTAGGTGGTCTTGATGCCCTGCTTCCAGGCGTACATGTACATGGAGGACATCGCGCCGATGTTCGGGCTTTCCATGAACAGGTTGAGCGAGGCCGACTGGTCGATGAAGGCACCACGCTCGGCGGCCATGTCGATCAGCGAACGCATCGGCAGTTCCCACGCGGTGCGGTAGACCTCGCGCAGCGTTTCCGGAATCTGCGCCACGCCGGCGATGGAACCTTCGGCCAGCTTGATGGCATCGCGCATGTCGGCGGTCCACAGGCCCAGCTTCTTCAGCTCGTTCACCAGGTAACGGTTGACCTGCAGGAAGTCACCGGACAGGGTCTCGCGCTTGAACAGGTTGGACACCTGCGGCTCGACGCACTCGTAGCAGCCGGCGATCGAGGCGATGGTCGCGGTCGGGGCGATCGCGATCATCAGCGAGTTGCGCAGGCCGTGTTCCTTGATGCGCTCACGCAGGGCATCCCAGCGTGCGGTGTCTTCCGGCACCACGTTCCAGGCATCGAACTGCAGTTCGCCGCTGGCGGCACGGGTATCGTTGAACGACGGGTGCTTGCCGCGTTCCTGGGCCAGTTCGGCCGAGGTTTCCAGGGCGTGGAAGTAGATCGTTTCAGCGATCTTCTTCGACAGGGCGCGGGCTTCGGCGCTGTCGAACGGCAGGCGCTTGCGGAAGAACACGTCCTGCAGGCCCATGCAGCCCAGGCCGACCGGACGCCAGCGCAGGTTGGCGCGGCGGGCGGTTTCGATCGGGTAGAAGTTCAGGTCGATGACGCGGTCGAGCTGGCGCACGGCCAGGCGCACGGTCTCGGCCAGCTTCTCGAAGTCGAACTCGTTGTGCTCGTCGAAGTGGTTGCCCAGGTTGATCGAACCCAGGTTGCACACCGCGGTTTCATCGTTGGAAGTGACTTCCAGGATTTCGGTGCACAGGTTGGACAGGTGGATCACGTTGCCCGGACGCAGGGTCTGGTTGCTGGCGCGGTTGCACTTGTCCTTGAAGGTCATCCAGCCGTTGCCGGTCTCGGCCAGCGTGCGCATCATGCGGGCGTACAGCTTGCGCGCGGAGATGGTGCGGTTGGCCTTGCCCTGGGCTTCGGCCTGCAGGTAGGCGGCCTCGAAGGCTTCGCCGAACAGGTCGGTGAACTCCGGCACCACGCGCGGATCGAACAGCGACCATTCCTGGTCGGCTTCGACGCGTTTCATGAACAGGTCCGGCACCCAGTTGGCCAGGTTCAGGTTGTGCGCACGGCGGGCTTCGTCACCGGTGTTGTCACGCAGCTCGAGGAAGTCCTCGATGTCGGCATGCCAGGTTTCCAGGTACACGCAGGCCGCGCCCTTGCGCTTGCCGCCCTGGTTCACCGCGGCCACGGACGAATCCATGGTCTTCAGCCACGGCACGATGCCGTTGGAGTGGCCGTTGGTCGACTTGATCAGCGAACCACGCGAACGCACGCGGGTGTAGCTGACGCCGATGCCGCCGGAGAACTTCGACAGCTGGGCGATGTCGCCGTACTTGGCATAGATCGACTCCAGCGAGTCCTGCGGCGAATCCAGCAGGAAGCACGAGGACAGCTGCTCGTGGGTGGTACCGGAGTTGAACAGGGTCGGGCTGGACGGCAGGTAGTCCAGGTTGCCCATGCGCTTGTACAGCGCCAGGGTCTCGGACACGTCCTCGCTCAGCGCGCTGGCGATGCGCAGGAAGAACTGCTGCGGGGTCTCGATCACCTTGCGGGTGTGCGGGTGGCGCAGCAGGTAGCGGTCGTAGAGGGTACGCAGGCCGAAGTAATCGAAGTTCAGGTCCAGCGAGATGTCGATGGCGTCGTTGAGCTTGCGCGCGTTGGTCTGCACGAAGTTCAGCAGGCGGTCGTTGATCAGGCCGACTTCATGGCCACGGCTGACCGACTGCGAGAAAGCGTAGATTTCCTGGCCCGAGACTTCCTTGGCGATGTAGTTGGCCAACAGGCGCGCAGCAAGGCGGCCGTACTCGGGCTCTTCACCGATCAGCAGGGCGGCGGTGCGGATGGACAGTTCGTCCAGTTCGCGGGTGGTGGCGCCGTTGTACAGGCCGGAAATGGTGCGGGTGGCCACGCGCATCGGATCGACGGCGTGCAGGCCTTCGGAGGAACGCTGCACCGCGCGCACGATCTTGTTCAGGTCCACCAGCTCGGTCGTGCCATTGCGCTTGGTCACACTCATCGCGTTGGCCGTCGGCGGCGACGTCAACAGGAATTCGCTTTCCTTCTCGATGGTGGCGCTGGATTCGGTGGTCACGGCGTGTGTCCTCTTGGCGTGATTGGTGGGTGCTCGATGCATCGGGTGACGCAGCCCGGGACATGACAGCCCAGGATGGCAGGACGGCGTCGCAGGGGATGAGACCCTGCGCCTGCCACTGCCGTTGACGATCGCGGATGGGTGCTGCTGCCACCCCCTGGAATTGGGGTTGCTGCGACCGACGGCCACAAGATAGTGGGGGTAATGGGGTCCGTCAACGCCAAATGTAGTGAAATTCGGCAATCCCTTGCGCCGCAAGGATCGTGCCATCGGCGCCCGGATCAGACGCTTCAGACCTGCCGGAACGGGCTGCGCAGTCAAGCCCGAAAGGCGTCACTGCGGTGGCACAACGCACCGCGGAAACGGAACAATGACAGCTTCACATGACAGTGATGAAGCTGGCTAGGGACAACCCTGTGGATAGGTGGTGGGCAGCCGGTGGGAATGCGGTGGACGGGTGACTTCCGGCCGGTGACGCCCGCGCGCGGGCAGCGGATGCTGGTCCTCCGGTTCCGGAGAAGGATGTTCCGATGCGCCTGCGCCTGCACGCTCTGGCCCTGCTGCCTGCCCTGTTCGCCGCTCCCGCGCTGGCCGCCGAAGGGCCGGACCTGCGTTCGGACCGGTGCGGCATCCACACCGACTACGACGTGCTGGTGGACGGCGGCGGCATCTGGCTGCGGCATGGCCCGCAGGCGCCGCATGAAGTGGTGTTCCACGACGGCGAGCTGAGCCTGGACGGCACGATGGTGCCGGTCAGCGCCGCCGACGCCGCCCGCCTGCGGCAGATGGAGGCCGGCGCCCGCCAGCTGATGCCCGCCGCCACCGCGCTGGCCCATGAGGTCTCCGGGGTCACCTTCGATGCACTGGACGCCGCCTTCGAAGCCATCACCGGTAAGTCGCGCAACCGCCAGATGCGGGCGATGCGCAGCGAGATGCAGGACTGGATCGACGCCAGCCTGGGCCGCGGCTACTGGGAACAGGCGAGCTTCGGCGACGGCTTCGACGCGCACATCGAGCAGATGGCCGAGACGATGGCCACGTCGATGACCCGCAGCGTGCTGTGGCAGGTGTTCACCGGCCGCGCCGGGGCCATGGAGCGCCGCGCCGACCGCCTCGATGCCGAGGTCGACCGCCGCATGGAAGCGCGCAGCCAGCAGCTGGAGGCCAGGGCGATGGCGCTGTGCCCGCTGGTGCAGTCACTCGCGGCGGCCCACGACGCGCTGGAAGTGCGCTACCAGGGACAGCCCCTGCGCCTGCTGGAGCGCGGCGACAGCGTGCGGGTAAAGCATGGTGATGGTGCGGGCCTGCATGTGTCGGCCGGGCCGGATGAGCGGCCGTTGGGGACCGCGGTTGCCCCCTCCCGATAACCGCGCGGCACTGCTGTAGAGCCGAGCCCACGCTCGGCTGCTTTTCGGCACATCACCCAGAAGCAGCCGAGCATGGGCTCGGCTCTACAGTGAACCGCCCTCACGCCCGGTGCGGGGTACCCAGGTATTCGGCGCTCTGCATCTCGATCAGGCGCGAGGCGGTGCGCTCGAAGGCTCCCTGCAGACGCTGGCCGGTATACAGCTCGACCGGCGAGGTGCTGGCGGTGCACACCAGATTGACGTGGCGGTCGTACAGTTCGTCGATCAGGTTGACGAAGCGGCGCGCGGCATCTTCGTTCAGGCGGTCGAAGGCGGGAATGCCGCCCAGCAGCACCGTGTTGAACTCGTGCGCGATCTCGATGTAATCCGAGGGCCCGCGCGGGCCTTCGCACAGCGCGGCGAAATCGAACCAGGCAATGCTCTTGCCGCGGCCACGCACCGGGATCTTGCGGCCCTCGATCTCGATGTTGCCGGGCTTGGCCGGCTGGCCGCCGCTCAGCTCGTTCCAGCGCGTGGCCAGCCACTCATCGCTGTCGGCCGCCAGCGGTGCGCGGTACACCGGCGAGCGGGTCAGCGCGCGCATGCGGTAATCCTCGGTACCTTCGGCGTACAGCTCGACGCAGAAGCGCTGCAGCAGGCCAATGGCCGGCAGGAAGCTCTCGCGCTGCAGGCCGTTGAGGTACAGGTTCTCCACTGCGGTGTTGGAGGTGGTGACCAGGGTCACGCCCTCGGCGAACAGGCGCTCCAGCAGCCGCGCCAGCAGCATCGCATCGCCGATGTCGGTGACGAAGAACTCGTCCAGCACCAGCACGCGCAGGTTGCTGCGCCATTCCTGGGCGATCTTCGCCAGCGGGTCGCTCTGGCCCTGGTGCTCGCGCAGGCGCTCGTGGACGCTGCGCATGAAGCGATGGAAGTGGGTGCGGTACTTCTGCTTGATCGGCAGGCCGTCGTAGAACAGGTCGACCAGGAAGGTCTTGCCGCGGCCGACGCCGCCCCAGAAATACAGGCCCTTCACCGGCTCCGGCTTCTTCCAGAACGAGGACAGGCGGTCCAGCCAACCGTCCTCGGCGCTGTCCAGCAGGCCCAGGTGGATGCGGTCCAGCTCGGCCAGCGCCGCGTGCTGGGCCGGGTCGTTCTGCCAGTCGCCACGGGCAACCCCTTCCGCGTACCGCTGCGACGGGGTCAGCTCGGTTGCACTCATGCCGCCGCGCCCAGCCAGTGCTTCACGCCGTGGGTCAGCGCGCCGCGCAGGTCGATCAGCTTGCGGTGGAAGAAGTGGCTGGTCTCGGGCATGCGCACCAGCTCATGCGGGACATCCAGCGAGTCCAGCCACTGGTAGACAGCCTGCGGGTCGACGATCTCGTCCTGCTCGCCCTGGATCACCAGCCAACGGGCCGGCGGTGCGATGCCGTCGAAGTCCCAGCGGCCGGCCGGCGGCGCGATCGAGATCAGCGCTTCCGGCTGCAGCCCGGCCGCGGCCTTCAGTGAAACGAACGCGCCGAAGCTGAAACCGGCCAGCCACAGGCGGTCGTCCGGACGCTGGCTGCGCACCCAGGCGGCGACGGCCTTCAGGTCGTCCTGCTCGCCCACGCCATGGTCGAACTCACCGGCCGAACCACCCACGCTGCGGAAGTTGAAGCGCACCGTGGCGATGCCCAGCTCGCGCAGGGTGGTGGCGGTCATGGTGACCACCTTGTTGTGCAGGGTGCCGCCTTCGGTGGACAACGGGTGGCAGATGATGGCCACGATCGGCTGCACCGGCGCATCGGCCTTGGGCAGGTCGACGACCACTTCCAGCGGGCCGGCCGGGCCGTCCAGTTCGAGGCAGGCGGTTTCGCCGGGGGCGACGGGGAACGAGTGCTTGTGCATGGCACCATGATACCGTCCCCCGCCCCTGCCCTGTGCCCGTCCCATGCTCTACCTGTCTTTGGCCGTGATCTGCAGCGTGCTGGTTTCGGTGTTGTTGAAGGTGGCCGGACGCCGCCAGCTGGATGTTTCGCAGATGGTCACCTGGAACTATCTGGTGGCGGCAACGTTCACCGCCGTGGTGCTGCGGCCGCCACTGGATGCGCTGCGCGCGCCGCACGCGCCGTGGCTGTCATTGCTGGCGCTGGCGGTGGTGCTGCCCTCGATTTTCCTGGTGCTGGGCCGCGCGGTGGCGGTGGCCGGCATCGTCCGCAGCGACGTGGCGCAGCGGCTGTCGCTGCTGCTGTCATTGGCCGCCGCCTTCCTGTTCTTCGGCCAGACCGCCACGCCGTGGAAGCTGGCCGGGCTTGGCCTGGGCCTGCTGGCGATGGTAGCCATCAGCCTGCGTCCGCGCGGACCGGCGGTGGTGTCCTCGCCCGGTGGCTGGGGCTGGCTGCTGGGCGTATGGGGCGGCTTCGCGGTGGTGGACGTGCTGCTCAAGCAGGTGGCGCTGTCCGGCACGCCGTCGATGGCGGCGGTGCTGGCCAGCTTCAGCGTGGCCTTCGTGCTGATGCTGGTGCTGCAGCTGTGGCGGCACGCCAGTGGCCGCAGCCGGTTGGCCTGGCGCAACCTCGGCGCAGGTGCGCTGCTGGGCCTGCTCAATGGCGGCAACATCCTCTTCTATGTGCACGCCCACCAGTCGATGCCGGACAACCCGGCCACCGTGTTCGCCGGCATGAACATCGGCGTGGTGGTGCTGGGTGCGCTGGTGGGCGTGTTCGCCTTCGGCGAGGCGACCACGAAGTGGAACCGGGCCGGCCTGGCGCTGGCGGTGCTGGCGATCGGGTTGATCGCCTGGGGATGAGCGTTGGTTGCGGCGGGCCATTTCCGCGCCCGCGGTGGGATGTCACTTTTCTTTTCGCGCGAAAAGAAAAGTAACCAAAAGAAACGCGCCGCCAGCCGCGAGCCGGTGCTGTGCACCGGTACCCTGCGCTTCTCGATGAACCAGGGGACGGCGCCGAACTCGCTGCGCTCAAACATCGGCGCCTCTTCGCCCCTGATTCACCTGCGATGCTCGGCTCGCTTGAAGACGGACTGGAAGATCAAAAGCAACGGCAGGATCGGTGCCGATCAAGGTCCCTCCCAGAGCAGATCCCCGCCGAACCTTATCTGTCGAAGCCCAGCAGCAGCGGGTCGTGGTCGGAGCTGCGCCACGGGCCCTGCACATTGCGGCCCTGGTAGCCGCTGGCGTCCTGCTCGTCGGCGTTGCTGTGCCATTCGGCGGCACCGCGCAGGCGCTTGGCCATGCCCGGGCTCAGCAGTGCATGGTCGAGGCGGCCGGTGTAGCCGTTGTAGACGTAACTGTAGGGATGCTCGACCTTGGCGACCTTGAACGCGTCCTGCCAGCCCAGGTCATGCAGGGTGCGGATCGGGTCTTCCATCGCGTAGGCATTGAAATCACCCAGCAGCACGGCGTCCTTGGTGCCGGTACCGGTTGGATCCGTCTGCAGCCAGGCATGCAGCTGCTGCGCGGAGGTCACGCGGGTCGCGTTCCAGCAGCCCTGGTTGTCGTTACGGTCTGCATCGGCGCCGCTCGCATCGCGGCAGCCCTTCGACTTGAAGTGATTGGCCACCACCACGAACGGCGCGCCCTGCTTGCCCTGGAAGGCCTGCGCCAGCGGCACGCGGCTGTGCTCGACGAACGGGCCACCGGTCAGCGTGGCCGGCTTGCCGACCGGCTGCAGGCGCGCGCTGCGGTAGATGATGCCGACCCGTATCGGGTTGTCGCCGGGGCCGTTGCCCGCGTCGACGAAGCGCCAGTCGCCCTGTGCGCCACGGTCGCGGTTGAGCGCATCGACCAGTTCGGTGATGGCCGACTGCGGGCCGTAGCCGTCGTTTTCCAGCTCCATCAGCGCGGCGACGTCGGCGCCCAGCGCGTTGACCGTGGTGACCAGCTTGGCCACCTGCGCCTTGTGCTCGTCCAGCGTGCGTGCACCGCGCAGGGTCGGGAAGCCACCGCCCTGGCCGTCGCCGTTGAAGAAGTTCTCCAGGTTGAAGGCCGCCACATGCAGGCTGCCCCGCACGGTCGGCACCGCCGGGCGCTTCAGCTCCGGCAGCTTCAGCGCGCCTTCGACCTGCAGGCGCGGATGGCCCTGCGCGTCCATGCGCACGATGCCCTGCACATCGCGCAGCTGCATGCCGGTGCGCAGCACCGGGTTGCCCGGCAGGTAAGCCACGCTGGCCGGGTCGCGGGCTTCGCTGCCATCTTCCAGCACCAGGCGGCGGCGCTGGTTGTCGGCCATCACCTGCTCATAGCCGGCAGTGCCCGGCGTGGCCACTTCGGTCGGCTGCCAGAGGCGGCCATCGAAGGCCACGGTGAGCTGGCCGAAGCGCTCCAGGCCGTCGGTACCGGCCAGGGTCACCGGTGCGGCGATGCGCACGCGCTGGCCATCCAGTGCACGCCAGTCGGCCGGCGCGGCGGTCAGCACCACGGTGGCGCTGCTGCGCGCAGCGGAGGGCGACGCGGCCGGTGCGGCCTGCGGCTGGGCCTGGGCAAAGGCACCGGCCGGCAGCAGCAGGGACAGGGCAAGGGCGAGGGAACGGCGGCGCATCGACGGGCGATTCCAGGGAAGAGGGCGCACAGACTAACCCTGAAATGCGAAACCCCGCTTGCGGGCGGGGGAATATGGGCGATCAGGCCTCGGTGGGCAAAGCCGTTGCGGTGACCGGCGTGACCGGGGCGACCGGCGTGACCGGCGTGACCGGCGTGACCGGCGTGACCGGCGGTAGAGTCGACTGTTAGTCGACTGTCGCGCGCAGCGCGGGCTTTCCGGCGGCGTTGGGAAGAGCAGTCGACTAACAGTCGACTCTACCGGCGGTTAGGCGGTTAGGCGATTCGGCGGTTCAGCAGTTCAGCCATCCAGCGGTTTGGCCGTTCCGCCGTTCGGCGGCTACTTCAGGTTGCCCAGCATCCAGTCCACGGTGGCGTGGATCTGCTCCTCGGTCAGCGCCGGGTTGCCGCCCTTGGGGGGCATGATGCCGCCGTCCGGGCCGGTATAGCCCTCGATGGCGTGCTTGTAGAGCGTGTCCTTGCCCTGCGCGATGCGCTTGTCCCAATGCGAGTGGTCCAGCGTTGGCGCCATGCCCACGCCAGTGGTGTGGCAGGCAGTGCACAGGTTATCGAAGATGACCTTGCCGTCCTTGGTACCGCCATAGGCCACCTGCGACGCCGCCTTGGCCAGCGCGGCGGCCTTGGCCGCGGCCTGTGCGGCGGCACCGGTGCTGCCGGCATAGACCGCGCCGGTGGGCGAGATGCGCTGTTCGGTGCGTTTGGCCGCGGTCGGCGACACCTCGGGCGGAATCCGGGTGTGGATATAGGCGGCAAGGAGAATGAGGCCGAGGGTGATGGTCGCCAGCAGCGCGATCACCATGGAGAAGCGTTTCAGGAACTCCAGATCGTAATTCCGCACTCTTCGTTACCCCTGGCTGATAGTCGTTGGACCACGGCTGAGCGACTGCGTGATGGGCCGAGTATAGAACGCACTTTGCGTGCGACAACAGGCGTCACTGCTGATGCGGCGCAACATGCCGGGGGGCTGGGGTCAGATCCCTTTTGCCACGCAGAAGGGATCTGACCCCGGCAACGCAAGCGCGGCAACAGCCGCCGGGCATGGCCCGGCGCTACCGTTTTGCCGGGGCGCCGATCGCGCGCAGGCAGAAGCTGCAGATCGCATCCACCAGTGCGCCTTCGTCGCGGTGCGCTTCGCGGCTGGGCGCGGTCGGGCCGACCATCGCTTCGGTGAAGGCACCGACCAGGCACGCGGCCGTGGCGTGCGCGTCCTGCGCCGGCAACTCACCGGCGGCCACGCCCTCTTCCACCAGGCGCAGGAAGACATCCCCAAAGGCACGACGACCGCGCATGCGTTCGGCTTCCACGTCCGGGTCGACCGGCTCGACGATGAAGGCATGGGCCAGCCCCGGCCCGGCCAGAGCGCGGCGGACGAAGGCGGTGATCGCCAGCCGCAGGCGCTCACTGGCCGCCTCCGGACCGCTGGCGATGCGCTCCATGATCGCCACTTCATGGGCCACGGCGGCGTTGAGCACCTCCACGAACAGTTCGGCCTTGGACGGGAAGTGGCGGTAGATCAGGCCGGTGGACACCCCGGCCTGGGTCGCTACGGCGGTCACCGGGGCGTTGCGCCAGCCACCGGTGGCGACCAGCTCGCGGGTGGCCAGCAGGATCCTTTCACGGGCCCCGGCCAGGCGTTCTTCCATCAATGCAGAGCGTTTATAGGCCATGTTCTGATTCTAGTTTCAATTTTTGAATTCGTATTCACTTCTTACCCGAACCCCGCTACGCTGGGGTCCAATCGCCCGTGCGGGCAGCGGTCCTGCAGACCGCCGCCCGCTCCCCCGCCGGGTGCGTCCATTTCCTGCCATCCCGCCGTGGAGCCACCACAATGCACGTGCCATCCCTGAACTTCGATCTTGGCGAAGACATCGACCTGCTGCGCCAGAGCGTGGCCCATTTTGCCGCCGCCGAGGTCGCACCGCTGGCCGCCGAGGCCGATGCCACCAACCAGTTCCCGCTGGCCCTGTGGCCCAAGCTGGGCGAACAGGGCCTGCTCGGCCTCACCGTGGAAGAAGCATACGGCGGCACCGGCATGGGTTACCTGGCCCACGTGGTGGCGATGGAAGAAATCTCGCGCGCCTCCGGCGGCATCGGCCTGTCCTATGGCGCGCACTCCAACCTGTGCGTGAACCAGCTGCGCAAGAACGGCAACGAGGAACAGAAGCAGCGCTTCCTGCCCGACCTGTGCAGCGGCGCCAAGGTCGGTGCGCTGGCGATGAGCGAGCCGGGCGCCGGTTCGGATGTGGTGTCGATGAAGCTGCGCGCCGACAAGCGTGGCGATCGCTACGTGCTCAACGGCAACAAGATGTGGATCACCAACGGCCCGGATGCCGACGTGCTGGTGGTCTATGCCAAGACCGACATGGAGGCCGGCGCCAAGGGCATCACCGCCTTTCTGGTCGAGAAGGGCATGAAGGGCTTCTCCACCGCGCAGAAGCTGGACAAGCTGGGCATGCGTTCCTCGCCCACCTGCGAGCTGGTGTTCCAGGACTGCGAAGTGCCGGAAGAAAACGTACTGGGCCAGGTCGGTGGTGGCGTGCGGGTGCTGATGTCCGGCCTGGACTACGAGCGCGTGGTGCTGTCCGGCGGCCCGCTGGGCCTGATGGCTGCGGCGATGGACGTGGTGATGCCGTACGTGCACGAGCGCCACCAGTTCGGCGAGGCGATCGGCAGCTTCCAGCTGATCCAGGCCAAGATCGCCGACATGTACGTGGGCCTCGGCGCCTGCCGCGCCTATGTGTATGCCGTGGCGCGCGCCTGCGACCAGGGCCGCACCACCCGCCAGGACGCAGCCGGTGCCATCCTGTACGCCGCCGAGAAGGCCACCTGGCTGACCGGCCAGGCGATCCAGATCCTGGGCGGCAACGGCTACATCAACGAATACCCGACCGGCCGTTTGTGGCGCGACGCCAAGCTGTATGAAATCGGCGCCGGCACCTCGGAGATCCGCCGCATGCTGATCGGCCGCGAACTGTTCCAGCGCACCCTGTAAGGCCACCGCGATGACCGTCCTGAACAGCCAGCTGCAACCGGGCAGCGATACCTTTGAAGCCAACCGCGCGGCCATGCAGGCCGTGGTTGATGACCTGCACGCCACGCTTGCCCGCACTGCGCTGGGCGGCAACGAGGCGGCACGCGCCAAGCACACCGCACGCGGCAAGCTGCTGGTGCGCGACCGCATCGACGCCCTGCTCGACCCCGGCAGCGCCTTCCTGGAAATCGCGCCGCTGGCCGCGCACGGCATGTATGAAGACGCCGTGCCTGCCGCTGGCGTGGTGGCCGGCATCGGCCGCGTGAGCGGCGTGGAATGCGTGATCGTGGCCAACGACGCCACGGTCAAGGGCGGCACCTACTACCCGATGACGGTGAAGAAGCACCTGCGCGCGCAGGAGATCGCCGAGCAGAACCACCTGCCCTGCATCTACCTGGTCGACTCCGGCGGCGCGTTCCTGCCGCTGCAGGATGAAGTCTTCCCCGACCGCGACCATTTCGGCCGCATTTTCTACAACCAGGCCAACCTGTCGGCGCAGGGCATTCCGCAGATCGCCTGCGTGATGGGCAGCTGCACCGCCGGTGGCGCCTACGTGCCGGCGATGAGCGACGAGACGGTAATCGTGCGCGAACAGGGCACCATCTTCCTGGGCGGCCCGCCGCTCGTGAAGGCGGCCACCGGTGAAGTGGTTACCGCCGAGGAACTGGGCGGTGCCGACGTGCATACGCGCATTTCCGGCGTGGCCGACCACATGGCCGACAACGACCTGCAGGCGCTGGCGCGGGTGCGCGCGATCATCGCCCAGCTGAACTGGCGCAAGCCGGAACCGGCGATGGCAGTGCAGCCGCCCGAGGAACCGCTGCTGCCGGCGCATGAACTGTATGGCGTGATTCCCGCCGATACGCGCAAGCCCTACGACGTGCGCGAAGTGATCGCGCGGCTGGTCGATGGCTCGCGCTTCGACGAGTTCAAGCCGCGCTACGGTGCAACGCTGGTCACCGGCTTCGCACATCTGAACGGCTACCCGATCGGCATCATCGCCAACAACGGCATCCTGTTCTCCGAGTCGGCACTGAAGGGCGCGCACTTCATCGAACTGTGCACCCAGCGCAACATCCCGCTGGTGTTCCTGCAGAACATCACCGGCTTCATGGTCGGCCGCAAGTACGAACAGGGCGGCATCGCCAAGGACGGCGCCAAGCTGGTGATGGCGGTGGCCTGCGCCAGGGTGCCCAAGTTCACCGTGGTGATCGGTGGTTCGTTCGGTGCCGGCAACTACGGCATGTGCGGCCGTGCGTACTCGCCGAACTTCCTGTGGATGTGGCCGAACGCGCGCATCGGCGTGATGGGCGGCGAGCAGGCGGCCAGCGTGCTGGCCACGGTCAAGCGCGATGGCATCGAAGCCAAGGGCGGGCAGTGGCCGGCAGCGGAGGAAGACGCGTTCAAGGCGCCGATCCGCGACCAGTTCGAACAGCAGGGCCACCCGTATTACGCCAGCGCGCGCCTGTGGGACGACGGCGTGATCGATCCGGCCGACACCCGCCGCGTACTGGCCCTGGCGCTGTCGGCCGCCCTCAACGCCGCCCCACAGCAGACGCGCTTCGGCGTGTTCCGCATGTAACCCATGCCATGACCGAGCACGCTCCCATGAAGCCCGTTGCCATGTTCACCAAAGTCCTGATCGCCAACCGCGGCGAAATCGCCTGTCGCGTCATCGCCACCTGCCGCCGCCTCGGCATCGCCACCGTGGCGGTGTACTCCGATGCCGACCGCAACGCGCGTCACGTCCGGCTGGCCGACGAAGCCATCCACATCGGTCCGGCCGCCGCGCGCGAGAGTTACCTGCGCGGCGATGCCCTGCTCGATGCCGCACGCGCGACCGGCGCGCAGGCCATCCACCCCGGCTACGGCTTCCTGTCCGAGAATGCCGACTTCGCCTACGCCTGCGCCGCCGCCGGCATCACCTTCATCGGCCCGCCGGCCAGCGCCATCCGCGCGATGGGTGACAAGAGCGCGGCCAAGGCGCTGATGGCCAAGGCCGGCGTGCCGCTGACCCCGGGCTACCACGGCGACCAGCAGTCACCGGACTTCCTGCGCGCGCAGGCCGATGCCATCGGTTACCCGGTGCTGATCAAGGCCAGCGCTGGCGGCGGCGGCAAGGGCATGCGCAAGGTCGAGCGCAGCGAGGACTTCGTCGATGCACTGGCCAGCTGCCAGCGCGAGGCGGCCTCGGCCTTCGGCAACGACCACGTGCTGGTGGAAAAGTACGTCGAGCGCCCGCGCCACATCGAGATCCAGGTGTTCGGCGATTCCCACGGTGATGCGGTCTACCTGTTCGAGCGCGACTGCTCGGTGCAGCGCCGCCACCAGAAGGTGCTGGAAGAAGCCCCGGCACCGGGCATGAGCGCCGAGCGCCGTGCAGCGATGGGCAAGGCCGCGGTCGATGCCGCGCGCGCGGTGGGCTACGTCGGGGCAGGCACGGTGGAGTTCATTGCCGGCCCGGACGGCGATTTCTACTTCATGGAAATGAATACCCGCCTGCAGGTGGAACATCCGGTCACCGAGTTCATCACGGGCACCGACCTGGTGGAATGGCAGCTGCGCGTGGCCGGTGGCCAGCCGATGCCGCTGCGCCAGGAACAGCTGGCCATCCACGGCCATGCCATCGAAGCACGCCTGTATGCCGAAGATGCCGACCGCGGCTTCCTGCCCTCCACCGGCACCCTGCGCCGCCTGCGCCTGCCGACGCCCTCGGCGAACGTGCGCGTGGATACCGGCGTGGAGGAAGGCGACAGCATCACCCCGTACTACGACCCGATGATCGCCAAGCTGATCGTCTGGGACGTGGACCGCGAGGCCGCGCTGCGCCGCATGAGCCAGGCCCTGGCCGACTGCCAGGTGGTGGGCGTGACCACCAATGCCGGTTTCCTGCGTCGCCTGGTGAACACCGATTCGTTCGCCAATGCGAAGCTGGACACCGCGCTGATCGAACGCGAACAGGCGGCGTTGAGTCGCGTGGGCGACAGCGACGATGCACTGTGGCTGCTGGCGGCGGTGGCTGCCGTGACCAGCACCGCAGGAGCCATCACCGATGCCCGCGACCCGCATTCGCCATGGCAGGCACAGGACGGCTGGCGCCTCGGCGCATCCGCCCCGCGCGTG
Organism: Stenotrophomonas sp. 89682_Sma; assembly: GCF_056481405.1. NCBI lineage: Bacteria > Pseudomonadati > Pseudomonadota > Gammaproteobacteria > Lysobacterales > Lysobacteraceae > Stenotrophomonas > Stenotrophomonas sp. 89682_Sma. The sequence continues at coordinate 267,949 of NZ_CM151147.1, read as the reverse complement.
CTGCCGCTGCAGCAGGGCGAGCGCCGGCACACGCTGAAGGTGTGGCCGCAGGCCGATGGCTGGCGCGTGCAGTGCGACGACGCAGCACCGGTGCAGGTGATCGGCAGGGCCGATGCACAGAGCCTGGCGGCACAGCTGGGCCAGCGCCGCTGGACTCTGCAGCTGCTGCGCGAAGGCGACCAGCTGTACCTGTTCGGCGCCGACGGCCAGCACCGCTTCACCCTGCATGATCCGGTGGGCGAGTCGGACCACGCCGTGGCCGATGCCGGCAGCCTGCTGGCGCCGATGCCGGGCAAGATCGTTGCCACGCTGGTCGCCGCCGGTACCGAGGTCAAGCGCGGCACACCCCTGGTGGTGCTGGAAGCGATGAAGATGGAGCACACCCTGCAGGCACCGGCCGACGGTACGGTGAAGGGCTACCGCGCCAAGGCCGGCGACCAGGTGGGTGATGGCGCGGTGCTGGTGGACTTCGAAGCGGCGTGATGTGGCAGAGGCCGCGCGGGGTCAGCCCGCGCGGTCTTCAAGGTTCCAGATCACGCCTGCCGGGTCCAGCTCGCTGGTCGTCATCCGTGATGCACGCCATCCGAAACCGCAGACCGCGAGCACCCCCTCATTGATCGTGTCCAGGCCCAGGGCTCGTTCGATCGGCTTTTCGTTGATCGCCGCAGTAATGAATGCTCCCAGGCCGGCATCCGTGGCCGCCAGATACAGCGTCTGCGATAGATGTCCCGCCTCCATCGCGACAACCCGATAGCTTTTCCCATGCTGACGATACTTCCAGTACGTCCTGTTGAAACGCGGGGCCAGGATCACCAGCACATGCGCATCCGCAAACCAGTGCTGCTGCCCGACCATGGACATCACGAAGTCGCGATCGATGGCCACGGGGCAATCAATCGGCATCAGTCCGTGGCCCTGCGCTCGATAGAGATACATGCCGGCAGCAAGTCCATTGACATTGCGCACCAGCACGTAGGCTTCGACAGGATGCAGTCCGCCGCCTGAGGGTACGTTCTTCTTCAGGAACACCAGATCATCGCCTTCTCGCTGGCAGCTGCTGCTGCCGAATGCCCGCTGCAGCATCTGGCTCAGCAGGGGCAGTGGCAGTGGTCGGGTGACATCGAAGTTCCGGCAGGTGACGCGCCGTGCCAGCAGTGCGTCGAAATCGTTGGACTGCTGAGGCGGCAGTGGTACCAACCCTGCTTCGGCAGCGGCAGCGTGCGGTGGGGGCGCTCCCAACGTCCTGCGCATCTGCGAGGCTGTTTCGATCTGTGATTCACGCATGTTGCGAACGGCGTCAACATCCTCCCAGCGTGAGAAGGCATGCATGACCGCAGCCAGCGGGTGCCAATGCGTTGCACGCAGCCGCTCATCACGAGCGGCAACATCGTCATCCTGTCCGCGGGTCAACACCAGGCCACTGGCAATCAGCAGGTCCATCGCAGGTGAACAGGCTTTCTCTGCCTCAAGCGTGGTCCATGCACTTGGGCTCAGGCTTCCCAGCAGTGCCTGTGCCGTGGCGTCCAGCACCACCGGCGCATCCAGGTGAGGGGCGAGTGCCTCCCAGGCAAGCGTGCGCACCAGGCCATCACCACCGCGCAGCAGGCCTTCAAGCTCAAACCGGATCTGCTCGGTGGGCTGTACCACTACGATCGCGCAGCGCCTGACATCCATCGGATCAGCCTTCCTTCATCGTGAATCCACGTTATCGAACCGCGACCCGATTCCTTTACATCTTCCGCTCTACTCTCTCAAGAACCGGTTTGCCAGGCCGACATCACCACTGCCCCTCGACACTCCATGGATGCAGGACACAATGCCCACGTTGACGCTCTCGCTGCCGGTCGCCAGGACGCTGGTTCAGCGCCTCGCCACCGATGACACCTTCCGCCAGCTCTTCGCCACCGACACGGCCGCCGCGATACTGCTGGCTGGACACGTTCCATCCGACCCGGCTGATCTTCAGCAGTTCGTCCAGGATTGCTGCAAGAACATCTGCCTGGCGGAGAAGGACGTCATCGCACAGGCCGAAGACCAGATCATCGCCATGCTGACCAGTGGTACCGGCTACTCCGTGCCGATGCTTGAGGACGGTTACGGCTCGCCGCGAACGCTGCGTTGAGGCACCGAGGCCATGGTGTCGGCAGCCTCACTTGCCGGCGCCGCCATGAGCCTCCTCACATCCACTACATTCAGTGCCTGCAGGCAGAAGCTGCATTGCGCTTCCGCGTATGCAAATCCGGGGCGATCACGCAGCCAGCGCGTCTGCTCCTGGGCAACATCCTTCAGCCCTGCCTCCAGCGCCAGGTCACGCACTGCCAGCCGTACCTGCAGGCGTGGCTGCTTCTTCAGCAGCGGTACGAGCAGGTCCAGCCCGGCTTGGGGCTGGCCCTCATGCTGCATCATCCGCCCGGCCAACAGGGTGACGTACTGGCGCAACACACTGCTGTCAGGAAGATCCTGAAGCGCCTTCATCCGGGCCTGGACCGCCCTGGCCGGTGCGTCATCACCCAGTCTCAGTGCCAGCAAGGCTGCCGCATGTGCTGCAACCAGACGATCCACTATTTCCACCGCCGGTTCGCCACTCAGCTCTGCGAACGGCGCCGTCGCGGACGCGCGCGCCACCATCAAGGCTTTCGACTTTCTGCCGGCCATCATGTAGGCGACAGCCAGGGGCATGTCGAAGTTGTACCGATCCATGCCCTGGCGCCGTGCGGCAAGCATCCTCCCCTGTTCGGCGAGCTTGATGGCGCCCTCGACGTCGCCTTGGTCAAGCGCAATCGTGGTGGCGAAATTACCAGCATGGAAGTTGTTTGGGTCGATCCGCCCAAGCAGCGCATTGGCCTTCTCGAACTCGGCACGCGCTGCCGCCACCGTCGCCTGGCGCATCAATGCACCTTCCCAACCATTGCTGGCGGCACGGCTGAACGCGATGTCAGCCTCTGCGTAGCGCTCGCTGGCCAGCAAGGCGCGGCCGTACTGGTCCTGTGCGATCTCAGGCAGCTCGACCCTGCTTTGTGCAACGCGCTTGGAAAGCGCCAGGGCCTCGGCAAGGCGGTTCTCGTGGAAAAGATTCAGACCAGCGTTGTAGCTTGCAGGCATGTAATCCGGATACAGCTCTGCCATGCGCGCCCAGCCATCGGTGGCACGATCCGGATCACCGATCTGCAGCGCCCAGTTCTGCACATACAGGCGCTCGCGTGGCGTAAGGTGTCCTGATCGACGGTCGGCCTCTTCCAGCAGACGCTTGGCATCGTGGTAGTTCATCATGGCGAAACGACAGCGGGCTTGGCCCAGCCATGCCAGGGCGAACTCAGGATCGACCTGGATCGCCTGCCCGAAGAACGCCATCGCGCCGTTGAAATCTCCGCGGCTGTAGCGCTTCTGGCCCAAGGCAAACGCACGCAGCGCATCCATGCTGCCCGTGGTCACCTCCGGCAGGGATTGGCTGTCGCGCTGGATCAATGCGGGCTCTTCGCCCAGGCGATCGCGCAGCTGGCGCGAAACATCGTCCACCGCCGCCAATACCGCACCCGCCTTCGCATCGGCGGATACCACGGCCAGAGTGCGCAGCGTCGACGGCTCGACCACCTCCACGCTGAAGCGGGTGCGGCCGCCGATATCGGTAGCCGATGGCACGAACACCAGGCGGGCGCCCGTGCGTACCGCAACAGCGGCGGCATCGCCGCGTTCGCGGACGCCGCCATCCAGCGGTTTCCGCATCATCTCAAGGGTGCGGCCGACGCGATCGTCACTGACGACGTTGACGTAGCGGGACTGCTCGAGACTGATCCGGAACGCCTGGTCCAGGGCGTCATCAAGCAGGCGATTGCCGGTGAGGTTATGCAGCCCACCGAGCACCACCCAATCGCGTTCAGCGAACGCGATTGCCGGCTGTGGCCGGGTCAGCAACCAGACGCCAAGCACTGCGGCCAGCAGCACAGCAGCCTGCGCCGCCATCGCCAGTGGACGGCGCCACAACGGAAGATCACGCCGGGCCTTGGCCGTGTGCCGCAGCCGCCCCGGCGTGGGCATGCCCGCCGCCTGCACGCCGTAGACTTCGGCAGGCTGGCTCACGCCCTTGAAGCGCCAGCGCCCGAATGATCGCCATTGCAGGCCTTCAGCCATCGCGCCCAGCGACCCACTGGAGCGACGCACGATGGATTCGGCCACCGCCGAAAGCAGGATCTGGCCCGGCCGTGCCAACTGCATCAAGCGCGCCGCCGTCGGCTTGGCCAGGCCTTCGACTTCAATCGCCTTGGCGCCAGCCCGCACTGCCTCGGCGCTGTTCTCCCAGGTGAGCACATCGCCCACATGCAGACCGGCCCGCGCCTGCAGATGGATCTCGTGTCTCTGCCCCAGCGGCTGCAGCCCGCGCTGGTAATCCAATGCGAAGCCAAGCGCGTCGATCGGGCGCTCGAACAGCATGAACAACCCGTCGGAGCGATCGATCAGCTGGCCGTTCCAGCGCTGCTGCAGCGCCAGCACCAGCCGGTCGTGTTCCTGGAACAGTTCGGCGGCAGCGACATCGCCGATGCGTTCGACCAGCAGCAGCGAGTCACACAGGTCAGTGAACAGCAGGGCGCGCAGTTGCTGGTTGTGCGGCGCCGACGTTCCGTTGTCGCCATTCATCGCCTCTGTCTCCCGATCTAGGGTGAGTCCACTGCGTCTGCCCAACGCAGGCAGTTGCCACCATCACGCTTGGCCTGGTACAGCGCACGGTCCGCGCTGGCGTACCACTCGCTCCAGCCCGCATCCGGGTCCAGCAGGCTGGCGCCGATGCTGACCAGGCTGACGTGCGGCGTGCCGTGGCTGCGTTCGAGCAGGCCGTGTACCGCGCTGAGAATGAACTCGGCCGCGTGCTGCACGATCTCGTGGTTGCCACGACGCAGGATCAGGCAGAACTCGTCACCGCCGAGCCGGCAGGTCAGGTCCTGCTCGCCGGCCATCGAGCGCAGGATGTTGCCCATGCTCTGCAGCACGCGATCGCCGGCCTGGTGGCCATGGCGGTCATTGATCTGCTTGAAGCGGTCGCAGTCGATCAGCAGCAGCGCCTGCGGCAGCCCACTGCCATCTGCGCGGCATTCCTGCAGGTACAGGGTGAGGCCACGGCGGTTGTGCAGTCCGGTCAGTTCATCGGTACGCACCAGCTCACGGGTGTGGGTCAGCTGGTGGGTGGTGATGTACAGGTTGTCCAGCGCGGTTTCCAGGTCATGGTTGCGCCGGCGCAGCTGGCTGATCAGGGCCTGTTCGTTGGTCAGCACGCGCATGATCGTGCGGCGCAGGAAGTAGGCGACCAGGCCCGGATCGGATTCGACCAGGCGATGGAAGTCGGCGGGCCCCAGCTCAAGCACCTCGCAGTCCACCAGGGCGCGCGCACTGGCGCTGCGCGGGTGATCACCCACCAGCAGGCCCAGCTCACCGAAGAACTCCTGCTGCCCGAGGGTCTTGATCACCAGGTCCTCGCCGAAGTCCAGTTCGATCTGGCCTTCCAGGATCACGTACATGCGCTCGCCACGATGCCCGCGCTGGAACAGCCACTGTCCGGCATGAAGCTTGCATGGACGGGCAAATCTGGCGAACAATGCGACCTCGGCATCGGACAGCAGCGCATGCACGATCTCGGCCATCGCCACCCGGGCGATACCTGACGTCACATCACTGTTCTCGGCCGCACCCCTGCCGGTCATTCCCTGCACCCGCCGCCAGCGTCCCCTGGTGAGCCGCGGAGCATAGCACCGCTTTAAAATGTGCGCCCTATCTCATTTTGAGCCTTGTGGTCCGCTTTCCCGATGTGAAGGCGCGCGGTGGCCGTTCTGCCCGCCACGGTCCAGGGAAAAGTCGTTCCGGATCAATCTGATGGCCACCTTCACAGGGTTTCGGCCAAGTTGCCGGGCTGTGGGGTGCGCCGGATTGACGCTGCATGCGTTCATCGCGTTTCCATCGATACAACAACGCCGGCAGGTCCCCCGACCGGCCGGCGTTGTCTGGCCCTTCCCTGGCCACCCTGATCGCTCTGAGGCCCGGTAGTGCCGGCCGCTGGCCGGCAACCACCTGGACCTCGGGAACATCTACGGGTTGCCGGCCAGTGGCCGGCACTACCCGCTCAGGCAGCGCGTTCGCTGCGGCCGCCGTGGAACTGCTCTTCCTCGGTGGAGCCGGTCAGTGCGGTGGTCGAGGACTGGCCCTGCTGGATCGCCTGGGTCACGGCATCGAAGTAGCCGGTGCCGACCTCGCGCTGGTGCTTGACCGCGGTGAAGCCACGCTCGGCCGCTTCGAACTCGGCTTCCTGCAGTTCCACGAAGGCGCTCATCTGGCGGCGTGCATAGCCGTGGGCCAGGTTGAACATGCCGTAGTTCAGCGCGTGGAAGCCGGCCAGGGTGATGAACTGGAACTTGTAGCCGTAGCTGCCCAGCTCGCGCTGGAACTTCGCGATCGTTGCGTCGTCCAGGTTCTTCTTCCAGTTGAAGCTGGGCGAGCAGTTGTAGGCCAGCAGCTTGCCGGGGAACTTCGCATGGATCGCCTCGGCGAACTTGCGGGCGAACTCCAGGTCCGGCTTGCCGGTCTCGCACCACACCAGGTCGGCATAGGGCGCGTAGGCCAGGCCGCGGCTGATCGCCTGGTCCAGGCCATTGCGGGTCTTGTAGAAGCCTTCCACGGTGCGTTCGCCGGTGGCGAACGGCTTGTCGTTGCCGTCGATGTCGCTGGTCAGCAGGTCGGCGGCTTCGGCGTCGGTACGCGCCACCAGCAGGGTCGGCACGCCCAGCACGTCGGCAGCCAGGCGCGCGGCGTTGAGCTTCTCGATCGCCTCTCGGGTCGGCACCAGCACCTTGCCGCCCATGTGGCCGCACTTCTTCACCGAGGCCAGCTGGTCCTCGAAGTGCACGCCGGCGGCGCCAGCCTCGATCATCGCCTTCATCAGCTCGAACGCGTTGAGCACGCCGCCGAAACCGGCTTCGGCGTCGGCCACGATCGGCTGCAGGAAGTCGATGTCATCCTTGCCTTCGGCGTGGTGCAGCTGGTCGGCGCGCAGCAGCGTGTTGTTGATGCGCTTGACCACCGCCGGCACCGAATCGGCCGGGTACAGCGACTGGTCCGGATACATCTGGCCGGCCAGGTTGGCATCAGCCGCCACCTGCCAGCCGGACAGGTAGATCGCCTTCAAGCCGGCCTTGACCTGCTGCATGGCCTGGTTGCCGGTCAGGGCACCCAGCGCGTTGACAAACTCGCGCTCATGCAGCGATGCCCACAGCTTCTCCGCGCCCAGGCGGGCCAGCGAATGCTCGATGTGGACGGTGCCGCGCAGGCGCACCACGTCAGCGGCGCTGTAGTTGCGCTTGATGCCTTCCCAGCGCGGGTTGGTGTCCCAGTCGTGCTGGATCTGTTCGGCAGTGGGCAGCTTGCTCATGTCTTTCTCCAGTTCGGTTCGTGCGTGCAGCGGGGAGGGAAACGGCGGGATTGCGGGCAGTCGGTCAATCGATGCGCGCGTAGGCCGGCAGGGTCAGGAAATCGGTCAATTCGTTGCTGCGGCTCAGTTCGGCCAGCAGGGCGATGGCTTCGCCGATGCGGGCGCCACCGGGCAGCGCGGCGGTATCGCCCAGCCGCGCCGGCAGCTGCGCCAGCGTGGAATCCAGCAGGGCCAGGTCGATCGCGGTGCCATCGTCCAGTTGCTGGCCCGGCGTATGCAGCCACTGCCACAGCTGGCTGCGGCTGATCTCGGCGGTGGCCGCGTCCTCCATCAGGTGATGGATCGGCACGCAGCCGTTGCCATCCAGCCACGCCGCCAGATAGCGCACGCAGACTTCCACGTTGCCTTCGAAACCGGCGCGGGTGATGGTGCCCGGCGGCCGTGCGATCAGCTCATCGCGGCCGACGCGCACATCCTGGCGCAGCACGTTGTGCTGGTTCGCGGTGGGCATGTGTTCGTCGAAGATCGCCATCGCTACCGGAATCAGCGCCGGGTGCGCGACCCAAGTGCCGTCATGGCCGGCGGTGACTTCGCGCAGCTTGTCGGCGCGCACGCGGGCCATCGCCTGCTCGTTGGCGGCGGCATCGTTGTTGATCGGGATCTGCGCGGCCATGCCACCCATCGCATGCGCACCGCGGCGATGGCAGGTCTGGATCAGCAGCTCCGAGTACGCCTTCAGGAACGGCTGGGTCATGGTCACCTGGCCGCGCTCGGGCAGCACGCGGTCGGCGTGGCGGCGGAAGGTCTTCAGGTACGAGAAGATGTAATCCCAGCGCCCGCAGTTCAGGCCGACGATGCGGTCACGCAGCGCGTGCAGGATCTCGTCCATCTCGAACACCGCCGGCAGTGTTTCGATCAGCACGGTCACCTTGATCTGGCCGTGCGGCAGGCCGAGCATGCCTTCGATGTGCGACAGCGCGGTCTCCCACAGCGCCGCCTCCTCCATGCTCTGCAGCTTGGGCAGGTAGAAGTACGGGCCGCGGTCCTTGCCCTGCAGGGCGCGGGCGTTGTGGAAGGCGAACACCGCCGCGTCGAACAGGCCACCGGCCAGCGGCTGGCCGTCAATCGCCACGTGCTTTTCGTCCAGGTGCCAGCCGCGCGGGCGCACGATCAGCACCGCCTGTTCGTCATACGGGCGCAGGCGGTAGTGCTTGCCATTGGCGGCGGTGAACTCCAGGTCACCACGCACCGCCGCCGCCAGCGACTGCTGACCCGCCAGCAGGTTGCGCCAGGTCGGCGAGGTCGAATCCTCGAAGTCGGCCATGAACACCTTGGCGCCCGAGTTCAGCGCGTTGATGACCATCTTCGGGTCGGTCGGGCCGGTGATCTCGACGCGGCGGTCCTGCAGCGCGGCCGGCAGCGGCGCGACGGTCCAGTCGCCGCTGCGGATGGCGGCAGTGTCTTCGCGGAAATCCGGCAGGCCGCCCTGGTCGAAGAACGCCTGGCGCTCGCGGCGGGCCTGCAGCCGTGCCTGCCGGCCCGGTTCCACCGCACGGTGCAGCGACACCAGCAGGGCCAGCAGCGGCGCCGGCAGCACGGTGTCCTGGCCGGCCACACGGGTCGCCAGGGCGATGCCGGGGGTAGCCTTGCTGGCAGGGGTGGGAACAGCGGAAGCGACGGCGGACATGGGGCGACTCCAGCGATGGGGGAACGTCTCCACGGTGCCGCTGGGACTGAGTATTTGGCAAAACAGTTTTTGCAATGCTCTACATAAATTGTGCTAATACTTGTGACGCCATGACCACGCGCCCCTCGCCAAGTCCGCGTTTTTCCTACAAATCCGACCGGTTGAAGCCGCTGCGCGCGTTCTGCCAGACGGTGCGCCTGGGTTCGGTCTCACGGGCTGCTGAGGCGCTGTTCGTCAGCCAGCCGGCCATCAGCCTGCAGTTGCAGGCGTTGGAGCGTGAGTTGGGGGTGCCCCTGTTCGAGCGCAGTGGGCGACGCCTGGTGCCCAGCCGTGAGGGCCAGCTGTTGTATGAAATGGCGCAGCCACTGGTGGAGAACCTGGATGGGCTGGAGGCGCGTTTCCGCGACAAGGTGCGCGGCCTGGACGCGGGCGAACTGAACATCGCCGCCAACAGTTCCACCATCCTGTACCTGCTGCCGAAGATCGTCGAACGCTTCCGCCTGCACCACCCGGACGTGCGCCTGACCCTGCACAACGCGATCAGCGCCGACGGCACCGACCTGCTGCGCGAGGATGCCGCCGACCTGGCGATCGGCTCGATGACCGACGTGCCAGCCGATCTCAGCTACGCCCCGGCCTACCGCTTCGAGCAGGTGCTGATCGCGCCGCACGATCATCCGCTGGCCAGTGGCGGCGAGCTGGAGCTGGCCGACATCGCGCGCTACCCGCTGGTGCTGCCGCCGAAGCGGCAGATCACCTACCGCCTGGTCGACCAGGTCTTCCAGCGCCACCGCATCGCCTACACCGTGGCGCTGGAGGTCGGCGGCTGGGAGGTGATCAAGCAGTACGTGGCGATGGGCATGGGCATTTCCATCGTGCCGGCGCTGTGCCTGAACGAGGCCGACCGCGAGCGGTTGGCCGCGCGATCGATGAAGCGCTGGTTCCCGGAACGCAGTTACGGGGTGATCGTGCGGCGCGGCAAGGCGTTGTCGGCGCAGGCGCGGGCATTCATCGAGCTGATCCAGCCGGAGTTGTTCAGTCCGCGCGATTACGACCAGAGCGGGCATTCCGAGCGGTAAAGGGTGTTCGGCAGGGCTGCGCCCTGCACCTGCCGAATCAACGGCAACGTCAAAAGCGGGCATCCCGTGGGATGGCGGGGTGGGTCCGGTGGCGGGGGACGCCGTGAATCCGTCCATGGAGGCTCGGTCGCGCCATCCATGGCGCTCACGCCCCCGCAACCGGACCCACCCCGCCTTCGACAAATCTCCGTGGTCTGTCGGAACGCCATGGACTGCTGTTGGTGGGTGTCGACCTTGGTCGACACGGTAGATCCATGCCATGCGTGGATGACGTACGAATGATCTGGCTCCATTTGTGGCTGGCGATGCATAGACTGGCCCCATGCCGATCGAACTCCGCCACCTGCGTTACTTCCTTGCCGTCGCCGATACGCTGCACTTCGGCCAGGCGGCCGAGCGGCTGGGGATGTCGCAACCGCCGCTCAGCCAGCAGATCCGCCAGCTGGAAGACCTGATAGGTGCGCGCCTGTTCGTACGAAGCCATCGCCGCGTGCAGCTGACGCCTGCGGGCGAGCTGCTGCAGGAACGTGCACGCGCCATCGTGCAGCAGGTGGAAACCGCGGTGGACGAGGTGCAGCGTGCGCAGCGCGGTGAGCAGGGCGAACTGCACATTGGCCTGACCCGCGCCACGCCGCTGTCGCCACAGATTCCGCGTTCGATCCTGCATTACCGCCAGCAGTATCCGCAGGTGCGCTTGCAGCTGAGCGAGATGAACACGCTGCAGCAGATCGACGCGCTGCTCGACGGTTCACTGGACGTCGGCATCATCCGCAAGCGCGCGCTGCCGGCGGAACTGGTGGCACACAGCCTGTTCGTCGATCCGCTGGCGCTGATCGTGCATGCCGACCATCCTGCCCTGCGCAGACTGTCGAAGCAGGGCACGCTGTCGCTGCGCGACTTCGCGCAGGAGCCGTTCGTGGCGTTCCGCCGCAGTGCCGGTGCGGGTATCCACGACCATATGATCGCGTTGTGCGCGGCTGCCGGATTCACACCGCGCATCGTGCAGGAGGCGGGTGAAGCCTCGACGCTGATCAGTCTGGCCGCCGCGGGCCTGGGCGCGGCGATCCTGCCGTCGTCGTGCGATCACATCCGCGTGGAAGGCGCGCGCTTCGTGGCGCTGGCCGACGCCGGCGCACATTCGGAAGTGCAGCTGGCGTGGCGTCGCGAAGGGGTGACGCCGTTGATCCGCAACTTCGCCACGCTGCTGCGCGGGGCGTTCGCCGGTAGAGTCGACTGTTAGTCGACTATCGCGCGCAGCGCGGGGCTTTTGCGGTCTGATGGAAGAGCAGTCGACTAACAGTCGACTCTACCAAGGCAAGCGCAACTCCACAGGATCAGGCAGTGACCGGCTGCGGCGCGCGCTGCTGCAGCGCCCAGACGATGCCACCACCAATCAGGGTCAGCACCGCAGCGAACGCGCACACACCCAGCCAATCCCAGGCCGCATAGGCCAGGCCACCGACCCCGCCCAGCACACTGGACCCCAGGTAGTAGGCGAACAGATACAGCGCCGAGGCTTCCGCGCGCATCGCACCGGCACGGCTGCCAACCCAGCTGCTGGCCACCGAGTGACCACCGAAGAAGCCGAACGTCACCAGCGCGATGCCCAGTGCCATCGTGCTCAGCCATGGCAATGCCAGCAGCGCGATGCCGGCGCCGATCAGCGCGAACGAGATCGACAGGATGCGGCCGCGCCCGTACCGCGTGGCCTGCTGGCCCATCCACGCCGAACTGAAGGTGCCCACCAGGTACACGCTGAAGATCAGGCCGACCACGGTCTGGCTGAGGTGGTACGGCGGCGCCAGCAGGTGGTAGCCCAGGTAGTTGTAGAGGGTGACGAACACGCCCATCAGCACGAACGAGGTGGCGAACAGCCACGGCAGGCCCGGGTCGGCGAACAGCATGCGCCAGCGCGACGGCAACTGGCGCAGGCCATCGCGACGCGCGTGGAAATGGCGCGACGGGGGCAGCTGCAGCCACAGCAGCGCGGTGCTGGCGATGGCGATGATCGAGACCACGCCGATACCCCAGCGCCAGCCCCAGTGGTCGGCGATGATGCCGGCCAGCAGGCGCCCGCTCATGCCACCGATGGCGTTGCCGCCGATGTACAGGCCCATCGCCAGGCCCAGCGCGCGGCTGTCCATTTCCTCGACCAGGTAGGTCATCGCCACCGCCGGTACGCCGCTCAGCGCCAGGCCGAGCAGGGTGCGCAGCACCAGCAACGTGGTCCAGTCGTCCACCAGCGCGGTGCTCAGCGACAGCATGGCCGAGGCCAGCAGCGCAGCGATCATCAACGGGCGACGGCCGACCGCGTCGGACAGCAGGCCGGCCAGCAGCATGGCCACCGCCAGCGTGCCGGTGGTCAGCGACAGCGACATCGCGCTGCCGGCAGCAGAAACGCCGAAGTGGCGGCTGAACTCGGGCAGCAGCGGCTGCACCGTGTACAGCAGGCCGAAGGTGGAAAAGCCGGCCAGGAACAGCGCCAGCGCAGTGCGGCGGAAGGCCGGCGTGCCCTGCTGGATGCGGGTGTCGGAAGCGGGGTCAACAGCGTGGGGGCAGCGTTCGACGGTCGCGGCGGTTTCGCCAGTCATGGGATCGGTGGGCCGGTGGGGACGGCCGGGTATGGGAGGGAACGGGCCTCAGACTAGGCCCGTCCATCCAGTCGATCCATAACCTGATAGGTCATGATTGATACACAGGAAGTATCAATTCAGCTTACAGGCGCTGCCACTCGAAGCCGTCGCCCCGGCGGTAGTACACCGCCACCGCCCGGCCGTAGACCTTGTCCGCATCGACGAAACCGAAGAAGCGGCCATCGAAACTGTTGCCACGGTGGTCTCCCAGCACCAGCACCTTGCCGGCTGGCACCACCAGATCGGCGATGTCCGGACCACCGCCCATGTCCAGGTCCAGGCGGGCACGACGTTCACCGAAGGCTTCCACGTCCTGCAGGTCAGCGATCTGCAGCGGCTGGCCGTTGATGCTCAGGTGTCCCTCGCGCATGTGCACGTGGTCCCCCGCCACCGCCGCCACGCGCTTGATCAACCGGGTGCCATCGGCCGGCGAATCAAACACCGCCACTTCGCCGCGCTGCGGGGTACCGGTCGCCAGCAGTTCCTTGTTGGTGAACGGCAGGCGCAGGCCGTAGGCGCGCATGTCCACCACCACCCGGTCGCCCGGTTGCAGGGTCGGCTGCATCGAGCCGCTGGGCACCACGTAGTGGTTGGCCAGGGTATCGCGGGCAGCGGCGAGCAGGCCGAGCATCACCAGCAGCGGCAACGCCTCCTTCTTCAGCCAGGCCAGCGCGCGTTCGGAAAAGGGAGGGCGGGCAACAGCATCCATGGCAGGCTCCGGGTGGGTGGTAGCTGCATCAGACCACAGGCGGGCGGGAGAGGTTCCCGCGCCACGATCCTGTAGAGCCGAGCCTACGCTCGGCTGCTTGTCGAGCGTCGGTTTGCGTCAGCCGAGCGTGGGCTCGGCTCTACAGGAAGGGTTACGCAGGTTTTACGCGCGGGGCCGGCCAAGGGCATCGCACCTTTACGGCCGCCGCGCGCATCGTGTGCCCACCGCGCCGCAGGGCGCATTCCGCAAGGTGTTGTATGACCCTCCTGGTGATCCGCCACGCGTCTTCGTCGGCGCCGCGTCCGCAGCTGCCGGCGCAGCTGGCCGGCCATCGCGTGCTGTGCAGCGATTGCGCCAGCCTGTCCGAAGTACGCCAGTGCCTGTGCCAGCCGCAGGCGCGTTCGGCCGACTGGGTGCTGCTGGATGTCGGCGTGGCCGACGAAGCGCAATGGCAGGCCGAGGGCGGTGCGTTGCAGGCGGCGCTGGAACGTCTGCCGGCGCAGTACATCGAGCTGCAGTCGCCCAGCGAGCTTGGCCTGGATGCGCGCCTGCGCCTGCAGCATGGCCCCGCCGCAGTGGTGATCGACCAGCGCAGCCAGCAGGCCGGCTATCCGCTGTCGCTGGCCATTGTCGGTCGCCGCCTGGCGCAGGAGGGCTGAGCCATGTCGATCTTCATCATCCGTGGCCCGGAAGCCGCCGGTGCGTTGATCCGTACCGCCATGCCGCTGCCGGCGCCGGTGCTGAAGTCGCTGGTGCATCGTGCGATCGACGCCGGCACCAGCGTGGCGATCCGTGCCTGTGGTTCGGAACAGGAACTGCTGGATGCACTGCGCGTGGCCGACCACAGCCGCGGCGAGGTGACGCTGCTCGATCCGGGCGCGTGCGCCAACAGCCTGCGCCTGCAGCGTCTGCTGCCCTATCTGCACAACGCGTACGTGGAAGTGCATGACGACGGCGCGGTGGCCGAGCCGTGCCTGCCGGCTGGTGTCGGCCATCGACTGGGCATTGCTGCAGGGTATGGCGCGCAGAGCTATGTGCTGGCGCTGGACATCGCGCTGGATCACCTGGGGCTGGCCGAGCAGGCCAATCGGGTGCACGTGGGGACGTAAACCGCTGGTGTAGCGTCGAGCCATGCTCGACTGGCTTTTCCGCCTTTGTAGAGCCGAGCCCATGCTCGGCTGCCTTTCCAGGAAACATCAGCCGAGCACGGGCTCGGCTCTACAGAAAGAAAAACGGCGGGGTTTCCCCCGCCGTTTTTTGTTTCTTACTTCAGCCCGCGGAACTTCAGCAGCGGTTCCACCGACGGGTCCTTGCCGCGGAAATCGCGGTACAGGGTCGACAGCTCCACGCTGTTGCCGCGCGAGAGGATCTTGTCGCGGAATTCCTGGCCGTTGGCCGCCGTCAGGCCACCGTGTTCGGTGAACCACTGGTAGGCGTCATGATCCAGCACTTCGGCCCAGAAGTAGGCGTAGTAGCCGGCCGAGTAACCGCCACCCCAGATGTGGTCGAAGTAGGTGGTGCGGTAACGCGGCGGCACCTGCGGCAGATCGACCTTGAACTTCTTCAGCGCGCTGGCTTCAAAGGCACCGACATCCTGCAGCGGCGCGTCGGCCTTCTGCGTGTGCCAGGCCAGGTCCAGCAGTGCGGCCGACAGGTACTCGGTGGTCGCATAGCCCTGGTTGAAGCTGCGTGCCTTGAGGATCTTGTCGACCAGTTCCTGCGGCATCGCCTCGCCGGTCTTGTAGTGCTTGGCGTAGTTGGCGAACACCTTCGGGTCCAGTGCCCAGTGCTCGTTGAACTGCGACGGGAACTCGACGAAGTCGCGCGAGGTGGCGGTGCCGGCGATCGACGGGTACTTCACGTTCGAGAACATGCCATGCAGTGCGTGGCCGAACTCATGGAACATGGTGGTGACGTCATCGAAGCTGATCAGCGCAGGCTGGCCGGCGGCCGGCTTGGTGAAGTTGCAGACGTTGTAGACCACCGGCTTGGCACCGGTCAGGCCGTCCTGCTCGACGAACACGTCCATCCAGGCGCCACCGGACTTGCTGTCACGCTTGAAGTAGTCGGTGTAGAACAGGGCCAGCGAGGTGCCGTCCTTGTCGAACACTTCGTACACCTTCATGTCCGGGTTGTAGGTCGGAATGTCGGTGCGCGGCTTGAAGGTGATGCCGTACAGCTGGGTGGCGGCGTAGAAGACGCCGTTCTGCAGCACGTTGTCCAGTTCGAAGTACGGCTTGACCTGCGACTCGTCCAGATCGTACTTGGCCTTGCGCACCTGCTCGGCGTAGAAGTCCCAGTCCGAGGCGGCGACCTGGAAGCCGCCCTTCTGCGCGTCGATCACCTTCTGGATCTCGCCGGCTTCGGCACGGGCCTTGGCAGTGGCGGCCGGCACGGTGTCAGTCAGCAGCTTCAGCGCGGCGGCCGGGGTCTTGGCCATCTGGTCGCCCAGCTGGTAGTCGGCGAAGGTGTCGAAGCCAAGCAGCTTGGCCTTCTGCGCACGCAGCTGGGCCAGGCGCTGCACGGTCTGCCGGGTGTCGTTGGCATCGCCGCGCTCGGCGCGGGTTTCCGAGGCCTTCAGCACAGCGGCGCGCTGGTCGCGATCGCTCAGCGAGCCGAGCACCGGCTGCTGGGTGGTGTTCTGCAGCGGCAGCAGGAACTTGCCATCCAGCTTGCGGTCCTTGGCGGCGGCCGCAGCATTGTTGATCGCGTCCTCGTCCAGGCCGGCCAGCTTTGCCTTGTCGTCGACAACCACGGCCGCAGCGGCGGTGGCCGCCACCAGACGGGTGTGGAACTGGGTGGAGAGGGTGGTCTCTTCCACGTTGAGCTTGCGCAGCGAGGCCTTGTCGGCGTCGGACAGCTGCGCACCCGCACGCACCAGGCCGTCGTAGTAATGCTCGACCAGGCGCTTCTGCACCGGATCCAGTTCCAGCGTGTCGCGCTGGTCATAGATCGACTTCACGCGAGCGAACAGCTTCGGGTCGAGATTGATCTCGTCCTGGTGCGCAGCCAGCTTCGGCGCCACTTCTTCCTGGATCTTCTGGCGCGCGTCGTTGGTATCGGCCTGGACCAGGCCGAAGAAGATGCGCGACACGCGGGTCAGCGTCTCGCCGCTGCGCTCCATCGCCACGATGGTGTTGTCGAAGGTGGCCGGCTCACTGCTGTCGGCGATCTTGCGCACGTCGGCCAGGTGCTGGCGCATGCCTTCCTCGAAGGCCGGCAGGTAGTCGCTGTCCTTGATCTTGTCGAACTGCGGCGCCTGGAACGGCAGCGTGCTGGCGCTCAGCAGCGGATTGGTGGAGGCTTCGGCCGGCTGCTGGGCCGGGGCTTTCTGGGCATCGGACACGGGGGTGGACTCCTTGCCGGAACAGGCCGCCAGCGCCAGGCTGATGGCGGCGGCCAGGACTACGGTACGCGACATGTAAAACGCTCCTTGGGCAGACGGTATGGAATACCAGCCCTCCACCCTACTCCTGTCGCGCTCGCCCGGCATGTGCCGGACGTGGCGTCTATGCGGCGGCCTGTGGCCGGCTCAGACCGTGCCGCGGGTCTTGCCGATCCACGGCCGGTAGAACTCGCGGATGGCGGCCATGTCGGCGGCGTCATCGCCGCTGGGCGTGAACAGCGGGCCGATGCCGATGGTCTTTTCCGGATAGTGGAAATACGCGGCCAGGATCGGTACGTCGGCCATCCGGGCGATCTTCAGGAAGCCGGCCTTCCAGTCCTTCACCGCCTTGCGGGTGCCCTCGGGCGTGATGGCGAACCACATCTTCTCGTTGTTGCGCAGCAGATCCACCGCCTGCCCGACCGTGCCCTGCGGCGAGCTGCGATCCAGCGGGATCACGCCCAGCTTGTGCAGCAGCGGCCCCAGCGGCCACCAGAACAACGAGGCCTTGCCCAGCACCTTCACCTTCATGCCCAGCGCGATCTTGGCCGCCATGCCCCACAGGCCGTCCCAGTTGGAGGAGTGCGGGGCGATGATGAAGACCAGCCGCGGGATGTCAGGCAGGGTGCCGGTCACCTTCCAGCCGCCCATGCGCAGGGTGCAGCGCGCCAGCCAGCGCAGGAAGGCGTTGGGTTTGACCTGTGGCATCTGCGGCGGCACGGCCGGCAGCAACGAAGTCGGCTTGTTCAAGCAATCACTCCCAGTCACGTGATGAGCGCCCGCGCTTGATCTGCGCGCGCCCGCGTTTGGCGTCCAGACGACGCAGTTTCGACCCGAGGGTCGGCTTGGTGGCCTTGCGCGGTTTGGGCACGCTCAGCCCGGCCTGGATGAAGGCCGCCAGCCGCTCGCGCGCATCCTCGCGATTGCGATCCTGGGTGCGGAAACGTTGCGCGTCGATGACCAGCACGCCTTCGCCGGTCATGCGCCGGTCACGCCGCGCCAGCAGGCGCTCGCGCAACGGGTCGGGCAACGAGGGCGAGTTGGCCACATCGAAACGCAGTTCCACCGCGGTGGAGACCTTGTTGACGTTCTGGCCACCGGCACCGCTGGCGCGCACGAACCGCTCGACGATCTCGCCGTCGGGGATTTCAAGCTGCGCGCTGATGGTGACCGGTCCACTGCCCATCCGCGCATTGTAGCGGCAGCCACGTGTCGGAGTGCGCATCGCGCGCCGTATGCCGCCGATCAGGTACCGAACACGCCGCCTTCGCCTTGGCTGCGGGTATGCTGACCATCCCATGTACCGCAGGAAGCTTCGCATGACCCGCTCCGCACCCGCCCTGCCATCCCTGCTGCGCCGCGCTGCCCTGTTGCTGGCGCTGGCCGTGGCCAGTGTCCCGGCCCTGGCCGCACCGCCGACCGACGGCGACATCAACCGCCTGCTCTCGGCCTCGCGCGCGCAGAGCATGATCGACACCATGCTGCCGCAGATCGAGGCGATGCAGCAGCAGCAGTTCCAGCAGGTGGCCGCGCAGCGCCAGCTCAACGCCCAGCAGCAGGAACAGCTCAAGCGGATCCAGGCACGGACCAGCCAGACCCTGCGCCAGGCCCTGTCGTGGCAGCAGCTGCGGCCGATGTACGTGGACCTGTACAAGAAAACCTTCAGCAAGGAAGACGTGCTGGCGATGGCCGAGTTCTATGAGAGCGCGGCGGGCCAGAGCCTGCTGGACAAGACCCCGGCGCTGATGCAGAACGTGATGGTAGCGATCCAGGCGTGCATGCAGCCGCTGTTCGCAGACCTGCAGAAGGACCTGGAAGCGATCGTCAACGAGCCGGAAAAGAAGTGACCGGGATTTCCGTAGCGCCCGAGCCCATGCTCGGGCGGCGGCGCGCAGTGCCGTGAAGCGCAGCCGAGCGTGGGCTCGGCTCTACAGGTCCTGGTGCCAGCCGAACAGGTCCAGCGCCTTCTGGAACCCATGGTCCAGCGGCGCACGTACATCGACCACGCCACCATCAGGATGCGGGAAACGCAGGCGCTCGGCGTGCAGCAGCATGCGGTGCACGCCCTGCATGCGGAAGATGCGGTTGTGGCGGCCATCACCGTGGCTGGTGTCGCCGATCATGTGATGTGACAGGTGCTTGAGGTGCCGGCGGATCTGCCGGAAGCGCCCGGTCTGTGGCTGGCAGCGCAGCAGCGCGTACCGTGAGCTGGTGAACTCGCCGACCGGCACCGGCAGCTCGCCGGTGGCCAGGCGCTGGAAATCGGTGATCGCCGGCTTCTTCACCGGCTTGCCCGGGCCACCGTCGAGGTCGTGGTCGACCCGCCAGGACAGTTCGGCCGGCCAGCCGCGGCAGACGGTCAGGTAGTCCTTCAACACCTCGCCGCCCATCAGGGCCTTGCCCAACGCACTGGCGGTATCGCGGTCGAAGGCCAGCAGCAGGCAGCCACTGGTGGCCCGGTCCAGCCGGTGGACCAGGAAGATCGGGCGGCCCAGCTGCTCGCGCAGGCGGTCGGCCAGGAAATCGTCTTCGCCACGGGCCAGCTTGCTGTCGTGGACCATCAGCCCGGCAGGCTTGTTGACCACGGCCAGGCGTTCATCCAGGTGCAGCAGCTGCAGGGGCGCGGTGTCGGTCTCGACCGCGGCGAGGGTCTCGGGTTCGGTGCTCACCGCGGGATTATCGCAGATCGGGGTCAGAACCCTTTTCCTTCGGAAAAGGGTTCTGACCCCGATGCGGGGCGGCACGGCAATCAGGCGTTGCGCACGGCCAGCAGTTCACCGTTGCCCACCGGCACCAGGCTGGTGCTGAAGTCCGCGTCAGACTCCAGTAGCGTCCGCAGCGGTTCCATCTCTTCCGCGTGCGAGGTGGCGTTGTCCACCACCAGCAGGCCGCCCGGGCGCAGCACGCGACGCAGCTGCGGCCACCAGCCGGCGTACTGCCCGCGGTCCGAATCGAGGAACAGCAGATCGATGCTGTCCTCACCGGCCTGAGCCAACCACTGCCCGGCATCGTCGTGCACCAGCGTGATGTGCTCGCCCAGACCGCTGCGTGCAAAGTTCGCACGTGCCATCGCCACCTTGTCCCCGGCGAACTCCAGCGTGGTCACGTGGCCGTCGATGGCGGCGGCGGCCTCAGCCAGCCACAGCGTGGAATAGCCGTTGGAGGTGCCGACCTCCAGCACCCGCCGCGCTGCGCCGAAACGCACCAGCACCGCCAGGAATTCGCCCGTATCCGGTGTGATGTTGAGCATGCGGCGGCCGCGTTCGACTTCACGGGCGTCGTTTTCGGCACCAAGCCGGGCCAGTTCATTCTTCAGTTCCGACAGTTCCAGGGCCATATCCCAGTGAGTTCGCCACGAAGCAGCCTCCATTGTGGCCCGTGTTGGAACATTTCCGATAATTCCTAGCTCCGCAGCATTTCCCACGTTGCGATAGTTCCCGCCTCCTTCACGCGGGGACAGCATGCCTGGCCGCCGCGCACCCGGCTTCCGCTAGGACACGGCCATGACATTGAACATTCTGGCAATCGGTGCCCATCCAGATGACATCGAACTCGGTTGCGGTGGCAGCCTGGCAAAGCTCGCCCGCGCCGGCTCACGCATCCATGCACTGGTACTCAGCCGCGGCGGCCGCGGCTGCCACGCCGGCATCGATCGCAGCGATGAATCGCATCGCGCCCTGCGCCGACTCGGGGTGGTCGAGGTGATCCAGCAGGATTTCCCGGACACGCGATTCCCCGCCTGTCGCAACGACATCATCGCGTCGATCGAACAGGTCTGCGCCGTGATCGAACCAGGCCGCGTCTACACGATGTGTGGCGAGGATCATCACCAGGACCATCGCACCGTCCACGAAGCGTCGATCATCGCCTGCCGCCACATTCCGCAGATCCTCTGTTATGAGAGCCCCAGTACCCTGCCGCAGTTCGCGCCGCAGGTGTTCGAGGACATCAGCGCGCAACTGGAGCTGAAGATCCACGCGCTGCGCGAGCACGCCAGCCAGGGCGATCGCCACTACATGCAGGAAAGCCACCTCCGCTGCCATGCGCAGTTCCGTGGCCAGCAGATCGGCATCGGTCCCAGCGAGGGTTTCCTGCCATACCGGTTGGTGCTGTGATGAAGACACTGCTGTTCCTGGCCATGTGCGCCTTCATCCTGGTGCGTATCTGCGTGCAGGCCTCGCGCCGGCCCAGCACCCGCCTGTACAGCATCGACGCGATCGTGCCGGCCTACAACGAAGCCCCGTGCCTGGAGCGCTCGCTGGCCAGCCTCCTGGAAAACCCATACGTGGCGCGGGTGATCTGCGTCAACGATGGTTCCACCGACAACACCGCTCAAGTGCTTGATGCGCTGCAGGCACGCTGGCCCGGGCGGCTGGTGGCCGTGCACCAGGCCAACACCGGCAAGGGCGGTGCACTGATGCACGGGCTGCAGCACGCGACCGCCGAGCAGGTGTTCCTGACCGATGCAGATACCCATATCGATCCGCGCAGCCATGGCCTGGGCCATCTGCTGGACGAGATCGAACGCGGTGCCGATGCAGTTGGCGGCGTCCCCTCTTCCAGCCTGCAGGGCGCCGGTTTCCTCCCCCATGTGCGCGCCAGCCTGAAACTGCCGATGATCGTGATCAAGCGCAGCTTCCAGCAATGGCTGGGCGGCGCACCGTTCATCGTCTCCGGTTCGTGTGGCCTGTTCCGCACTTCGGTGCTGCGCAAGGTCGGGTTTTCCGATCGCACCCGCGTGGAAGACCTGGACATGTCCTGGTCGCTGGTTGCGCAGGGCTATCGGGTTCGCCAGAGCGTCCGCTGCGTGGTCTACCCGCAGGAATGCAACACGCTGGTGGAGGAGTGGCGGCGCTGGCGACGCTGGATCGTCGGCTATGCGGTATGCATGCGCCTGCATCGCCGCCTGCTGCTGACCCGCTTCGGCCTTTTCAGCATCCTGCCGATGATGCTGCTCGCCCTGGCCGGCATCGCGCTGACCCTGCAGGTCTGGTTCGGTACGGCCCGGCTGCACGGGCCCGGCGGCCTCGCCCTGTCGGTGATGCCATTGTTCTGGATTGGCATCGTCATGCTGCTGGCAGTGATCAGTGCGATCCACCACCGCCGCGTGTGGCTGGTACCCGCCGCTGCCTTCTCGATGCTGTACGTGCTGCTGGCCTACGCGATCTGGCTGATGCATGGCCTGGCGGGACTGTTCACCGGCCGTGAGCCCGTGCGCGACAAACCGACGAGGTATCCGCATGTGGTGGAATGACCTCGCCGCGATGGCCGAGGCACTGTCGACACTGGCGTCCCACACTGATCCCGACGCAAGGGTCTCGCCACGGGCCACCCTGCAGGGCGCCGTAAGGATCGGTGCCGGCAGTCGCATCTGCGACGGCGCCCATGTCCAGGGTCCGGTGTCGATCGGCCGCGACTGCCTGATCGGCAACAACGCACTGCTGCGCGGCCCGCTGTGCATCGGTGACGGCACGCGTATCGGCTTTGCCAGCGAACTGAAGAACGCACGGTTGGGCAACCAGGTCAGCATCGGTCCGCAATGCTTCATCGCCGACAGCCGTATCGATGACCAGGTCTATCTCGGCGCCCTGGTGCGCACCAGCAACCACCGCCTCGATGGCGCCACGGTCAGCGTGCACATCGAAGGCACCGCCATCGACAGCCAACGCGACAAGCTCGGTGCCTGGATCGGTGAAGGTGCCGCGCTGGGCGTCGGCGTGATCATCCTGCCCGGCCGCATCGTCGCGGCGGGGAGCCAGTTCGGCCCACGTATCACCGTGGAACGAAACCTGCCGCCCGGTCGCTACCGCCTGCTGCAGTCACTGCATTCCCAACCCCTGGAGTAACCCCATGCGATTGATCATCCGTGGCGCACTACCGTGCGCCCTGCTGCTGGCTGTTTGCAGCGCCCACGCCGGCGTCGACCGTGTCACGGTGCAGCTGGACCATGCCGACTACAGCGATGGCTTCGGCAAGCGCGATGTACAGACCGTGGACGTGGCCGGCCGCAGTGGCGGCAGCCGATGGCACCTGGGGCTGGCCCATGGCGAGCGCGACTACGGCAGCAGGCGATTCAACGGCAACCGCGTGCAGGGCTCGCTGCACCATCGCTGGAGCCCGCGCCTGTCCACCCGCACCGCCGTCACGGCATCCAACGATGATCCAGTGTTCGTCAACCGCCAGGTGAACCAGGACATCCAGTGGAAAGTGACACCGCAGACCGTACTGAGCGTGGGCGGCAAATACGCCCGGTACCATTCCGGCGCCCATGTAAGCGGCTGGTCGGTGGGTGCCTCGCATTACTTCCCGCGCGTGACCACCTCACTACGCCACGAGCGGCACCGCCAGTCCAATGGACCGGATGGGCATGGCACCACACTGTCGCTGCGGCTGAAGGATGGGCAAGGCCGTGGCTCGACCCAGCTGTGGCTGGGCAGCGGCACGTCCGGCTACACCGCCGAGTCCGATCCGCTGCTGCTGCGCGAGCACGACGCACGGCGTGCCTTCCTGCGCCGCAGCCAGCCATTGGGTGAGCATCTGGTGCTGGACGTGGGTATCGGCAAGACCTGGCACAAGACGCGCCTGGACAGCTTCCAGAGCGTGCAGTCGCACCTGGGCCTGGGCTACCACTGGTAAGCCCGTGGTTGGTCGGCGGCATGCAGTGCCGCCGATCTTCAGCCCGCAGGAGTCAGCGCCACCACGCGCGCGCCAGCGCCACCACGCCGACCGCACCGGACAGCCAGCTCCACGCCGGCACGTCGCCCCAGTACCAGCCCGGCGGCTGCACCACGTACATCAGTGCGGCGATGGCGAGCAGGCCCACACCGGTGATCGCGCCCACGGCGCGCTTCTGCAGGCGCTGCAGGCTGGCGTCGAGCGCGACCAGATCGCGCGAACGCATCGCCAGTTCATGGCGGCCTTCCACCTGCTGGGTCAGCCAGGCGTGTACCAGGCGTGGCATGTCCGGCGCGTGGGTCATGATCTCCGGCAGGCGCTTGCCGAGCTCGCGCACCACCCGGCGCGGGCTGTAGCGCTCGCGGAGGATCTTTGCCAGTACCGGCTTGGCCACCGCCCAGATGTCGATCTGCGGGTCCAGCTGGCGGCCGACGCCCTCGATGTTCAGCAGGGTCTTCTGCAGCAGGATCAGCTGCGGCTGCAACGTCAGCTGGTAACGCTGCGCCACGCGGAACAGCTTCATCAGCACTTCCGCCAGCGAGATCTGCGACAGCGGACGGGTGAAGTACGGCTCGCACACCGAACGCACGGCCGCTTCCAGATCGTCGATGCGTACGTGGTCGGGCATCCAGCGTGCCTGCACGTGCAGTTCGGCGATGCGGCGGTAATCGCGGTTGAAGATGGCCATGAAGTTCTCGGCCAGGTAGTACTGATCTTCCTGCGAGAGCTGGCCCATGATGCCGAAGTCCAGCGCGATGAAGCGCGGATTGGCTCGGCGCGCCGGATCGGTATCGACCCAGATGTTGCCGGCGTGCGCATCGGCGTGGAAGAAGTTGTCGCGGAACACCTGGGTGTAGAACACCCGCACGCCCTTGGCGGCCAGCGCCTTGCGGTCGATGCCGGCCTTGTCCAGCGCCTCGATGTCGTCCGACGGAATACCCCACACGCGCTCCAGGGTCAGCGCGCGCTCGGCAGTGTGGCTCCAGATCACTTCCGGCACGTACAGGTCGTCGGAGTTCTCCCAGAAGCGGCGCAGCACGCTGGCATTGGCGCCTTCGCGCTGCAGGTCCAGCTCGGCGGCCAGGGTGTTCTCGACCTCGGCCACCACTTCGCGCGGGCGGATCTTGTCGGCGCGCGGGTGGGTGCGCTCGACCAGCGCGGCCAGCGAGTTGAGCAGGGCGATGTCAGCGTCGATCTGCTTCTCGATGCCCGGGCGCAGCACCTTGACCACCACCTGGCGGCCATCAGCCAGGGTGGCCGCGTGCACCTGCGCGATCGAGGCCGACGCCAGCGGTTCGGTGTCGAAGCTGGCGAAGGCCTCGCTGACCGGCAGGCCGAGCGCGTCCTCGACGATGCGGCGCGCGGTCTCGCCATCGAACGGCTTGACCCGGTCCTGCAGCAGGGTCAGTTCGTTGGCCACGTCCGGGGGCACCAGGTCGCGGCGGGTGGACAGGATCTGGCCGAACTTGACGAAGATCGGGCCGAGGTCCTGCAGCGCCAGGCGCAGGCGGGCGCCGCGCGACTGCGAAGCGATGCTGGCCGACGCGCGCGGCACGAACGGCTTGGCCAAGCGCAGCCAGCGCTCGGCCGGCGTGCCCTGCAGCAGGTCGTCGAGACGGTAACGCAGGATCACCCGGCCGATGCGGCTTGCCCGCAGCACGGCCTTCATGCGGCACCCCGCAGGCGCTGCACGCGTGCACCCAGACGCTCCACGTCATCGCGCAGCACATCCACATCGTCGTGGAAGGCATCCAGCTCGGCACGTGGCACCACGTCGCGCGATTCCTCGGTAATGAACTCGGCAGCGCTGTGGGCCAGGTCGATCGCACCCTGGCGTGCATGCTGCAGGGCGCTGCGCAGGGTGTTGGCGACCTGCACGCCCAGTACTTCGCCGAACACGCTGACGAAGGGCTGCTGCCAGTCCGGGTCGAAGCCCTTGGCCAGCTGCTGCAGGCGGCGCGCCAGCTCGGCATCGCCGGCCACGCGCACACGGCCCTTGCCGTCGTTGTCGCCGCGCCGCGCGTTGGCCAGCAGCGGCAGTTGAGCGAGCACGCCGGCCAGGCTGCTGCGCACGGCCAGGTCGGCCTCCTGCGCGTCCACCGGGCCGACCCGCAGTGCATCGCCGTCGACGCTGATGCGCATCGCCAGCGACGGCGCTTCCAGGGTCAGGTCGATGTGCCGGCCGTCGAGGCTGGCCAGTGCATGGCGGGTATCCGGATCCAGCGCCAGCGCGCGGTTCAGGGCGATCTGCAGGGCGCGGCCAGCGACCGGCTTGAGGGACTTGAGCAGGGAGAGAGCCATGTGCGCATTCTACCTGCGTGGGTGGGGGGCTTGGGCCGGGCTGCCGCCCGGCACCCGCAGACGCAACGGCAACTGCAATAGCCGAAGCAACAGCAACAGCAACAGCGGGCATTCCGTGGGTTGGCGGGATGGGTCCGGTTGCGGGGGACGCCGTAAACCCGTCCGTGGGGGCTTGGCCGCGGCATCCATGCCGCGGACACCCCCGCAACCGGACCCACCCCGCCTTCGACAGGTTCCCGCGATCTGTGGGGCGACAGGGGTCGGATCCCGTTGCTGCGCAACGGGCTCTGACCCCAATCTTGATGGACCATGAGGACGGTAGATCCACGCCATGCGTGGATGGATGGCCGGTTCATCCGCGCCTCACCTGTGCGGCAACGGAAGGTTCATGCTGTACGGCCACGCAACGCACAGGACATCGCATTCCCCATGGCACGGACCCGGGTCGGCATCATCTTCGGTGGCAAGTCTTCCGAGCACGAAGTTTCGCTGCAGTCGGCGAAGAACATCCTCGATGCGCTTGATCGCGAGCGCTTCGAGCCGGTGCTGGTCGGTATCGACAAGCAGGGCCAGTGGCATCTGAGCCAGCCGGACACCTTCCTGATCAATGCCGATGATCCGTCGCGCATCGCCCTGCATCGGTCCGGCAGGTCGCTGGCGGTGCGCCCGGGCGCCGAGCAGGCGCAGCTGCAGCCGTGCGATGCGGCCAGCGCGCTGGGCCAGATCGATGTTGTGCTGCCGATCGTGCATGGGCCACTTGGCGAAGACGGTGCGCTGCAGGGCCTGCTGCGCATGGTCAACCTGCCCTTCGTCGGTTCGCCGGTGCTGGGCTCGGCCGCAGCGATGGACAAGGACGTGACCAAGCGTCTGCTGCGCGATGCCGGCCTGCAGGTGGCGCCGTGGCTGTGCATCCGTCGTCATCAGGCCGCAGCGGTCGATGTCGATGCGGTGATCGCCCAGCTCGGCCTGCCGTTGTTCGTTAAGCCCGCCAACCAGGGTTCGTCGGTGGGCGTGAGCAAGGTCAAGGATGCCGCGGGTTTCGCCGATGCGCTGGAACTGGCACTGCGCTACGACCACAAGGTGCTGGTGGAATCGGCGGTGATCGGCCGTGAGATCGAATGCGCGGTGCTGGGCAACGAGCAGCCGCAGGCCAGCGTGTGCGGCGAGGTGGTGGTGCACGACGAGTTCTACGCCTACGACACCAAGTACATCAATGCCAACGGCGCTGACGTGGTGGTGCCGGCCGACATCGACGCCGCCACCCAGGCGCGCATCCAGCAGATCGCGCTGCAGGCCTACCAGGCGCTGGAATGCGCGGGCATGGCGCGGGTCGATGTGTTCCTCACCGCGGAGGGCGAGATCATCATCAACGAGATCAACACGCTGCCCGGCTTCACCCGCATCAGCATGTATCCGAAGCTCTGGGGCGCCAGCGGCGTGGACTACACCACGCTGATCACGCGGTTGATCGAGCTGGCGCTGGAGCGCCATGCGGCCGATCGCGGATTGCACAGCGCCGTGTAGAGTCGAGCATGGCTCGACTCTACATTGGTGGGTGCTGGCCAGCGGCCGGCACTACCCTGCGGTCTTCTATCCGCGCTTGCGGAACATCGAGATCACTGCCAGTACCAGGAACACAACAAACAGGATCCAGGCGATGTTGCTGGCGGCACCGGCGATGCCGGAGAAGCCGAGCACGGCGGCGATGATGGCGATGACGAAAAAGATGACGGCGTAATGCAGCATGGCGCTCCTCGCAGATGTCCGGGCCGTTGGATGGCGTGGGTCCATCCTCCCGATCTGGCGGTGTGCAACCAGTGATGGCGACCTATGCGGCAGATGAAGCCTTCAGCCTGCGCAGGCCTTCCTCGATGCTGACCTGCGGCACGTAGCCGAAGTCGCGGCGTGCCGGTTCCATGCTGTACCAGTGCGGCGTGCACAGCTGCTCGGCCAGGAAGCGGGTCAACGGCGGTTCGCCGCGCAGGCGCAGCAGCGGCCACAGGCGCTCGCAGATCGCACCGATGCGGTAGGCGGTCTTGAAGCTGATCGCCTTGTCCACCGTCGGTGCACCCACAGCGGCCAGCAGCTTGTTGACCAGCTCGCGCATCGGCAGTGGTTCGCCGTTGGAAATGAAGTAGGCCTTGCCTGCACATGCAGCGCCCGGAGCCAATGCCTCGAAGGCGAGGAAGTGCGCGAGCGCGGCGTTGTCGATGTAGGTGGTATCGACCTTGTTGTTGCCATCGCCAACCAGGCGCAGGCGGCCCTGCCGCGCGCGCTCGGCCAGGCGCGGCACCAGCTGCTGGTCGCCCGGGCCCCAGATCAGGCGCGGGCGCAGCGCTACCGTCGCCAGCGTTGCATCGTTGGCGGTCAACACACGCTGTTCGGCAATCGCCTTGGTCGCCGCATACGGTGCCTGGAAATCCTCGCCATAAGGCACTTCATCGGCACCCAGGCCTTCCACCGGATGGGTGGCGCGGTGGGTCACGCTGGGCGTGGAGGTATAGACCAGCCGGCGGATGCCGTGCGCACGGCAGGCGGCGATCACGTTGTCGGTGCCGACCACGTTGGCCTGGTGGTAGCTGTCATAGCTGCCCCAGGCGCCGGCCTTGGCACCGTTGTGGAATACCGCGTCGACGCCGGCCACCGCGTGCAGCACTGCCTGCGGATCGGCCAGGTCGCCGCGGATCTGGCCCACGCCCAACGCCTGCAGTTCCGGGTAGTGGCTGCGGTTGAATGCCAGCACCTGGTGGCCCCGCTCGACCAGCCCGCGGCACAGCGCCTGGCCGAGGAAACCACCACCACCGGTGACCAGGATCTTCATGTGCGCTTCTCCAGTTCGGCGCTGGCCCAGACGGCGAGCTTCTCGCGGCCGATCTTGGCGTTGTGACGGATATCGACGGGGAATGATGGATGCACCAGGAAGTGCTGCAAGCCGGCCTCGGGCACCCGTGCAGCGGCCTGTGCGCGCAGCGCTTCCTGCAGTGCCGGGCTGTCGGACTGGCCACGCTGCAGCTCCACGCACAGCACCGGTACCTGCGCACCGGCCACGCCGACGCCCACCAGCGCGGTGCGCGCCACGCCTGCGACGGTGTTGAACACCGGCTCGACCTGTTCGGTGTACAGCGGTCCGCGCGCGGTTTCCACGCGCTGCGTCTTGCGTCCGCAGAACCACAGGCGGCCCTGTGCATCGAAGTAGCCGACGTCGCCCATGCGATGGACGATGCGGGTGCTGCCATCGGCCAGCGTCTCACGGATCTTCGCTGCCGCCGTGGCCTGCGGGCGATTGAAGTAGGTGTCGGTAGCGGTCGGACCGGCCACCGTGATTTCTCCTACTTCACCGGTGGCCAACACGCGTGCCTGCGACCAGTCCGGCAACGGCGCGTCATCGATGGCGATGATGCGCACTTCGTTGGGCGCCACCACGCTGCCCACGCAGGTACCGGCACCGGCCTCGGTGGCGGCGCGCGTACGCTCCAGCTCACGGCCCTCGACCACGGCCACCGGCAGGCACTCGGTGGCGCCATAGGGCGTCCAGAACTGCGCGTCGGCCGGCAGCAGGCTGCGGATGGTGGCGACCACGTCCGGCGGCACCGGCGCACCGGCCGAGGTCACCCGGGTCACCGTCGGTAGCGGCCGGCCATGCTTCGCCAGCACCCGCATCAGCGCCGGCGAGCCGAACAGCTGGGTCACACCGAAACGCTGGATGGCGTCGTGCAGGCGCGCCGGGTCGGCCTGCGCCGGCCGGGTCGGGTCCATGTCCGGGATCACCGAGGTCAGGCCCAGCGCCGGATCGAACAGCGCGAATGGCGGGAAGGTCGGCAGGTCCACCCCGCCCGCTTCCATGCCGAAGGCGCTGCCCAGCAGCTGGATCTGGCCCACGAAGTGGCGATGGCGGTAGACCACGCCCTTGGGCACGCCGGTGGAGCCGCTGGTGAACAGGATCGCGGCCATGTCCTCGCCGTCAGTGGCGGCCAGCATCGGCCCACCGTTGGCACCGGCGCGCTCCAGCGCGGCCAGCGTGGTCCCGCCCCAGCCGAGGCGGCGGCCGACGGTCACCAGGCGGGTCGCCGACGGTGCCCAGCGCAGCACCAGCCGCGCCACGTGCGCCAGCGGAATGCCGATGAAGGCCTCCGGCTGCGCCTCGTCCAGGCACTGCTTCAGCGCGCGCCTGTCGATGCCCGGATCGACCAGCACCGGCACCGCACCCAGCTTGAACAGGGCAAACATCAGCAGGAAGAACTCCGGCGACGGCCGCACCATCACCACCGTGCGCACCCCACGGCCGATCCCGTAGCCGGCCAGGCCGGCCGCCATGGCGTCGCTGCGGGCGTCCAGCTGGCGGTAATCCAGGGTCACGTCGTAGGCGGCCATGCCGTTGCCGGCGCCACGGCGGCCAGGGCAGCGGATGGCGATCTGATCAGGCCGTTCACGCGCCAGTTCAGGCAGGCGGGCGGCAATATTGCAGGGTCGGTTCATCCGTTCATTGTCGCCGCTTACGGAATTTCTTGCGCGGCGGCCCACTTCGTGGAAAATCCGCACCCTCGTTCCTGATTCCGACTGCCGCCCGAGGCGGCTTGCCCATGCAACATCCCTGCATGACCTGCGGCGCCTGCTGCACCCAGTACCGCGTGGCCTTCCACTGGATGGAATCGGACGAGGTCACCCCCGGCGGCGTACCGCACCAGCTCACCGAGGTGCTCGACCCGCATCGCCTGTGCATGCGCGGCACCCACTCCAAGCCGGTGCGCTGCGTGGCGCTGGATGCGCAGATCGGCGTGTATTCGCGCTGCACCATCCACCCCAACCGGCCCAGCGTGTGCCGCGAGGTGGATGCATCGTGGGAGTACGGCAAGGCCAGCCCGCAGTGCGACAAGGCGCGCATCGCCTATGGCCTGGATCCGTTGACGCTGGCCGACTGGCGCTGGCGCGATGACGCCGACAACGACGACGACCATCCGGACGACAACGGCAACAGCCCGTCTTCGCCGCCGCAGGCGCCGGTCGCCGCGTAATCCGGTGTGCCGACCAACGGTCGGCACCCACCCATTGCTTCCACTTGTGGGTGCCGACCGTTGGTCGGCACACCTCTCAGATCGGGTTCTTGTCCAGGAACGCGCGGATCTCCGGCACCAGCACCTCATGCTTGTCTTCCAGCACGTAGTGGCCGGCGTCCTCGAAGGCATGCACCTGGGCCTGCGGCAGCGCGGCCTGGAAGCCCTTCAGGAAATGATGATCGAACACGAAGTCGCGCAGGCCCCAGCCGAGGAAGGCCGGCCGGTCAGCGAACGACGGCAGCGCCTTGCCGGCACGCTCCAGCAGCGACCACGCCTTGTCGGCCGGCGACAGCGGGATGTCCTGCATGAAGCGGATGGTGCTGATGCGGTTGGCGTAGCTGTTGTAGGGCGATACATAGGCGCGGCGCACGTCGGCCGGCATCTTCCGCTCCACGCCCAGCCACGAGGCACCGGACGAGAACGCATTGAAGGTGCGGATGATCCACTCGCCGATCTTCCAGTGGCGTCCCAGCGCGATCTGCCACGGCATCTTCTTCGCCGCCGGCATCGGGAAGGCGGCGGTGTTGAGCACCACCAGGCGCTTCACCTGGTCGTGGTGCGACAGCGCCCAGCCGAAACCGATCATGCCGCCCCAGTCGTGCACGGCCAGGGTCACCGGGCCGGTGATGCCCAGGTGCTTGAGCAACGCATCCAGATCGTCCACGCGCGACTGCAGCGTGTATTCGTAGCGACTGTCATCGGGCTTGTCCGACAGGCCCATGCCGATGTGGTCCGGCACGATGCAGCGGTACGTGTCCGACAGTCCGGCCACCAGCGTGCGCCAGTAATAGCTCCACGACGGGTTGCCGTGCACCATCACCACCACTTCGCCGTCGCGCGGGCCTTCGTCGAGATAGTTCATCGACAGGCCGGGGCGTACCTCGAAGCGCTGCGGGTGGGCGGGGTAACCGGGAAGATCGCGCATGCGGAGCACCTAGGGAGAATCGCGGCGCGGTGTAGCGCCGAGCCGATGCTCGGCGGCTCTCCGGTCAGGCCGCAGAAGGACCGCGCTGTGCGCGTGAGCCGAGCATGGGCTCGGCTCTACAGGGAGTCTGGCAGGAAGCTCTTACCAGACCACTTCAGCCATCGAGCAGTTCAGGCCCGAACCGATGCCCAGAAGCGCGATGCGATCGCCCTTCTTCAGCTTGCCCAGCTGCTTGAGCTTGCTCAGCACGATCGGCACCGAGGCCGGGCCGATGTTGCCGTGCTCGCCGAAGATGGTCATGACCTTCTTCGGGTCGATGCCGAAGTTCTTGATGAACGCGGCGGTGTGCGGCTGGCTGACCTGGTGGATCACGAACTGGTCCAGCTCTTCCACGGCCCAGCCCAGGGCGATCTTGGCGGCGGTGAAGGTCTTCTGGGCCAGCTTGATGCCTTCGATCAGCAGCAGGCGGGTGTCGGTGACCATGCGGTCCAGGTTGCCCAGGCACAGCTGGTTCCACTCGGTGGCCGAGCGGGTCACGCCGCCCTTGTAGCGCGGCGCGTCCGGCACCAGCTCCGAGCGCGCCATCACCATCGCCGCAGCACCCGAACCGGTGGTCAGCGCCGCCAGCTCGTTGCGGAAATCGTCGGCGGTGACGTCCGGCGCGGTCATGCGCTCCAGGGTCTTCTCGTACACCAGGTTGGCAGTCTCACCGTCCACCACCAGCGCGTAGTCGATGTCTCCGCGCTCGATCATGCGCGCGGCGATATCCATGCCGTTGATGAAGGCCAGGCAGGCATTGGCAACGTCGAAGGTCATGCACTCGTCGCTGACACCGAGGTTGCCCGAGACGATGGAGGCCGTGGAGGGCTCCAGGTAGTCGCGGCTGACCGAGGTATTGACCAGCAGGCCGACCTGCGTCGCATTGATGCCTGCGTCTTCCAGCGCCTTGCGGCCCGCCATGGTGGCAGCGTCGGACGCCAGCACGCCGTTGTCCCACAGGCGGCGCGCGTGGATGCCGGCGATGTCGCCGAGCACGTCGGTGCGGATGCCGAGACGGTCCAACGTCGGCTGCAGCCGCTCGTTGATTTCCTTGGTCGTCAGCGTGTGCGGCGCGTCGACGTGTGCCAGGCCGGCGATCGAGACATTCTTGAAGAGCATCGAGGTTAGCGCCAAGGCTCAGGCAAAAGGGGGCGCTATTCTATAACCCCCGGGGCCTTCACCGCATCTTTACGAATTCAGCCTTGGCCGTATGGTGAAGCGTTCAGCGCGGCGGGCACTGGAACGCGGCGAAGCGCTGGCTGCCATCGGCGGGGGCCGCGGCGGCCTGCACGGCATTGGCGCCGGCACTCGGAGCCTCGTTGCGGGCCAGGGTTTCCAGCTCTTCCTGCACGCGCAGCGGGTTGCGGTTGTAGAAGCCGACCTTGCTCTTCACGGTCACCACCACCTCGCCCTTGGCGATGCAGCCGGCCGGAACCGGACCTGCCGGCAGCACGCGGGTCGCCTTGCCGGCCGGTTCGATCGGCACCCAGGTACAGGCGGTGACGGTGAGCAGCAGGGAGGAAAGCAGCAGAACGCGCATGGGCAGATCCTGGAAGGGTATGGGGGGATTCTGCCTGAACAGCCTGAATCGGGGGTAGCCGGGATGGGGTCCCGGTAGCGCCGGGCCATGCCCGACGAGCGCAGAACGCGGCATGGCTGGCCGCCGGAAAGCCGCCGGGCATGGCCCGGCGCTACCACGGTAGGCCTGCCCGCCGTGGCGGGCAGGCACATCCCTTATTTCTTGACCGGGTTGCCTTCGGCATCGATCACGGTCACCTCGCCCAGGTTCAGCGCGCGCACGGCCGCTTCGGTCTGCTTGAGGTCACCCACCACCACCCAGGTCAGCGCCTGTGGCTTGATCTCGGCGGCGGCCTGCTGCACCTGCGCCGGGGTCATCGCCTCGATCTCGGCCTTGCGGCGCAGCACGTAGTCGTCCGGACGCTTGAACTGCACGATCGAACCGATGGTCGAGGCGACCGCGCTGGCGGTCTCGTAGGCACCGGGCAGGCTGAGGGTCTGGATGTTGCGGATGCGGTTGACCTCGGCGGCGGTGGCCGGCTTGCTGCCATCGGCGAACGCGGCGATTTCCTTGCGCATTTCCGCCATCGCCGGGCCGGTCTTGTCGATCTGCACCGGCGCGCTGGCCATCCACGGGCGCTGGCCCACCGAGTTGATCGCGCTGCTGCGCGCACCGTACGACCAGTGCTTGTCCTCACGCAGGTTCATGTTCAGGCGCGAGGTGAAGTCGCCGCCGATCACGCCGTTGGCGATATCGAAGCGGGTCGAACTGGCGGCGCTGGACGGCGCCACCACCTGGCCGGCGAACAGGTTGGCCTGCACCGCACCCGGCTGGTCGATCAGGAACACGCGCGGGCCCTTCGGCAATGCCACGTCGGTGGCGGCCTTCACCTGCGGGGCGTCGCCCGCAGCCTTCCAGTCGCCCAGCTGCTTGTCCAGCAGCGGCACGATCTCGGCCAGGGTGGTGTCACCGACCACGATCAGGGTTCCGTTCTGCGGGCGCAGCCAGTCGCGGTGGAAGTCGACCAGGTCTTCGCGGGTCAGGCCGTTGATCGCTGCTTCGTCACCGCTGCCGGTGAACGGAATGGCATACGGGTGGCCCTTGCCGTACAGCAGCGGCGGCAGCACGCGCATCGCCACCGCACCCGGGTTGACCTTCTCCTGCTGGATGCCGGCAATCCAGCTCGCCTTGACCCGGTCGATCTCACCCTGCTCGAAGCGCGGTTCGCGCAGCAGGTCCCGATACAGCGCCAGCGACGGTGCCAGGTTTTCCTTCAGCGCCGACAGGTCCACGCTCATGGAGTCCAGGCCGGCCGAGGCATCCAGGCTGGCGCCCAGTGCGTCAGCAGCATCGGCGAAGGCCAGCGAGCCGAGCTTGCCGGCGCCTTCGGTCATCAGGCTCATGGTGAAGTTGGCGGTGCCCGGCTTGCGGCCCTGGTCGGCGCTGAAGCCACCCGGGAACTGGTAGCTGAACTGCACCACCGGAATCTCGTGGCGCTCGGCCAGGATCACCTGGGTGCCGTTCTTCAGCGTGGCGCGCTGCAGCGCCGGGAACTTCAGCTGCGGGAACTCGCGGGTCTGCGGTACGCCGGCCTTGCGGTCGACCTGCTCGGGCAGCGTGCTGTACTTGGGATCCACCGCCGGCACGCTGAACGGCTTCGGCGCCTGGCTCGGGTCTTCCTTCAGCGCCACGCGCTCACCCGGTGCAATCACCAGGGTGTGGCTGCCCTTGTCCAGCCACTGCGCGCCCAGACGGCTCAGATCAGCAGCACTGGCCTTCTCGATGTTGGCCAGCGAGGTGCGGAAGCAGCCCGGGTCGCCGGTGAACACCGCGCACTCGGCCAGTGCGTCGGCCTTGCCGCCGAAGCCGCCGATGCGTTCGATGCCGCGGATGAAACCGGCGCGGGCACCGGTCTTGGCGCGTTCCAGCTCGGCCGCGGTCGGGCCCTGCTTGATCAGCCGGTCCAGTTCCTCGTCGATGATCTTCTCGACCTTGGCCGGGTCCTGGCCCTGCTTGACCGTCGCCATGATCACGAAGTTCGAACCCAGCTGCGACGTCGACAGGCCTGCCGCGATGCTGTCCACCAGCTTGTCCTGGTGCTGCAGGCGCTGGCTCAGCCGCGAGGACTTGGCGCCGCCCAGTACCTGCGCGAACAGCTGCAGCTGATCGACCTCGGTGGTGCCGACCTGCGGCACGTTCCAGGCGCGGTAGATGCGCGCCTGCGGCACCTTGTCGGTCATCGTCTCGCGGGTATCGGCAGTGCGCTTGGCCACGTTCACCGCCGGCTGCGCCATGGTCGGGCCGGCCGGGATGCTGCCGAAGTACTTGCCGACCTTTTCCTTGGCGGTGGCCAGATCAATGTCACCGGCCAGCACCAGCACCGCGTTGTTCGGGCCGTACCAGGTGCGGAACCAGGTTTTCACATCATCCAGCGACGCGGCGTTCAGATCGTTCATCGAACCGATCACGCTGTGGTGGTACGGGTGGCCCACCGGGTACATCGCCTTGTTGAGCTGGTCCCAGGCCTGTCCGTAGGGCTGGTTTTCGCCCTGGCGCTTCTCGTTCTGCACCACGCCGCGCTGCTCGTCCAGCGCCGCCTGGTCGATCGCGCCGACCAGATGGCCCATGCGGTCCGATTCCATCCACAGCGCCATGTCCAGCGCGGTGGTCGGCACGTTCTCGAAGTAGTTGGTGCGGTCGGTATTGGTGGTGCCGTTCTGGTTGGTGGCACCCACCTGCTTGAACGGCTCGAAGAATTCGCCGCTGTGGTTTTCGCTGCCCTGGAACATCAGGTGCTCGAACAGGTGCGCGAAGCCGGTGCGGCCGGCCGGTTCGTCCTTGCTGCCGACGTGGTACCAGACGTTGACCGCGACGATCGGCGCCTTGCGATCGGTATGCACGATCACGCGCAGGCCGTTGGGCAGGGTGAACTGCTCATACGGGATATCGACCCTGGCCGGTGCGGCCGGCTTTGCCGCCAACGCATGGGAAGGCACAAGCGTGCCCAGGGCGGTGCTGAGGGCGACGGCCAGCAGCGCAGCGCGCGGGCGAAGGGCGAGAGACATATCCGGATCCTTGGTCACATAGGTGAACCCCGATCCTAGCGTGCGCGCGCAATGGCAGGAATCGGTCGCCAGTCACTGGGGGTGTTTGCCCCTGTGCGCCATCCGCCCGGCCCTCCCACGCCGGCGTGGGAAGTCACATGCGCCCGCAGCAGGCGTCCGGACAGTGTCCGCGGCGCATCGAATGGACAGGTGTCCGCCCACCGGACACTTTTCGATCCAAACAAAACCCTTGCAAATCAACAACTAAAAGTTGGCACGGGGATTGCTTGGTACTTCCTGCGCCGGGAAGGGCTTCAGACGAAAGCTGACTGAAGACTGAACAAATGCAGGAAATCGAAAATTTTCCTTGCAAGCCCAGAATCGGTGTACTACCTTACTACCACACCACTGATCACCAACACTAAACAGGCCCCGTCATGAACGCCAAGACCATTGCCATCGCCATCGCCCTGATCGCCGGCACCGCGGTTGTTTCGTCGGTGCAGGCCTCCGAATCCATCAAGACCCTGTCCACCGTGCAGGTCCGCCCGGCCGCCGACCAGCTGGCCCAGCAGGCCTGGGAACAGGCCAGCGGCATCCCGACCCTGGCCACCGTGGAAGTGCGCCCGAGCGCCGACCAGCTGGCCGAGCGCAGCGGCTACGTCGCCGCCCCGGTCGCCGCCGCGATGCCGGTCACCACCCTGGCCTCGGTGGAAGTGCGCCCGAGCCTGGAACAGCGCGTCGCCCTGGCCGCCGAACTGGAAGCCCAGCGCTACGCCGCCACCCTGGCTGCAGCCGCCACCAGCGTCGCCAACCAGGTGATCGTCAACCTGCCGGCCCTGCAGGTGCGTCCGAGCGCTGCCGACCTGCAGGCCCTGGCCACCGAAACCGCCCAGGTCCTGCTGCGCCCGTAAGCGGTGCCGCCCTGCCCTGCGCAGGGCGTGCGCCGTAAAGGCGGCGGCCGTCGCAGGTACACTGCGCCGATGAATGCCGCGCCCCAGTTCCACGTGATCCTGTTCCAACCGGAAATCCCGCCCAACACGGGCAATGTGATCCGGCTCTGCGCCAACACCGGCGCGCAGCTGCACCTGGTCGAGCCGCTCGGCTTCGCACTGGAAGACAAGCAGCTCAAGCGCGCCGGCCTGGACTACCACGAGTATTCGCGCCTGCAGGTGCACCCCGACCTGGACACCGCGCTGGCGCGGATCGCACCGAAGCGGTTGTTCGCCCTGAGTACGCGTGCCAGCGTCCGCTATGACAGCGTGGCCTTTGAAGACGGTGATGCATTCCTGTTTGGCCCGGAAAGCCGCGGCCTGCCGCAGGACGTGCTCGATGCATTGCCCGATGGCCGCCGCCTGCGCCTGCCGATGCGACCGGACAACCGCAGCCTCAACCTGTCCAATACCGTTGCCGTGGTGATGTACGAGGCTTGGCGGCAGCATGGGTTTGCCGGCGGGGCGTAATTTGCGTGTGTCACTTTCTTTGCTCGCGCAAAGAAAGTAACCAAAGAAACGCGCCGCCGCCCGCGAGCCGGTGCTGCGCACCGGTACCTGCGCTCCTCGGTCCACCGGGGGACGGCGCGGAACTCGCTGCGCTCAGACACCCGCGCCTCTTCGCCCCCGCCGGACCTGCGGTGCTCGGCTCGCTTCAAGGCGGTCCCAACAGCCGCACAGTAGATCCACGCCATGCGTGGATATCTTCCGCCTGGATCAATCAGGAGCGGGCGCCATTGCGTTGCCCTGGGCGCGTGCACCCTACTCGGCAATGCCGGCCAGCGGCCGGCACTACCGGTGCACTCAGAACGCGTTGATGCCGGTCAGTTCGCGCCCGATCACCAGCTGGTGCACGGTTTCGGTACCTTCATAGGTGATCACCGATTCCAGGTTCAGCGCATGCCGGATCGCCACGTGTTCGGTGGTGATGCCGGCGCCGCCCAGCAGGTCGCGGCACTCGCGGGCGATGTCGATGGCCATGCGGCAGTTGTTCCACTTGGCCAGGCTGACCTGCTGCGGTTGCAGCTGGCCGGCTTCCTTCAGGCGGCCCAGCTGCAGGGCCAGCAGCTGCGCGGTGGTGATGCGGCGGGCCATCTCGGCCAGCTTGATCTGCGCGCTCTGCGTGGCCGCCAGCGGGCGACCGAACAGCACGCGCTCCTTGGCATAGCCCAGCGCTTCATCCAGGCAGGCAATGGCCGCACCGATCGGCCCCCAGCTGATGCCGTAGCGGGCCTGGGTCAGGCAGCCCAGCGGACCCTTCAGGCCCTTTACGTTGGGCAGGCGGTGGCTGTCGGGCACCCGCACGTCGTCGAAGAACAGGGCGCCAGTCAGCGACGCGCGCAGGCTCATCTTGTGCTTGATCTCCTGCGTGGTGAAACCGGCCATGCCCTTTTCCAGCACGAAGCCCTGGATGCCGTCCTCGGTCTGCGCCCAGACGATGGCCAGGTCGGCCACCGGGCCGCTGGTGATCCACATCTTGCTGCCGCTGATGCGCCAGTCACTGCCATCGCGCACCGCGCGGGTCTTCATGCTGGCCGGATCGGAACCGCCATGCGCCTCGGTCAGGCCGAAGCAGCCGATCAGCTCGCCGCGCGCCATCGCCGGCAGCCACTGCTGGCGCTGTTCCTCGCTGCCATAGGCGTAGATCGGGTACATGCACAGCGAGCTCTGCACCGAGACGAAACTGCGCAGGCCGGAATCGCCGCGCTCAAGCTCCTGGCAGATCAGGCCGTAGCTGACCGCGCCGAGGCCACCGCCGCCGTACTCGGCCGGCAGGGTCGCACCGAGCAGGCCCAGTGACGCGATCTCCGGCACCAGTTCGTCGGGGAAACGGGCCTGGTCGAACGCATCGCCGATGATCGGCAGCACGCGTTCGTTGGTGAAGCGGGCCACGCTCTCCTGTACGGCGCGCTCTTCCTCGTTGAGCAGGGAACGGACATCGAACAGATCGTACGGATGCAAAGCCATGGCACTCACACGCAGTCAGGACCCGGCCATTGTCGGTCATCCGGGCAGAGCGTGCCGACCAAGGTCGGCACCCACCAGAGCTGCGGCCCTACGCTGCATTGCAGCAATCGTGGTGTGAACATCGCTGATCTAGCTCGATCACGCGCGTCCCGGTACCCTGACACATTCAAACAACCGTTTCGCCCGTGGCCGCACGCGCGATTCCCAGGCACCGCCGGTGGCCCCGATGCCGGCCCTACCCACGAGTCATGCAATCGATGAGCGCTGAAGCCAACGCCCTGCCCCCGCGTGAAGTAATGGAATTCGACGTGGTGATCGTCGGCGCCGGCCCCGCCGGCCTGGCCACCGCGATCCGCCTGCGCCAGCGCGCGATCGAAGCCGGCCGCGAATTGTCGGTGTGCGTGCTGGAGAAGGGGTCCGAGCCGGGCGCTCACGTGCTGTCCGGTGCGGTGATGGACCCGCGCGCGCTGACCGAACTGTTCCCGGACTGGGCCGAGCGCGGCGCACCGCTGAAGCAGAAGGTCACCCGCGACGAATTCCTGTTCCTCAGCGAAACCGGCGCACGCAGCACGCCCAACGCGCTGCTGCCGGAGTGCTTCCACAACGAAGGCAACTACATCATCAGCCTGGGCGAAGTGACGCGCTGGCTGGCGCAGCAGGCCGAGGCGCTGGAGGTTGCGATCTTCCCAGGCTTCGCCGCCGCCGAGGTGCTGTACGGCGACAACGGCGAAGTGATCGGCGTGGCCACCGGCGACATGGGCATCGAGAAGGACGGCAGCATCGGCCCGGCCTTCGAGCGCGGCATGGCGCTGCAGGCCAAGTACACGATCTTCGCCGAAGGCGCGCGCGGCCACCTGGGCCGCCAGCTGATCGCCCGCTACAAGCTGGACGAAGGCAAGGACCCGCAGGCCTACGGCATCGGCATCAAGGAACTGTGGCAGATCGACCCGGCCAAGCATGAGCCGGGCCTGGTGGTGCACGCCGCCGGCTGGCCGTTGGACAGCGACACCTACGGCGGCGCGTTCCTGTACCACGCCGACGGCGGCAAGGTCGCCATCGGCTACGTGGTCGGCCTGGACTACAAGAATCCGTGGCTGAGCCCGTTCGAGGAATTCCAGCGCTTCAAGACGCATCCGGACATCCGCAAGCACCTGGAAGGCGGCACCCGCATCGGCTACGGCGCACGCGCGATCACCGCCGGTGGCCTGCTGTCGCTGCCAAAAACCGTGTTCCCGGGTGGCGCACTGGTCGGCTGCGAGGCCGGCTACCTCAACGCCAGCCGCATCAAGGGCAGCCATGCGGCGATCAAGACCGGCATGCTGTGCGCCGACGCCGCGTTCGACGCGCTGGCTGCTGACCGCCAGCACGATGAACTGAGCGCCTACCCGAAGGCCTTCGAAGCCAGCTGGCTGTTCACCGAACTGCAGCAGGCCAAGAACTTCAAGCAGTGGTTCAAGAAGGGCCAGACCGTGGCCACCCTGATGACCGGCGTGGAGCAGTGGCTGCTGCCCAAGCTGGGCGTGCGCAACCCGCCGTGGACCCTGCACCGCACCCAGCCGGACCACGTCTGCCTGGAACCGGCGTCCAAGCACACCCGCATCGCCTACCCCAAGCCCGATGGCGTGCTGACCTTCGATCGCCTCAGTTCGGTGTTCCTGAGCAGCACCAACCACGACGAAAACCAGCCCAGCCACCTGACGCTGAAGGATCCGAGCATTCCGGTGAAGGTGAACCTGGCCGAGTACGCCGGCCCGGAAGCCCGCTACTGCCCGGCCGGTGTATACGAGTTCGTCGGCGAGGCGGACAACGCGCGATTGCAGATCAACGCGCAGAACTGCGTGCACTGCAAGACCTGCGACATCAAGGACCCCACCCAGAACATCGTGTGGGTGACCCCGCAGGGCGGCGGCGGCCCGAACTACTCGGGCATGTGATCGCCACGGGCTGCGACCGAGCGTCGCAGCCCATCGCTTGCCGCGCACCGCTATCCTGCCCGCCCATGCGTGCGTCACTCCCGCTCATCGCTGTTGCCGTGGCCCTGGTCGCCACGGCCTGCCAGCGCCCGCCTGCAGCGCCCGCCACGCCGGAACAGGCGCACCAGCAGGCCATGCAACGCGCGTTCGAGTTGTGTGCCGGCTGCCACACCGTGCAGCCTGGCGGCATCCACCGCTTCGGCCCGAACCTGCACGGCGTGATCGGCCGTCGCGCCGGCAGCCTGCCCGACTACGGCTATTCCGACGGCATGCGCCGCGCCGACATCACCTGGTCCGCACAGACCCTGGATGCGTTCCTGCAGTCACCCACCCATGTTGTACCGGGCACACGCATGTACAACGCCTTCCCCAGCGCCGAACGCCGTGCGCTGGTGATCGCCTACCTGCAGCAGCAGTCGGCTCAATGAGCCAGGCGCTGCAGCT
This sequence comes from Stenotrophomonas sp. 89682_Sma, assembly GCF_056481405.1. Taxonomy (NCBI): domain Bacteria; kingdom Pseudomonadati; phylum Pseudomonadota; class Gammaproteobacteria; order Lysobacterales; family Lysobacteraceae; genus Stenotrophomonas; species Stenotrophomonas sp. 89682_Sma. The sequence continues at coordinate 226,114 of NZ_CM151147.1, read as the reverse complement.
GCTGTTGCAGCCGCGCCACGAATGCCGCCACCGCGGCGAACAACGGCACCGGATCGGTCTCGGCCGCATCCTGCAGGCGCTCGACCAGTGCATTGGCCTGCCCGGCCAGTGCCGTCGCCCCCACCGCACCCAATCCGCCCGCCTGACGATGCAGGTGCAGCGCGGCAGCCTCACGGTCGCCGGCCTCCAGCGCGCGCTGCACAGCGGCCAGGTCACCTTCACTGGCCTGCAGCAGGCTGTCGCGCAACTGCTCGGCCACGGCCTGTGAACCGAAACGCTGTCGCAGCGTGGCCAGGTCAGGCAGCATCACGCCGTCGGTGGCGGACTCCAGCACCGGCTCCTCGAACCGTTGCCCCTGCGCCTGCGGCAACCAGCGCAACAGTGCCGCACGCAATGTTGCCAATGACAATGGCTTGGCCAGCACCTCATCCATCCCGGCTTCACGGCAACGACGCGCATCGTCGTCCAGCACGCTGGCGGTCAGCGCCAGCACGGCCAGCCGGGGTTGCCCGGTGCGTCCCTCGCGCTCACGTAGAAGCCGGGTGAAGGCGAACCCATCCAGCACCGGCATCCGGCAATCGGTAATGACCAGATCGAAGTGCTCCGATGCCAGGCGATCCAGCCCTTGCTGGCCATCACCGACCAGCACGTGTGGCACGCCCAGCTGCTGCAGCCGCCAGGCCATCATCGCCTGGTTGGTGGGATGATCCTCGATCACCAGAACGCGTGCCTGGCGCAGTGCCGGCGGCAGCAGGGCAGCCTGTTCCTGTTCGGCAGCCAGCGCTTCAGCATCGGCAATGCCCGCTTCCACCAGCGATAGCCGTACCTCGGCGCAGGTACCCTCGCCGAGCGTACTGTGCAGCTCCAGCTCGCCCTCCATCATCTGCACCAGCCGATGGCAGATGCTCAGGCCGAGGCCGGTACCACCGTGGTCACGGTGGATGTAGGCGCCGGCCTGGGTGAACGGCGCGAACAGGTGCTGCAGCTGTTCGGGCGCGATGCCCATGCCGGTGTCGGTGACGCTCAGTCGAAGCGGTTGGCGGCCATCTTCGGAGGTCGGGCCCATCACTTCCACCTGCAGCCGCACTTCGCCGCGCGGGGTGAACTTGATGGCGTTGCTGAGAAGATTGAACACGATCTGGCGCAGACGGACACCATCCACTTCATGGGCCGGTGCCAGCTGCGGATCGATCTGTACCTGCAGCGCCAGGCCGCGCGCGCTGGCCTGCGCGGAGAGCAGGCGGCACACGCTTTCCAGCAACGTCCGCAGCGGCTGCGGTACCGGCTCCAGCCGCAATGCGTTGGCCTCCAGCCGCGAGTAGTCAAGGATGTCGTCAAGGATCTGCCTGAGCATCTGCGCCGAATCCTCGATCACGCCAAGGATGCGTTTCTGCTCTGCATCCAGCGGTGAGTGCGCCAGCACTTCCAGCATGCCCAGCACGCCACTCATCGGCGTGCGGATCTCATGGCTCATGGTGGCCAGGAAGCGGGATTTCGCCTCGGCCGCCTGCTCGGCCTCGGCCTTGGCAGCGGTCAGGGCATCCGCCTGTGCACGGGCCTCGCTGGCATCCACCCAGTAGCCACTCCAGGTCACCACACCGGCTTCGGCGGCATAGGGTTGCGCCTGGGTGCGCACCCAGCGCGGGCCTGCTCCATTGCCACGCAGGCGGAACTCCAGCATGAGCGGTGCGAACTGGTGCGCGGCCTGTTCGACCGCTTGCAGGATGCGCGCGCGATCCTCCTCTTCGACGCGTTCCAGCAACGTCCTGGCGTCCTGCTCAGCCTGCTGCCGGGTGATCCCGAACAGCGCCTGCAGGTCGCCGGCAATGAACGGGAAGCTGAGCGTGCCATCAACCTCGCGACGGGCCTGGTAGACCACGGCAGGCAGGTTGTCTGTCACTTCGGCCAGGCGCTGCTCCAGCTGGCGGCGCCCGGCCACCTCACGGCGCAGGCGCCAGTAGCCGATGCCATGCACCAGCAGCGCGGTCAGCAGCACCAGCAGCAGCGGTACACCCCAGCGGAGCGTGCTTCGCCAGTCGATGCCGTTGCGGTACTCCACCGCCAGCCAGTCGCCGCGCAGCGCTTCGCGCTCGCGTGGCGTCATCTGCAGCAGCAAGCGATCGAAGGTCGTGGCGAGCGCCGCATGCCGGCGCTCCACGGCCAGTGCCAGCTGGTCGTTGAAGCCCGCGGGCGCGGCAACCTGCAGGCGCCCCGGGAAACGCGTGCGCAGCAGGTGGTCGACCAGGGCCAGATTGCCCACGTAGGCGTCGGCCTCGCCATCGATCAGGCGTTGCATGGCCTGTTCGGCACTGCGCGCGGCGACGATCCTGGCCTGCGGCGCCTGCTGCAGCACGTAACCGCGTACGCGCTCCGGATCCGACAGCAGTACGCGCTTGTCCTGGAGGTCGGACAGGCCCAGCAGGGCCGGGCTGTCGTGGCGGCTGACGATCACGTTCGGCACGCTGATGAAGGGTTGGCTGAACACCCAGTCCGGGCCCAGATAGTGCGAATCGACCGGAATGCCCATCACCGCCTGCAACTCGCCGCGGCGCGCCTTCTCGCGCACCTCGTACCAGTCATGGCTGTTCTGCGCCTGCAGGTTGGCACCGGCCTGCATCAGCCGCGCCAGGTACTCGCTGGCCAGGCCGCTGGGCCTGCCATCCTCGTCGGCGAACGACAGTGGGGCGGCGTTCGGCGCGAAGCCGATCTTCAACGGCTGTTGCAGAACCCGCTTCTCGGCCTGGCTCAGCGCCAGCTGCGCCGATGCCGACCACTGCGGCGGGGGCAGCCAGCGTTGTGCCAGTGCATCGCGCTGGGCTTGGCTGGTCGCGGCCAGCGCCAGGTCCAGCGCTTCGGCCAGCGGTTGCTTGCTGTTGGGAACGCCGAAGTGCAGACGTTCGGGGGGCAGGTCGCTCGGACGCAGCAGGACGACACCCTGCAGGCGCTCGCGTGCGATCAGTTCGGTGGCAACGTAGGCATTGCCTATGTAGACATCAGCTTTGTCGTCTCTGACCATCTGCAGCGCAGCCAACGAGCTGTTTGCGACAAGCTGCACCGCACGTGGGAAACGTGCCCGCACCTGCGGGCCGGTCAGGAAATCCTGCTCGATGACCACCCGCAATCCGTCCAGGTCGGGCATGTTCGAAGCTCGCAGATCGCCTGGCCTCCCCACCAGCGCCAACGGCGCCTCGCCATAGGCAGCGGTGTAGACCATGCACCGGGTGCGGTCGGCGCTGAGACCGACATTCATTACCACGTCGATCTCGCCACGACAGGCCGCATCCAGCACGGAAGTCCAGTCGGTATAACGCCGGGCCTCAACCTTCACGCCCAACTGACGGGCAAGAAGCGACAGATAATCCGGCCCCAGGCCAACCTGCTGGCCATCACGGAGGGACTCGAACGGCGGCCAGCCGCTGTCATACTGGCCCACGACGATGCTTGGATGGGCGGCGAGGTACTCGCGCTGCAGGGGGCTGAGCGGCAACAGCCCAGGCACCGCCTGTGCCAGCGCCACGGGCAGCACCAGCACGGCCAGCAGCAGGACCAGCCCGCGAACAGCCCAGCTACGCATCGGCGTCGATCTCCTAGAATCCTGACAGGGCCGCGATGGTCGCGGTCCGGCTTGCCCGGTGGCCATACTAGAGCATGAGCTTGCGCATCATCATCGCAGACGACCACCCCGTGGTCCGTATCGGTACCCGCGCCGTCATCGAATCGAGCGGGGCCGGCCGCGTGGTCGGCGAGGCCGACAGCGCGCAGGCGCTGATGGCCCTGCTCGGCACCCAGCCCTGCGACCTGCTGGTGACCGACTATTCCATGCCGGGCAGCCCACAGGCCGATGGCTTCGCCATGATCGGCATGATCCGCCGCCGCTTCCCCGACCTGCCGGTGCTGATGCTCAGCGTCTCCAACAACCTGGCGATCCTGCGCATGGTGCTCGACAGCGGTGTGCTCGGCCTGGTCGACAAGAGCTCGTCGATGGACGAACTGCCGCAGGCCATCCAGACGGTCTATCGGGGCCAGCACTACATCAGCCGGAGCCTGCGTGAGCGGGTCGAGGCTGCGGGCAGCTGGCGCATGCGCGAGGGCGACGGCAAGCCGTTGTCGCCACGCGAGGTGGAAGTGCTGCGGCTGCTCGGCACCGGCATGACGGTGAAGGAGATCTCGCTGCAGCTGCACAAGAGCGTCAGCACCATCAGCCGACAGAAGGGCGACGCCATGCTCAAGCTGGGCCTGAAGGGCGACGCCGAACTGTTCGACTACCTGCGCGACGGCAAGATCTGAGGACCAGATCACACTGCGAGGGCATCTGTCCCCGCCCTCTTTGACCGGCCGCCGTTCTGTGCCAAGATGATGCGGCATGGGTTCTCAATGCGAGGTCGAAGGAATCGACCGGCTCATGTCCTCGCTCCCGTCCCAGGTGGATGGGGTGCGGTTTCCTGCCGGCCGTCTGGCCCGGCAACGCTGACCATGGAGAGGCGCATGCATCACCCCCCCGAGCCATGTTGGACCCTGCCGTTGCGGCCCCTGCGCGCATTCGCGGCGTGCCTGCTCGTCTCTCTTTCCGCTGCGGCCTGCAGCGCCGCCGATCCGGCCCCCTCGTCCTCCCAGCCTGGCGCTCCCGTGCAGGCTGCCGATGCGCCCCGACAGGATGTTGCCCCGATGCAGAACACCTCTCCCGACACCGCCGTCACCCCGCCCGACGCGCCGACCGTGATGTATTTCACCTACCAGGTGGACGGTGATGGCGCGACCTCCTACGAGGTCCAGAACGGCAGCGTGGCGACCTTCTGGTTCGGCCACACCTTCACCCTCGATGGCACCACGTATTACACGGGTTTCTCCTGGGATACCCGCGAGCACTACGGCAAGCCGGGCGAGCAGACGCCGGCCGGTCCGGATGACCGCGCCAACCTCGCCGAGGCCACCTTCGTGCTGGCCGGCGCGGACGCCAAGAAGCCATGGAAGTTCCGTGGCCAGGAATGGACCATCGGCGCGCTGGGCGCGTACGACAAGGCCGACGATGTCGATACCCGGCGCAAGCCGCTTGAACATCGCACCGCCGACGGTCGCCTGCTGCTGGCGGTGCCGACCAGCAGCTTCGACCGCGGCATCAGCAGCACCGGCTATGCACTGCTGCTGTTCAACCCCAAGCGCAGCGAAGACGACGTGGACAGCAAGGTCTGGCGCTATGTCGGCTCGGTGCGTACGGGCGAGGACAACAGCGCCGCCTGCGACGAAGGCAACGTGATGCCCTGCACCGACAGCGATGGCGAACTGGCCTTCGCTGCCGACGGCAACGGCCTGCCGCGACTGACCGTGACCTTCAAGGGCACCACCATCGAAGGCCCCGGCAAGACCCGTGCGCTGGGCGCCGGCGACGCCGTGCACTACACCTTCGACAGCGCGACCCAGCAGTACGTCGCGCCCTGATAGCACCCGCCACGCGCGGGTTTCCTGTTGACCGACATGTTCTTGACTCACGGATGAGTCCGGTTGGCGATTCGCGGCATGCGCCGCTCCATCAACCCCGAGGAAAACGTCATGGCACAGCATGACTACAGCAGAAAGGAAGTCCTGGACATCGTCGAGCAGGTCGCCCGGCAGAAAGGCATTCCGGTCGATGACTTCATGCGCTTCGCGCACATCGAGACTGGCGGCACCTTCAACGAGCGCGCCCACAACACCTCGACCGGCGCCAAGGGCCTGTTCCAGTTCGTGCCCGGCTCGGCCCGCCAGTACCACCTGACCGGCCACGAATTCGACCCGACCCGCAACACCGAGGCCGCCGCGCAGATGTACCAGGACAACCTGGCATCGATGGCGCGCCGCAATGAGCGCACCGGCCACTCGTACCTGTCCGGAGGCGACACACCGACCGGCCTGGACCTGTACCTGGCCCACCAGCAGGGCAGCGCCGGCTATGGCTCGGTACAGACCGCCATTGCCACCGGCACCTTCGGCGTGGTCCGCAACAGCCACGGCGAAGAGATCAACATGCGCCGCAACGTGCTGAACCAGATCGGTTCCGACGTGAAAGCGCTGACCGGCCACACCTTGGCCGAGATGCGCGGCATGAACGATGGCGACCTGGCGCGGACGTTCTCCAGCTACTACATCCACAAGTACGCGGCGATCAGCATTCCGGAAAAGAACATCGAACCGCAGGCCGTGGCGCAGGGCCAGGGCCAGACCCCGGCAGCGCCTGCACAGGCCAGCGCAGCCGTGGCGGCGGGTGCAGCCACGCTGGCGGCAACCGCAGCGGCGGCTGCCGCACCGAAGCCGGGCATCGAACTGCAGGCCGCCTACGAGGCCGGCGTGAAGTACGACCACGTGAAGTACGCCATCAACATTCCGGGTCACGCGCTGTACGTACCGGGCAAGACCGGCAAGAACGTTGAGCAGGGTTACATCGACTGTTCCGGCTGGGTCGGCACGCTGCAGAACCGGACCATGGACGAGATCAACCAGAAGGCCGGGCATGCGGTGTTCAGCAAGGCCGATCGCATCGACCTGGGCAACCTGGGTTCCGGCGGCATCGTGCGCAAGGCGTTCGACCAGTCCGGCGTGCTGCTGGACCGGGACGCGATCCTGAAGCCGGATGCGCTGAAGGAAGGCATGATCATCGGCCTGGATACGGCCAGGACCCGCCATGAGCACTGGAACGGCATCGACCACATCGTGATGGTGGTGCGCGACCCCAACACCGACAAGCTGCTGATCAGCCAGTCCACCGGCAGCAAAGGCGTGCACACCATGCCCGTCGAGGACTACCTCAAGCAGGTGAAGGACCACCCGAACTGGAAGCTGTACGCCTCCGATCCGCTGTCCAAGGCGCGCGACCTGCTGGAAAGCCGCACCCAGTCGCATGAGCAGACCCAGGGCAAGCCTGCCGCCGAGCACAAGGCCGCTGCCACCCCGCACGCCGAACTGTACAAGCAGGGCGCACACAGCGAGGGCGTGCGCACGGTGCAGGAGCAGCTGGGCCACCTGGGCTACGTCGGGGCCGATGGCAAGCCGCTGGTCGAGGATGGCCGCTTCGGCCGCAACACCGACGCGGCGGTGCGCCAGCTGCAGAAGGACAACGGGCTGGTCGCTGACGGCGTCGTCGGCGCGAAGACCCTGGAGGCGATCAGGGAGGCTCGCGAGCGCCCGCTGCTGAACGACGAGCGGCACCCGCGCAATCCGCTGTTCATCCAGGCCAGCAAGGGGCTGGAGCTGATGCCGGCGGGCACCTTCAAGGATCGCCACGCGCTGGAAAGCACCGCAGCGGCCCTGACCAGGGAAGCCCACGCCGCCGGCCTGCAGCGCATCGACTCGGTGGTGCCCAGCCCGAACGGTGAACGCCTGTTTGCCGTGCAGGGCACGATCGGTGACCCGGCGGCCAGCCGTGTCGCGGTGGAGACCCGCGCCGCCAGCGAGCAGAGCATCGCGCTCAGCAGCGGTGCCGTGCAGGGCGCGCCGAACGTGCTGCACCAGCAGCAGGACGCGCAGCAGGAACAGGCCCGCCAGACGCAGAAGGCGATGGGCGTCTAAGCCCGCAGCGCCTTGGCAGAGAAGGGAGGGCCACGTCCGCGTGGCCTTTTCCCTTTCTGCCAGCTGAGCGGCCGAGGCCGCTTTCAGCCTTGCTTCATGCCGCCTGCCGCTAGATGAATGCGCAAGCCGCACGGTGGGCCAGGCAATGTTCCGGCAATGTTGGAACGCCAGCGTGGTCTCCACGGCAGCCGGGGCGCCCGCGCCCTCCCTGCCCAGCGTGGCATGCACCTCTCAGGAGAACGAACATGCTCAGTACTTCCACACTCAGCTTCCGTGGTCTGGCGATGGCCCTGGCACTGGTTGCCGGTGTCGCCGTGGTCAGCGATGCCAGCGCGATGTCGAGGAAGGACAAGCGCACCCTGGTCGGCGCCGTGGTCGGTGGCGTGGCCGGCAACCTGCTCTCCAACGGCGATCCTGCGGCCACCGTCGGTGGTGCCGTGGCCGGCGGCGCGATCGGCAACCTGACCACCTCCGACCGCCGCGACCGTCGTTACTACGACAATCGTCGTTACGACGACCGCTATGATCGCCGTTACGACCGTGGCTACTACCGCAGCGGCTACTACGACCGCGGTGACGACCGTCGCTGGCAGCGCGAGCGCTACTACGACAACCGCTACTACCACGATCGCGGTCGCCATCGCGGCTGGTAAGCAGCGCGGCATCTCCCATGCCGATGCACGGACGGGCGGGTCGATGACCCGCCCGTTTGCGTTGGCCGCGTGCATGGCGTTGAATGCGCAGCCTTGGATGTGACTTTCCCCACTGGGGCTTCGGCATGACGTCTTCCTCCCACCGCGTGCAGGGCCTCAACAACGACGAGGTTGCTGCCGACTGGCCACCGATCAGCGCGGCGGACATTGCGTGGCTGCGCCAGCGCTACCCTCAGCTGGACGAACACAGCCAGCCCCGCTGGCACAGCCCACGGCCGCTGTCGGCCGCTGCCATCGTCGGCGGCGAGGACGGCGCGGTGTTCGTCAAGCGCCATCACCACAGCGTGCGCAGCGCGGCCTGCCTGGAAGAAGAGCATCGCTTCATCGCCCATCTCGCCGCAGCGGGCGTGCCGGTGGTGCAGGTGCTGGCCGCGGCCGATGGCCACAGCGCCGTCGAGCATGGCGAATGGACCTTCGAGCTGCATGCGATTGGCGTCGGCGAGGACCTGTACCGCGATGCTGTGTCGTGGTCACTGTTGACCGATGCCGCGCAGGCCCGCGAAGCCGGGCGCATGCTGGCCCAGCTGCACCGCGTCGCCGCCAGCTACCACGCGCCCCAGCGCAGCACCCACCTGCTGGTCGCGCGCGACGACCTGATCCGCGCCGACGATCCGATCGCCGCAATCAAGGCAGGGCTGCACGAGCGCCCTGGCCTGGCCCGCTATCTCGCGCGCATTCCATGGGAAGCGCAGCTGCAGCGCGAGGTACTGCCGTGGCACACCGGCCTGGCCGAGCGCCTGCGCGACGAGCCACGGCTGTGGGCGCACAACGACTGGCATGTCTCCAACCTGCTGTGGCGCGACGGGCGGGTCAGCACCGTGCTGGATTTCGGCCTGGCTTCGCCCACCAGCGCCCTGTTCGACCTCGCCACCGCGATCGAGCGCAACGCCGTGGCGTGGCTGGAGCTGGAGCGCGGCATGGAGGCGGTGCGCATCGATATCGCGCTGGCCCTGCTCGACGGCTACCGCCAGGTACTGCCGCTGTCGGCGGCACGCGTGCACCTGCTGGCCGACCTGCTGCCGATGGTCCATTTCGACTTCGCACTGTCCGAAGTGGAGTACTTCGAAGGCGTCACCGGCTCGACCGCGAATGCCGACGTGGCGTGGCAGCCCTTCATGCTGGGGCATCCGGCGTGGTTCCACAGCGCGCCGGGACAGGCACTGCTGCAGGCGCTGCACGCGGCAGCCTGAAGGACGCCGGCTCGCAAATCCGTACCATTTGTAGTGAAATGGTCACCTGAAGCGGGGGTGCCTGGATCTGCCAGGCTGAGAGAGTCCCTTGGAACCTGATCCGGTTTGCACCGGCGTAGGGAGCTTTGAGCCGCAGCCACACCCCCGTCATGGGCCGGTGCACCTGCGCGCCGTCGCTTCGTCTCCCTTGTTGTCCGAAGACGAACCGAATGAACCGCTGCCTGCGCCCCACCCTGCTCTCCCTCGCCCTCTGCGCCGCGCTGCCGCTGCATGCCCGCGAGGCCGACGCTGCCACCGACGCGACTGCCACCGGTGCCGAACGCTCGCCGACCGAACTGGCGGCGGTGCGCGTGGAGGCCGGCAAACCGAAAGCCGATACCTCGCGCGTGAATGCCTTCGGTGGTGGAAGCTGGAAGGACACGCCGGCGTCGGTGAACGTGCTCGAGCGCGATTACCTCGACCGCCGCCAGGTGCGTTCGCTGTCCGAGCTGGCCAGCAACGATGCCTCGCTGGGTGATGCGTATGCGCCGGTGGGCTACTACCAGAACATCGCCATCCGTGGCTTTGCACTGGACGCCGCCACCGGCTACCGCTTCAACGGCCTGTCCATCGCCGGCGAACAGCGCCTGGCGCTGGAGAACGTGCAGTCGGTGGAGATCCTCAAGGGTGAAGCCGGCCTGGCCGCAGGCGTGATGGCGCCCGGCGGCATCATCAACTACATCGGCAAGCGCCCGGCCGAAGTGCGCACCGCCACGCTCGGTACCGATTCGGAAGGCTCGCGCTACGTCGCCGTCGATGTCGGCCACTGGATCAGCCCGCGTTTCGGCCTGCGCCTGAATGCCGCGTGGGATTCCAGCGATTCCTATGTCGAGCACGCCGATGGCCGCCGCAACTTCTACTCGCTCGCGGCCGACTGGCTGATCGGCGAACGCGGCAAGCTGGAAGTGGATGCCAATTACCAGACCAGCTCGCAGCGCTCGGTGTCCGGCTACCAGCTGCTGGGCGCGCGCGACCTGCCGCGCGGTGTCGACCGCGAACACCTGCTGGGTTACCAGCCGTGGCAGCGTCCGGTGGATATCGCCAGCACCAACATCACCGCCCTGCACACCTACGATTTCAACGACGCCTGGCAGTCCCGCGTGTCGGTTGGCCACAGCCGCTCGGTGATCGATGACAACGTCGCCTTCGCCTACGGTTGCTACTACGCCACGCAGTGCGCCGATGGCAGCGTGCCGGGCAATTACTTCGCTCCCAACGGCGACTACGACGTCTACGACTACCGCAGCCCGGACGATACCCGCCGCAACCAGCAGGCGCGCGCCGAACTGCGTGGCCGCTTCGAGACCGCCAGCATCGGCCACGAGCTGACCCTCGGTGCCGACTACTTCCGCCGCACCGTGGACAAGCGCCCGAGCGTCAACGAGTACGTCGGCACCAGCAACATCCACGAAACACCTGTGCCGGTGTTTGAGCCGTCGCCGAAGATGCCGGGACCGTCCGCACGTCGCCTGGACAGCCGCCAGACCGCGTTCTTCGCGCTGGACCGGATCAGCTTCGGCGATGACTGGCAGTGGCTGGCCGGTGGCCGCTTCGTGCGCCTCGATGAGCGTGCCTATGACAAGCGTGGCACCCCGCAGCGGCACAGCCGCCTGTCGCGGTTCCTGCCGCAGACCGCCGTGGTATGGAAGGCCACCGACCAGCTCAACGCCTATGCCAGCTACGTGCGCGGTATTTCACTGGGCCAGGAAGCGCCGTTCTGGACCAGCAATGCCGACACCTTCCTGCCGTCGGTGCAGTCGCGCCAGCTGGAGGTGGGCGTGAAGTACGTGCCGGTCGAGGCGCTGACCCTGGGCGCAGCCGTGTTCCGCATCTCGCAGCCGTACCAGTACGCCAAGCCCGACAGCAGCGACCTCGGCTACACCTTCGTCGAGGAAGGCACGCAGACCCACACCGGCCTGGAGCTGACCGCCAATGGGCAGCTGACCGACGCGCTGCAGATCGTCGCCAGCGCCAGCGTGCTGCAGGCGCGCGCGCGCGATACCGGCACGCCGGCCTATGAAGGCCATCAGCTGGTGAACGTGCCGAAGGTACGGGCCAGCGTGCACGTGGCCTACGCGCTGCCGTTCGTGCAGGGCCTGGATGTCACCGGCGGCTGGCGCTATGCCGGTGCCAACGTCGCACGTGCCGACGGCGGCGTGCGCGCACCGGACTACTCGGTGTTCGATGCTGGCCTGCGCTTCCAGCATCGCCTGCACGAGCGTGCGGTGACCTGGAACCTGTCGGTGGACAACGTGTTCAACCGCTTCTACTGGCGCGATACCGGCAGCAGCGGCGGTGACTACTACCTGTTCCCCGGCGCACCGCGACAGGCCCGCCTGTCGGTGACGTTCGCGCTGTGAGCGGCGTGATGCTGGAGTGGACCGCCGCACTGTTCAGTGTGCTCGGCGTCTGGCTGATGGCCCGGCGCCGGCTGGCGGCGTGGCCGGTGGGCCTGCTGTCGGTGACGCTGTACGGGCTGGTGTTCGCCGAGGCCAAGCTGTACTCGGATACCCTGCTGCAGGTCGCCTTCGGTGGCTTCCTGGTCTACGGCTGGCTCAACTGGCGGCAGCATGCCGTCGATGAGGGCAGCATCCGCATCGTGCCGCTGGCGCGCGGCAAGCTGCTGCGCGACCTGGCCATCGGCCTGTGTGGTGGCGTGGCGCTGGGTGCGGCCATGCACACCTTCACCGATGCCGCACTGCCCTGGCTGGACGCGATGCTGACCTCGCTGAGCCTGGTCGGCCAGTGGTGGCAGGCGCGCCGCCACGTGGCCTGCTGGTGGGTGTGGATCGCGGTGGACGTGGTCTACGTGGGTGCGTACCTGTTCAAGTCGCTGCACGTGACCGCCGCGCTGTACGTGTTCTTCCTCGGCCTGGCCGTGTTCGGCCTGCGCGCATGGAGTGCGGCCGCGCGTGAACCGCAGGTGGCGCCGGTGCGTTGATGCGGATGGCCGGGCTGTGCGCTGGCCATGCACAGTAGAGCCACGCCATGCGTGGCTGAAGGATCACCGGTAGGCCCATCCACGCATGGCGTGGATCTACCGGTCAAGCACCAGACCCAACCGCAGCGGCTGGCGCATGTCGGCAGGCGGTGCGGCCTGCAGCGGCGCCGCCTGCAGCGTCGCGCGCAGGTCGGCGTCGACCCGGGCGTCACCCAGGCTGTCGAATTCCAGTTTCGAGATACGGCCATCCGCCGCGATCCACACGCTCACCTGCAGCGGCGTGGGCGTGTCCGGGTGTGCCTGCAGCCATTCCAGCACGCGCTGCGCCTGCGGGTCCTGCTCCTGCTGCAGGCGCTGCTGCAGTTGGCCACCCACGGCGGTGGCGTAGGCCATCCAGTGCGCAGGGGCTTCCTGTGCGGACACAGCGGCGCTCCCCAGTGCCAGCGCACCGAACAACGCGGCCAGCGGCCGCCACCAGCGGCGTGCGCCGGTTGTGTTCCTTGCCATCGTCATCGCCTGCCTCCTGCACTCGCATCCAACAGCAGATGGTCGGGGCGGTAGATGACAGGCAGATGGCGGTCGCCGCTGCCCAGCGCGATCAATCGCCCAGGTCGGCCAGCACTTTGCGCGAGGGCGCGAAGAAGGTCACGCCGGTGGTTGCGGTGGAGAAATCGAGGATGCGGTCGTGCAGCGGCGCGGGATTGCCGATGAACATGCGCTCCAGCATCTTCTCGATCACCCACAGGCGGCGGGTGTAACCAATGAAGTAGGTGCCGTACTCGCCACGGCCCGGATTGGCGAACGGCATGTTGTCGCGCAGGATCTCGTGCTCGCCGTCGGCATCCTCGATGGTGCACAGCGTCTTGTGCGACTTCTGCGCATCCGCCGGTGCGTCATCCAGCTCGATGTTGTCGTGCTTGGTGCGGCCGATGATCGCTTCCTGCGCTTCGGTCTTCTGTGCGCGCCAGGCATCAAGATTGTGCAGGTACTTCTGCACCACCACGTAGCTGCCGCCGGCATGCTCCGGGTCTTCCTCGCCCACGATGGTGGCTTCGGGCAGCGACAGCCCTTCCGGATTGGCGGTGCCGTCGACGAAATCGAGCAGGTCGCGGCCATCGAAGTAGCGGAAGCCGGCCACGTCATCGACCGTCTCCACCGCATCGCCAAAGGCCATCAGCAGGTTGCGCTCGAACGCCACGATCAGGTCCATCGTGCGTGCGCGGATGTGATACAGCAGGTCGCCGGGCGTGGATACGGCGGTGTGGGTCGCGCCCTTGATCTCGCGGAACGGCTGCAGCTCACGCGGCGGCGTGGTGCCGACCAGCGGCTGCCACACGCGGTGGCCGATGGCCACGTTGCAGGTGAAGGTGCGCTCGATCTCGCGGATGGCGGTGTTCTTGATCAGGTCATCGGTGCTGGCCAGTACCTCGCGCGCCTTGGCGATCGACGCCTCGTCATCCTTCACCTTCAGCACCAGGAATGCCGCCGAATGGGTCAGTGGCGCGGTGATCTGCTGCGGCTCGTTGTCGAGCGTGTGGTTGAGGGCGGTGATCGGTGCGGGCTGGGAGTTCACGGCAGTTCCTGCTGGCTTGAGACGGGTGCATCGCCTGTGGCGATGTGCGGGCGATCATAGCGGAACCGACTGACCGGGGACGGAGCGGTTCTCGTTCCGTCCACCAGCGAAGGTACGAAGACCTCAATCCACATCACTCCAGACCGCCAACTCGTAGCCATCCAGATCGCGGAACTGGAAGCGGCGGCCACCGGGGAAGGCGAACACCGCCTGCACTACCTCGCCCCCAGCGGCAGCCACACGCTGCTGTGCATCGGCCAGGTCCGCGCAGTAGAGGATCACCAGCGGCCCGCCGTTGGCACGCACCGGCGCGTCGGCCACGAAGCCGCCTTTCAGGCGGCCATCGTCGAACTCGGTGTAGGCCGGTCCGTAGTCGGTGAAGTGCCAACCGAACACCTCGCCGTAGAAGCGTTTGCTGCGGGCGATGTCGGCGACGTTGAATTCAATGTTGTCGATGCGGCGTTCGGCATCGTGAGTAGCGGCATGGCTCATGACGTGGCTCCTGGGTGGGAGCCCCAGCTTCAATCAGCGCGGCACCGCGGTCTTGAACGAAACGGCCATCATCGGCCCCATTCCAGGCGCAGCTCGCGTGCTGTCATGCTGGCAAGCTCGCGTGCCTCGCGGCTGAGATGTGCCTGGTCGGCATAGCCGGCCTCGGCGGCCAGCATCGCCAGCGAGTGCTGCGGTTGCGCGCGGCTGTGGCGAAGAAAACGTTGCAGGCGCAGGATCCGCTCCAGCGTCTTGGCGCCGTAGCCGAACTGCGACTGGCTGAAACGCCGTAGGCTGCGCGGGCTCAGGCTCAAGTGCGCCGCCAGCGTATCCAGCGTGGCGTGACCAGCTGCGAGCGCCTGGAACAGGACATGGGCGCGCTGCGCCGGAGTATCGAGCGCGGCCGCACTCATATGCTGGTGCAGGCAGTGCGCCATTCGCTGCAGGCGCTGTGCAGGCGCGGTGTCACCAATGGAGGCTGCAGCCCTGATCGCCCACGCGCCCTTCAGATCGGCCAGTGGCACGGCCTGGCCGATGATCTCGGCCAAGGGTAGGCCCAGCGCGGCCAATGCCTGGCCGGGACGGAAGCGTGCCCCCAGCACCTGCGCACCGGGTGCCAGCGCCGGGTGCGCGGCCACACGGTCCGGGCCGACCACGAACAACGCACCGTCGCGCCAGAGGATATCCACGCAACCATCGGGCAGTACGGTGATGTGCCCATCGGCATCGGCAGGAAGCTGGCTCTGCCACAGCTGACCAAAGTGGCCGCGCAGCGGCGCAGGCGCCGGATGCTCCTGGTAGGCCGTGCCAGTACCTGCGAGGTGGGAAGAGTCGCCCATGCCGCATTGTCGCGCTACAGGGCCCATAAAAGTGAAGCCCGGCGCGAGGCCGGGCTTCGGTTGGCGTGTGGGAGAGAGAGAGAGAGAGTCACACGCCAGCACAACACGCACTAACGACAGGCGTTTGTTACCAGGTGAAGCGCGGGCCCACGAACCACTCGCGGTCGCCAGCCTTGGCCAGCTTCACTTCGCCACTCAGGCCCCAGTTCTGGTTGAACTTGGCGGTGGCGCCGACGCGGCCGTAGAACTCGCCGTCCGGGTTGATACCGTGCTTCTTGGTGTAGTCCTCGTAGCCGGCCATCACGTAGCCTTCCACGTACGGGTTGAACGCGGTACGCACGCCAACCTCGGTGGAGTAGCCGTTGAAGTCCAGGCCATGCTTCATGTCGAACTTCTGGTACGCGACACGGGCCACCAGGTCGGTGTTCGGTGCGATGCCATAGTTGTAGCCGGCGCCGATGCGCCACTGGTCGACGTCATTCTTGAACTTGTCTGTCTCCTGCGCGCTGTAGTCGCCGAAGATGTGGAAGTTCGGGTGCACCGCCACGGAACCCTTCACCTTCCAGCCATCGGCGTCGCCGCCCTTGGCATCGGTGTTCACGTAGCCGCCTTCAACGTAGTTGTACGACAGGCCATCGGTTGCCGATGCAGCGAACGGCAGAGCAGCCAGAAGACCCAGGGCGAGCAGCGAATTCTTGTTCATCGGGACACACCTTTAATTATTTTGGTTTCGTCGACCGCCTCCCGGGAGGGGGAGAGAGAAGAGGCAGTCGACAGGTGTGAATTATCCGTTAGGGGGTCTAATCGACCCTGAATATTGAACTGACTGGTGTATAAATAAGGCTCCCGTTCAGGGAACTCGGTAAGCGCCACCTTGTAGACGGGCAACCATAGGTTTGCGCTTTTGCTGAACCTATGGTTGCGCAAGAGCTGGAAACCTATGGTTGCAGTGGTTCAGGGGCAGAGCTGACGTCCGCGGCTCCTTGGCCCTAGCCAACGGCCAAGGAGGCAAGCACCGCCCTGACGTCGGTCCAAACTTGTCGGTCCTTAACAAGTAAGGAGACCCTTTAGGTGCCCTACGAAGGTTCGCGGCCTTGGAAGTCGAACGAAGCATGCCGTTGGCGTTAGCGACTCAGGACCAGTAGTGCTCGACATCGCCAGATGTTTCGTCCGCCACGGGCCGTACGCTGTCGCCCTCGCCCCTGTTGAATCTCACGGCTGCTTCATGCCAGAAGCTGGCATCGCTAGCCGTGGCGTCCAGAGATTTCGAGGCAGTGTCGAGCATCTATCTCTCCGGTGGACTGCTAGAGACAGCGTTTCTCTAAGACAGATGCCTCCCGGAAGCCGCCGGGCAAGGCGTCCGCTTCCGGTCGCATCACGCCTTGCTTCTAGGCTCGGGCGAAGCCTGACCACCCCCCTTCAACAGGAGTAGGTCATGGCAATTATTCACACACACCAGCCCCACGAGCCCTGGAACAAGGGAAAGCTGATCGGTCAGAAGGCGCCGCTCAAGCTGAAAGATATCTGGGCCATCCGGATCAGACTTCAGCTTGGCCACAAGGTTCGAGATCTAGCCCTATTCAATCTGGCAATTGACTCCAAGCTCCGCGCCTGCGACTTGGTGAAACTCCGGGTGTCCGATGTATCTCACGGCAGGCAGATGGCTTCGCGAGCTATGGTGATGCAACAGAAGACCGGTCGCCCTGTCCAGTTCGAAATTACCCAATCGACTCGCGAGGCTGTACAGGCCTGGATCACTCATGCTGACCTGAAGGCCTCGGACTTCCTGTTCGCGACCCACGGGTCGGACTCGCCCCAGCTTTCGACGAGACAGTACGCCAGGATTGTCCACCGCTGGGTTGAGGAAGCTGGTCTCGAGTCGGGTTCCTATGGCACGCACACGATGCGCAGGACAAAAGCTTCGTTGATCTACCGCAGGACGCGAAACCTCAGGGCTGTCCAGTATTGCTTGGGCACACGAAGCTCGAGAGCACCGTGCGTTACCTAGGCATCGAGGTCGATGATGCCTTAGAGATTGCCGAGCAGACTGATGTCTGAGTCCATAAGGGTCGCTCCTTGCCCATCGAAGGTCGAGGAGCGGCCATAAGCAGACATCCACCCCATCCCTGATAAACATCCCTAGGCCGCAGCAGACCTCGAGCCTGCTGCGGTCAATTGGTTTTGGGGCAGACTACGCCGATGGCCTAAATTCCCCTAGGTCAGTGAGTCTAGCCCGTCCCTTCTAGACGCCTTAGGCCACTTCAAGTTGATGTATCGTCCGCACAGAAGATCCCATGCATCGCGCCCAGCAGTGCTGCAACGCGCGGGTCTGCCATGCGGTAGACGATCGACCGCGATTCCCGTCGGGTCGCTACAAGCTTTCGTTGGCGGAGTTCGGCCAGTTGCTGGGAGAGCGCCGGCTGTCGGATGCCGGTGGCGTCCTCCAGTCCGCTCACCGTCATTTCACCTTGCGCGAGCTGGCACAGCAGCAACAGGCGGGAGGGAGTGGCCATGAAGCGCAGCAACTCGGCCACTTCGGGCACGCGCTCCTTCATCGTGGCTAGGTCTGACGGGCTGAATGGGGGGCTGGTCACGGGTAAGGGCAACTTGGCCGGGTGATGTGATGCAAACACCATGGGGAAGGCGCCCAGTCTAGCATGCTTCTATAGTTTCACACCTTATGTAACTATGTAATGATTAAGCAACCAATCCCCCCGGAGCCAGTCGTGAACCAATCCGTAGCGGTAGACGCCCCCTTGGAGCAGGCTGTCCGCGTCGTCAACGATGCCCGTGCCGGCCTGCTCCCCTCGCCTCATGTAAAGACCTTCTTCGATCCTGCCACTTTCACTGCCAGTCACGTCGTACGCGATCCATCTTCTTCAGCGTGCGCCATCATCGACAGCGTCCTTGACTTCGACATGGCCGCAGCCCGCACCTCCACTGCCTCCGCATCGGCGTTGGTGGACTACGTGCGGGCCGAGCGCCTACAGGTGCAATGGTTGCTGGAAACCCACGCGCATGCCGACCACCTGTCCGCGGCTCCATGGCTGCAGGAGCAGGTGGGAGGCGCGCTGGCTATTGGCGAACACATCACCGCAGTCCAGGAAACCTTCGGCAAGGTCTTCAACGCCGGCACTGCATTCAAGCGGGATGGCAGCCAGTTCGATCGCCTGTTCGCCGACGGTGCCTCCTTCCGCATCGGTAATCTGCACGCGATGTCGCTGCACGTGCCAGGCCATACCCCGGCTTGTCTGGCGTACGTGATCGGCGACGCCGTATTTCCTGGAGACACGCTGTTCATGCCGGACTACGGCACCGCCCGATGCGACTTTCCAGGTGGCTCGGCGCGCCAGTTGTATCGCTCGATCCAGCGCCTGCTGTCCCTGCCCGACGCCGCCCGCGTATTCCTGTGCCATGACTACAAAGCCACCGGCCGGGACCATTTCGCATGGGAAACAACCATCGGTGCCGAAAGGACAACAAACATGCATGTGCACGAGGGCGTGAGTGAAGCCATGTTCGTGGAACTGCGGGAGGCTCGTGATGCCACGCTTCCGATGCCACGGCTGATCCTGCCGTCAGTGCAGGTCAACATGTGCGCCGGCCATCTGCCCGAACCCGAAGAAAACGGCGTGCGCTACCTCAAGCTGCCGGTGGACCTGCTATGACGCTCTCTCATCTGGCCTGGTATTGGCCGCTCGCTGGCGGTGCGATGATCGGAACAGCGGCCGGAGCCTATCTACTCCTTCTCGGGCGCGTTGCTGGCATCTCGGGTCTGCTTGCCAGGACACTGGGCATGCCGGGTGACGGCGGACGCAGCAGTGCTGCCCTGTTCCTGGCGGGACTTGCCCTGGCGTCAGGCTTGGCAATGGTGGCCAGGCCCATACCCCTGCCGGCGCTCTCCGCAAACGGAGCAGTGGTATTGGTGATTGCCGGACTGCTGGTGGGTTACGGAACTCGCCTTGGCGCTGGCTGTACCAGTGGGCACGGTGTCTGCGGACTAGGCCGGGCATCGCCGCGTTCGGTGGTGGCGACCTGCGTGTTCATGCTCGTGGGCATGGCCACGGCAACCCTGGTACAGATTGCGACCGGAGGCCCGGCATGATCCGTCTTGCCGCGTTCCTGTGCGGCGCACTCTTCGGATTGGGCCTGGTCGTATCCGATATGGCCAACCCAGCCCGCGTGCTTGCTTTCCTGGATGTGAGCGACGCCTGGGACCCCTCCCTGGCGCTGGTCATGCTGGGCGCACTGATTCCTTCCGGCGCAGCCTACCTGTGGATACGCGCCCGAGGAACACCACTGCTTGCCGCATCGCTGCACATTCCCACCCTTCGCATCATCGATCGGCGCCTGGTCATCGGTGCGGCGATATTCGGCCTGGGTTGGGGACTGGCCGGAGTGTGTCCCGGCCCGGCCATCGCGTTGCTGGGAACCGGCCAGCCCTTCGCGATCATCTTTGCCACGGCAATGATCGCTGGCGTGCTCCTGCATGGCCTCATTCATCGCCCCACCGCAACTACGGGACAACCATGAACCTCAAGCCACTCTCTGCCAGCCTCAAGGTGTCCGGTCAGCTCCTGCCAAAGGACATTGAAGCCCTGAAGGAGCAGGCCTTTGCGAGCGTGATCTGCAACCGGCCCGACGACGAACAGCCGGAGCAGCCCAGTCACCATGCGCTGCAGGCTGCCTGCGACCAGGCGGGCATGCAGTTTGCCTATCTTCCGGTAGTGCCTGGTGTTATTACCGATGATCAGGTGCATACCTTTGCCAAGTTGATCGACGCGCTGCCACGCCCTGTTGTCGCGTACTGCAGAACCGGCACCCGTGCTGCGATGCTGTGGGCGCTGTCGGAAGTCGTTCACAATGGAGCGGCATTTGCTGACGTCCTGTCTGTTGCTTCGGACGCAGGCTACGACCTTTCCTCCATCGCAACACGGCTGCAGCAAGGTCCGGCGTCCGCCGACTGACATATGGAAACGCTATCTATGCTGCAGTGGGTGCTGGGCGGCCTGTCTGGCGTCCTGGTCGGCTTCGTCCTTGGCGTGGTTGGTGGGGGCGGATCCATCCTTGCGGTACCACTGATGCTCTACGTGGTCGGGGTGGAAGATCCGCATGTGGCTATCGGCACCAGCGCCCTGGCAGTGGCGGTCAATGCGGTGTCGAATCTGGTGATGCATGCCCGTAAAGGGAATGTTCGCTGGCCCTGTGCCTCGGTCTTCGCCTTGGCGGGGATCGCGGGCGCCTACCTGGGTTCCAGCTTGGGCAAGGCGTTCGACGGCAAGAGACTGCTGGCTCTGTTTGCTGTGGTCATGGTCATTGTCGGCATCGCCATGCTTCGCAGGCGCAACACGCTTGGCTTCGCGGACGCTCGGCTCGGCAGGCGCAATGCACCCGCACTGATTGGGCTGGGCGCCACTGCCGGTGGGCTTTCTGGCTTCTTTGGCATTGGCGGAGGTTTCCTCATCGTGCCCGCACTTGTGGCCGCGACGGGAATGCCGATCATTGCCGCAGTCGGAAGCTCGCTCCTCGCCGTCGCCGCATTCGGCATGACCACCGCACTGAACTACGCGCATGCAGGCCTGATCAACTGGAAGCTCGCGGCAGTGTTCGTCGTTGCCGGGATGGCTGGCGGTACTGCAGGAGCAGCAATTTCGACGAAGCTTGCCAACTATCGTGGAGCTCTGAACACGGTATTTGCAGTACTGATCTTCATTACCGCCGCATACATGCTGTGGAAGGTGAGCTGACCGGATGTGCTCCAGACCACAGCCGAGCACTGATAGCCAGCGCAGCGCTTCAAAGGCTTTGATAGGAAGACACTACGAACGGTGGTCCACATCTTCCAGAGTCAAATAAGATGCGACGGCTCGAAGCGCCTCGCGATCAGCTTCGAAATCCATGGCCAATAGGCCGCGCTCCAACGCGATGCGGGCATGCGCCTGTGATGCGACTCTTGTCGCTTCATTCGAGGACCCTGCCAACGCTGCGAAGGCCTTCTGCAGCCGGATACTGACCTCCAGGGACGCGGCGGCATCCCTGGCAATCGGAGTGAACGCGTCCTCAAACATGTCGCGTACGTCGAGACACTGCACGTGCACGCGCGGATACAGCACCTCGCCTGTCGCAGCGTCCCCTGCGTGGCTGGACCATGCACAGAGCAGCCTGACACATGTCCCGATGACGTCGATGCAGGTCCCAGGGTCGTTCACCGCAGGTGACATGGCTCGCTGGGCAATTTCCGCAAGCACGACCAGCCCGAACCGTGGGTCATTTTCGATGGAGCGCGCGTCGCTAAAGGAAATGGCTGAGATCACTTCACTCTGTACTTCAGGAAGTAGATTTCCCTCGATGGCTATCAACGGACGGGTTGGGGTTGCGAACGTACCCGGCTGGCAGAGCAGATGAACGCGTAGATCATGTTCCTGCGCAATGGCGTTGATCCGCCCGACATCCACGTGTTCAACGTAGGCCACCTGATCGCCGACCAGCTGCACCGCCCCCTCTCCTACCCGAACCGCACTGGCTCCGCCGAGCGAAGGCTCCTCGGCGCGGCGCTTCATTGCCACTTGGGTCGCCCGCTCCACCAGATCGATGGTTTCGCCGACGCGGCCAAAGCGTGAGAACTGCTCGATAGCCCGGAGCAACGTCACTGTGATGACGATGATGACCGCGATGGTTGCCCCGAACAGTACAAGCCGGCCGCTATCTCCGTAGATGCCGGTGCTGAGCGCGATGAGGCCCACGATCGAGAACAGGAAGGCACCAATGAAGGTGGCCAGCGCACCTTGGGCCCGGGTGTCTTCGATCAGCAGGCGGGCCGCGCGCGGGGTGGCGCTGTTGGACGCGGACCCGTATGCCGAGACCATGGTGGACAGCGAGAAGGTGGTTACCGTCAGCATCGACGCGGCAAGAATGCCAAGAATATTGCCGACGGAATCTGCGCCGATCCGTGCGGCAAGGCCGACGGGAATGAGGAACTTCAGGAACGCGCCCGCCAACGCCGTGATGATGCCTAGGGCGCCATACAGGGTCGAGCGGAACCACATCCGCTTTGTAACTTTGCTGGCTGCAAGCCTCAATCTGGTGAGCATGGGCTACTTCCTGGGAAGTTCGACCATCAATAGCACGGCCGGGCGCCGAGGCCACGTCAACGCAGGGTCATGCCCGACCCAAGGCAGATGCCGCTACTCCGGGCGGCATCTGTGTGCAGATTCTACGAGCGCACCTTGTCCAGGAACTGACGGTGGCGCTCGTATTGATCGAGCACATCGTGGATGAGTTGAACCTTGGTCCATCCCATGACGTCGTAGTCCTGCCCGCCCTCCCGCAGATAGACCTCCGCACGGTAATGACGGGTACCCTCGCTGACCGGCCGACGGGGATCCTGCAGGGCGAACGTCGGCGGCTCATAGGGCTGGGGCCGTACCGAGTAGAAGAAGTCCATCTCCTCGCCATGGCCAACCTGCAGCCACGCACGACCATCCTCCCCCTTGGAGACTTGGACCGGCAGATCCTGCTTGCGCAGCTCAGCCGCAACCTCTTCCAATGCTGGGATGACACGCTGCTCGATGAAGCCGGTCACCTCGATCTTCAACGGATTGTGCGCCAGCAGGCGCAGGCGCGCCCGCCAATCCTCGCTGGTACCCGGCAAGATACGTGCCTCGCGCAGGATCGAGCGCTTGGTTGCATCCAGATGCATGGCCTTCAGCAGTCCCCAGCACATCAGGATCATGACGATCGTAAATGGCAACGCACTGGCAATGGTGGCCGCCTGCAATGATTCCAAGCCGCCGGCCACCAGCAGGGCAATCGCAAGGCCGCCGACCAGCAGCGCCCAGAAGATCCGCTGCCAGACCGGCGATTCCTCCTCACCCTTCGAGGTAAGCATGTCGATTACCAGGGCACCGGAGTCCGCTGAGGTTACGAAGAACAGCGCAACCAGGATGACCGCCAGCGAAGAGGTCAGCATGGTCAGCGGCAGGTGCTCCAGGAACTCGAAGAGCGCCATCGAGCTGTCGGTTGAGACCGCCTGCACCAACTGCTGGATGCCCTCCGCCCGCACCATGTGCAACGCGGTGTTGCCGTAGATGGTCATCCAGAGGAATGTGAAGCCAAGCGGCACAAGCAACACCCCCACCACGAACTCACGGACGGTGCGTCCACGTGAGATGCGCGCGATGAACATGCCAACGAAGGGCGACCAGGCAATCCACCAGCCCCAGTAGAACAGCGTCCAGCCACCCAGCCAACCCGTGGGTTCGTAGGCATAAAGGTTGAAGGTCATCGAGAACAGCTGGGAAACGTACATGCCGGTGTTCTGCACCAGTGCCTGCATCAGGTGCACGGTGGGTCCACAGACCAGCACGAAGGCCAGCAACGCTGCCGCCAGGATCATGTTGAGCTCGGACAGCCTGCGTACGCCGCTGTCCAGGCCAGCCACGACCGAGCCGGTCGCCACCAGTGTGATGACGGTGATCAAGCCAACCTGGACGAGCGTACTGACCTCCAGGCCGAACAGGTAGTTCAGGCCGGCGTTGATCTGCATGACGCCCAGCCCCAGCGAGGTGGCCAGGCCGAAGATGGTACCCAGCGCGGCGAACGTGTCTACAGCATGCCCCAACGGGCCGTGGATACGATCGCCGATGAGCGGATACAGTGCGGATCGGACACGCAGCGGGAGATTGTGCCGGTAGGCAAAGTACGCCAGCGACAGCGCCACCACTGCGTAGATCGCCCATGCGTGGATGCCCCAGTGGAAGAAGGTGATGCGCATGGCCTGGCGGGCAGCTGCGGCCGACTCGGGCGAGCCGACCGGCGGCGTGGCGTAGTGCATGATGGGCTCAGCAACGCCGAAGAACATCAGACCGATGCCCATGCCGGCAGCGAACAACATGGCGAACCAGGAGCCGTAGCTGTAGTCCGGCGTACTGTGGTCAGGGCCGAGTTTGATGCGGCCGTAACTGCTGATGGCGACGCCGACGACGAAGACCAGGAAGCCGGCCACCGCAAGGATGGTGAACCAGCCTGCATCATTGGCAGCCCATGACTTGGCCGCGGTGAACCACCGCGTGGCTCTATCGGGCACGATGGCAGCAAGCGCCAGCAGCGCGATGACGATGGCTGCCGTGGGAATGAACACCTGCGGAAGAATCCGCTGGCGAACGGGGGGATGTTGCGGAGCCGTGCTCTGCATGGATACCTCCGTGTTGTTGGGTGAAGAAGCCTCCGGCTTGCGCGAGGCCGATCAGAAGTAGAAGCCGATGTTGAAGTTCAGCCGTGAATGCCAGCGGGAAGGTCCTCCCTCGTCGATGCCGATACCATCACCACCGGCAAACCACATGTTGCGGCCAGCGATCCAGTCGACATAGGTGAGCATGATGCCTTTCTGCAGGCTGCAACCGGTCACGTTCTGCCACGAATCACGAAGGCCCGCGCGGTGCCCGACCGGGCGGGTCATGCTGAGGTTGTTATAGCAGGTGATGTCATCCAGCCAGCCCTTCTGGCCGAACGAATAGGCGATGTTGGCGCTTGGCACATCCGCCTGCGCTGCAACCTGGAAGGGGAATTGGAACGCCGACATTGCGATGCGATCTCCGGGCACGTCATACCGGTACCGCGCCCACTGCAACTGCGCGGTCCAACCATCGCGCTGCCACTGTGCATGGAGGGCCGCGCCCTGATGACCGTAGTGACGCCGTGTCTGAGTGTTCTGCACCTTGCCAGCAAACGCTGATGCGCCCAGCAACAGCTCGCCGCCGCCCCAGGCGCGCGCACTCTCCACGCGTGCATGCAGTCGTTGCCGCTCGCGATACGGCAACGCCTCGGTCTGCGCGACATCAAAGGAGTAGCGATCATAGCGAGCCCCGGACCCGTATTCGTCTCCGGAGAACCAGCCGAGATGCCAGGTCGTGCTGCCGGTGCGGTGAATCACTACAAGGCCCGGATCGTAATCATCCTCAATGCCCAAGTAGTAGCCGGAGCCGAACCAGAAGCTCTGCGATACGGTAGGGAGCAGCCCGAACGGGATCTGCTGGATACCTGCCTTCAGCTGGGTAGCATCGGAGAACTGCCAGCCCGCGTACGCGTGATGCACGGCGTCGAAGCCATCATACCAGCGGTACTGGGCAGAAAAGGAGAACGGTCCGGTTCCAGCGTCAAGGTCTGCACGCAGCAGTTCAAGCTGCAGGCGGCTGGACGGCCCGTAGTCGAGCCAGCCATAGTTGAACCTGGCGGCGCCTCCTGGATCAAAGTAAGGATCTCTATGGAGGTTATCCTCAGAAGCATCTGCAGCCAGCGAAGTTCCCGCCAACGCGGCAGCGACAATGAAGGGAATTGATCTCACGGTTATGCGCCTTGCCTCCCTGATCTGCTACGGAAAGCGCTTGAGTCTAACGTCGATTCATCCAATGCCTCAAACTGGCGATCTCAAAGAACTCTTGGCGACGCCATAGCAATCACTCACGGCGCGTCTTTAGTCCTCAGGTCCATATGCCACGTGAAAATCATGTGCAGTGAGAGAGTAGCTAACACGATCCACTTTTTAGTAGTCGATCCTGAGATTGAGCGACTCATAGTGGACATGGAGTGACACGCAATGTCATTTGAGCATAGGCTAGGGCCTCGACACCGGGGAAGAATTCATGACTATTGATATCAGCGGCCTTACGGCCAAGGAACTTCGCTCACTGATTGCTCAGGCGGAGAAGCAGCAGTCCAAAGTGCTGTCACGCCCTAAGGCCACAGCGATGCGCGCCAAGATCAATAAGTACGTCAAGGATCATGGCTACACGATAGAGGAACTGTACGGCGCTTCAGTGATCGTGCCCTCCGAAACCGCCAAGAAGCGAGGTGATCGGAGGTCTGCCAAATCGACAGTGCCCAAGATCGCTCCCAAGTACCGTAATCCTGCAGTGCGCGGCCAGACGTGGTCCGGTCGAGGGCGGCAACCGCGATGGATAGCCGAGCTGGTAGCAAGCGGAAAATCACTGAATGACTTCCTGATCAAGTAGTGATAGCGGGGCAGCCGTACACCGTTACCGCAGCAGGTCCTGAGAATCATTAGTCATCAGATCGAACAGGATGCTGGTGCGCGGAATACCCTGCCAGGTAGGCGATCAAAGATTTCAGCTAGTCGCAGTTGATGTGACAGCGGGCGAACAGCAGGCGCTCCACCTTATTGTGAGCATGACTCTTTGCACTGTCGTGCCCGGGTGCCTGGGCCTAAGGTTGCCGGCCGGCATCGGTTCCGTCGGCACTCGCCAATCCATTTTCCAGACGACCTGGCCCAGGGAAATCTATGCTGCCTGCACTCTTGCGCACCGCCTTGCTGACCGTTGCCCTGTCGGCATGGCTTCCAGCCCAGGCGCTTGCGGCCGGTTCTCTTAAGGCAGCCAACAGCAAGGCCAGGGCCTTCATCCAGCAGGCCATGCAGGAGCACCGGATTCCGGGCCTCCAGTTGGCAGTGGTGCAATATGGGAAAGTAGTGCTGCTGGAGAACTACGGGTTCGCCAATGTCGAGAACCGGGTGCCTGTTACCGGCAAGACGCTGTTTCCGATCAACTCGGCCACCAAGTCGTTCACCGGCGTAGCCATGATGCAACTGGTCCAGGACGGACGGGTGGACCTGGACGCCCCCTTGTCACGCTATTTGGACGATGTGCCCGCGACCTGGCGTGGGGTGCGGATCCGGCAGCTGCTGGGGCATACATCAGGCCTTCCGGAGATCATCGACTCGCAGGGGGCCTTTGGCGGTGCGACGGAGCCGGAGGCATGGAGCGCGGTCGAGGCTCGGCCTCTGGAGGTATCGCCAGGCGAACAGTTTTCGTACAACCAGACCAACTACGGCCTGCTGTCGCGGATCATCGTCAAGTTGAGCGGGCAACCGTACGAGCGATTCGTGACGCAGCGACAGTTCGATGTGGCGGGGATGCCCTCCACCACGTTCGGTGACAGCTATGACCTGGTTGCCGGAGCCGCCACGATCTACAGCGTGTCGCCGCGGGGCTCGCTGGCACCGGACGACGGTGAGCGCCTGTCGCATTGGATTTATGAAATGCCCTACAGCCTGTGGGCGGGTGGCGGAATCCAGACGACGGCCGAAGAGCTGTCGCGCTGGATCATTGCGCTGTCGCAGGACCAGTTGATCGATGATGCACATGTCCAGCGCATGTGGCAGCCAGAGCCACTGAACAGCGGGGCGAAAAGCGATTGGGCCTTAGGCTGGCCGGTGTTGAAGGCTGATCGCCCGCGCCAGGTCGCAGGCATTGGCGGCGCCCGCGCGGCATTCGTCGTCTACCCGGACGAAGACTTGGCCGTGATCGTGCTGACCAATCTTGCCGGTGCGAACCCGCAGCGGTTTGTTCGACGCATCGGCGAGTTCTACCAGTCGCGGGCGAACGACTCCACCCATTGATGCCGACGAAGCCCCGGGACGACGTGTGCTTTCGACCCGAAGCGGACGTCCACACGCACGCCTTCTGGCTGGCGCCAGCGGCGGCCGCCGCGAGAACAGGGACAGGTGTGCGGCCCTCGGTGTTCGGCTATCTTGAGAGTTCTTGCCACAACCCTTCAAGCACAGACGCATGCAAGCGATTTCGAGGATTGTTCAGAACGGGCGGTGGCTCAACTACTTCGTATTGTCCGTCGTGCTCTTGGCTGCCGGCTGCAAGGGCGAGCATGTGCCGGCAAAGGATCTTGGGGCGGACCTCGATGAGGTGGCCGCAACACTGATACAGCAGCCGTTGCTCCACTCAACCTCGATCGCAGTCGTATATCGGGGCCAGGAATTCATCCGTCATCGCGGCAACATGGAAGCCGGCAGGCTGAGCCCTCCGACCGACGCGACCCTCTACGAAATCGGTTCGTTGAGCAAGACCATGGCAGGGACCCTGATGGCCAACGCCGTCCTGGAGCGCAGGCTGGGGCTGGACGACGATGTCCGGAAGTATCTGCACGGCGATTATCCGAACCTGCAGTACAAGGGCGACCCCATCCGCATCCGTCACCTGCTGTCGCATACGAGCGGTCTTCCGAACATGTTGCCGGAACGCGCGAACACGGTGCTCGCGGACTTCACCGATCAGCGTACGCCTCGTGAACTCAATGCTATTTACGCCGGCTATGGCAAGGCGGATTTCTTCAGGGACCTGCATGCCGTCGAGATTCACCAAGTGCCCGGAAAGGATTATGCCTACTCCAGTGCTGGAACCCAACTGGCGGCGCATATTCTGGAGACGGTTTACAAGAGCGACTATGAGTCGCTGTTACGCGAATTCTTTCGCGATTCCGCGGCAATGGCGGACCTCAGAATCAGGCTGGGCGATGCTGAGGCGCCCCGGCTTGCGGTCGGCTACCACGGTGACAACGCGGTACCGACCTCGCCCATGCCGGAGTTGCCTTGGGGAGCATCGGGGAACGTAAAGGCGACCGTTCCGGAAATGGTGAAGTACCTCAAGTTCCAGCTGGCCGGCGGGCCCGTCGTGACGGAATCGCACCGTACTCTCGTCGAATTCGATTCCGAGTTCAGCATCGGCTATTTCTGGAACATCGTCGGCGGCGACCGCTTGAAGGGCACCTACTATGCCCATCATGGTGGTGTGCCCCGCTCGCAGTGCTATATCTACATCATGCCGAAGTATGACCTTGGCATTTTCGTCATCACCAACCAGAGCGGCGACAAGACTGCCCACGCCATGGAGGCGGCGATCAATACACTGGTCGAGAGAATCGCCGCGCGAGAAAATATCTCTAGCTAGGGCCTGTCACGGTCGCGTCCTGCGAATCGACTTGACCGAGGGATTGTGAATGACCGCTGCTGGCCAGAAGCAGACGTTATGTTGTGCTGCAGAGGCGCGCCTGATTGACCTGGCGGCGTTACCGTGGCAGGGCCCAGGTCGTCATGGCAGCCAGCAACACAACCAGGATCGGCGGTGTACGCGCGAGGGCCAGTAGCCCGAACGCAACCAGCGCCATCGCTGCATCCCATCGGTCATGGATCGCACTCGTCCACACCGGGTCGTACAACGCAGCCAGCAGGATCCCAACCACCCCGGTGTTGACGCCAGCAATCGAAGCTTGCAAAGCCTTTCGGTGGCGCAGGGCCTCCCAGAACGGCAGCGCCCCCACGAGCACAAGAAAGGCTGGCAGGAAAATGACTGCCAATAGCACAAGGCCTCCAAGCCAGCCACCCAGCGGTCCCTCGGCCAGGGCTCCCAAGTACGCCGCAAAAGTGAAGAGAGGGCCTGGCACCGCCTGCGCCGCACCGTACCCAGCGAGCAGATCCGCGGTGGTCACCGTGCCACTTTGGACAACCCCAGTCTGCAGCAACGGCAGTACGACATGGCCGCCGCCAAAGACCAAAGCACCAGCACGGTACGTACCCTCCAACAGCACAGCCAACGGGGAGCCACTAGCTACCACCCACACAGGCAGCAGAACAAGCGGCAGCACCAACAGCATCAGCGCTACCGTGCCCGTTCTTCGCGAGACGGGATAGCTGCAAGCTAAATGGCCCTGGGCAGGCTCGATTTTCAGCGCCCAGCGACCGAGCAGGCCGCTGCAGATGATCACCACCATCTGGCCGAAGACCGAGGGTAGTGCCAGCGTCAATACGGCGGCGACGAGCGCCATCCCTGCCCTCAGACGGTCCGGGCATAGGGTCCGGGCCATTCCCCATACCGCCTGAGCCACCACGGCAACTGCAACGATCTTCAGGCCATGCAGCCAACCGGATTCGAGGATGCCTTGGTATCGAGCAACGCCAAATGCGAACAGGATCATCAGTACGGCCGATGGCAGGGTAAAACCTGCCCAGGCGGCTAGCAGGCCAAGCCAGCCGGCGCGAGCCAAGCCCAGCGCCATCCCAACCTGGCTGCTGGCTGGGCCTGGCAGGAACTGGCACAAGGCCACCAGATCCGAGTAGCTACGGTCCGTCAGCCACCGGCGGCGCTCGACAAACTCGAGGCGGAAGTAGCTCAGATGGGCGATCGGGCCGCCGAACGAGGTCAGTCCCAGTCGTAGGAACACCATGAAGACACGCCACGCACTTTCGCTTTTTGCGGGATGGAGCGTCGGCATGAGGCAGGATCTCCTGTTGTTCTCAAAGGCGGCCAGCCCGGCCCAGCACCCAGACTAGGTCGCCGGGCTTCCCCTGTGCTCGGCCACCAACTCTCCATCTTCCTTCCGGAATGGTCCGGGAAGCTTCGGCAGGATATCCAGCACCAGTTCGGAAGGCCGGCACAGGCGCGTGCCATTATCGGTTTGCACGAAAGGACGATTGATGAGTATTGGGTGCGCCAGCATGGCATCAAGCAACGCGTCGTCGCTCAGTGCCGCATCGCCCAATGCTAGCTCGTCATAAGGAGTGCCCTTCTGCCGGATGGCGTCGCGCACGCTCAAGCCCGCGGCCCTGATGAGGTCGACCAGGCGCGCGCGGCTGGGCGGGTGGGCCAGGTAGTCGATCACTTCCGGCTCGATCCCGGCGAAGCGGATCATCGCCAGAGTGTTGCGCGAGGTGCCGCACTTGGGGTTGTGGTAGATGACCGCGTTCACGCACTTTCCTCCTCGTTAAAAACAGTTTCCACCACCCCTGCAGCGGCCGCCAGCGCCGCCGCCTCGATGGCCCCCTTGCGCTCGCTGTAACGGTCCACCAGGTAGTCGCTGCGCCCACGCACCAGCAGGGTGAACTTGACCAGTTCCTCCATGACGTCCACCACGCGATCGTAGTACGCCGAAGGCTTCATTCGACCTTCGTCGTCGAACTCCTGCCAGGCCTTGGCGACCGAGGACTGGTTGGGGATCGTCACCATCCGCATCCACCGGCCGAGCACACGCAGCGCGTTGACGACGTTGAACGACTGCGAACCGCCGCAGACCTGCATCACGGCCAGCGTGCGGCCTTGGGTGGGGCGCACGCTGCCCTCTTCCAGTGGCAGCCAGTCGATCTGGTTCTTGAATACCGCGGTAAGGGTGCCATGGCGTTCCGGGCTGACCCACACGTGGCCCTCCGACCACAGCGAGGCCTGGCGCAGCTCCTGCACCTTTGGGTGGGTGGCTGGCACCGAGTCAAGCATCGGCAGCTCGTGTGGATCGAACAGGCGGGTTTCCGCCCCGAGCTTTTCCAGCAGCCGCTGCGCCTCCAGCGCCAGCTTGCGGCTGAACGACTGAGGCCGCAGCGAGCCGTACAGGATCAGGATGCGCGGGCGGTGCGGCCGCGCGGCCGGGTCGTTGAGCTTGGTGGCCGTCGGGATGTCTAAGGCACCTGGGACCACGTTGGGGATCTGCTGCACGGGGTTGTCCTGCGATATCGATTCCATTATTCTAGAATTATGGAACATAACACTGCAACCCACGCTCTTGCTGCCCTGGGCCACGCCACCCGCCTGTCGATCTTCCGCCTGCTGGTACAGGCCGGCAGCGGCGGCAAGCTGGCCGGTGACATTGCCCAGACGCTCTGCTTGCCTGGCGCCACGCTCTCCTTCCACCTGAAGGAACTGCTGGCTGCGGGACTGATCAGCGCCGAGCAACGTGGCCGGACCATCTGCTACCGGGCCGAGTTCGTGGCAATGAACGAGCTGGTGGCCTACCTCACTGAAAACTGCTGTGCCGACGAACAGGCCTGTGAACGCCCCGCAGGCTGCTGACCAACCCACCTTAGAGATCGCTCAGATGACCCGTCGCGTCCTGTTCTTGTGTACCGGTAATTCCGCTCGCAGTGTGTTGGCCGAATCGACCCTGAAAAAGTGGGGCCAAGACCGCTACGAGTCCTTCAGCGCCGGCAGCCAGCCGGCCGGCCGTGTCAACCCGTTTGCCATTGCTCAGTTGCAGCGCGAGGGTTTCCCGGTGGACGGCCTTCGCAGCAAGTCGTGGAACGAGTTCGCCGAAGCGGATGCCGCGCCGATGGATCTGATCGTCACCGTCTGCGACAGCGCGGCGGTCGAGGCATGCCCGGTAGTGTTCGGCGACTTTGTACGGGTGCACTGGGGCCTGTTCGATCCGGCCGGCGTTGAAGGCTCGGACGGAGAGAAAGCCGAAGCCTTTGATCGCGCGCACCAGATCATCAAGGCGCGCCTGAGGGCCTTCCTGGAGATCTCCGACAGCGCCTGGGATGACTGCGAGGCCCTCAAGGCCCGGCTCGACCCGATCGCACAGATCAACTGACCGTCCTTCCGGAAATCCCCATGACCACTGATACCTCCCGCCTGTCCTTCCTGGACCGGTATCTCACGCTCTGGATCTTCGCCGCCATGGCGCTCGGCGTTGGTATGGGGGCGTTGTTCGAGGGTGTGCCCAGCGCGTTGAACAGCCTCTCCATAGGGTCGACCAACATCCCGATCGCGATTGGTCTGATCCTGATGATGTATCCGCCGCTGGCCAAGGTGAAGTACGAGGAACTGCCGCGGGTCTTCGCCGACAAACGGGTACTGATGCTCTCGCTGCTGCAGAACTGGATCGTCGGTCCGTTCCTGATGTTCGGCCTGGCCGTGCTGTTCCTGCGCGATTACCCCGAGTACATGACCGGCCTGATCCTGATCGGGCTGGCACGCTGCATCGCCATGGTGCTGGTCTGGAATCAGCTTGCCCGTGGTGACGGCCAGTACGTCGCTGGGCTGGTGGCATTCAACTCGATCTTCCAGATTGCGCTGTTCAGCGTCTACGCGTGGTTCTTCCTGTCTTGGTTGCCGCCGGTGTTCGGTCTGCAGGGCAGCGTCATCGATGTCAGTTTCTGGACCATCGCCGAGGCTGTTCTGATCTACCTTGGTATCCCGTTCCTGGCGGGCTTCCTCACCCGCCGATGGTTGAAGGCGCGCAAGGGCGTGCAATGGTATGAAGAGACGTTCCTGCCCGCCATCAGCCCGGTAACCCTCGCCGCACTGCTGTTTACCATCGTGGCGATGTTCAGCCTGAAGGGCGGCGATGTGCTGAGGATTCCGATGGACGCGGTACGCATCGCGATCCCGCTGACGTTGTACTTCATCATCCAGTTCGTCATCAGTTTCTTCATGGGCAAGCTGATCGCCAAAGACTACCCCCGCACCACCGCGATCGCGTTCACCGCAGCAGGCAACAACTTCGAACTGGCCATCGCCGTGGCGATCGCGGCGTTCGGGCTGGCTTCCCCGGTAGCCTTCGCGGCTGTTATCGGCCCGCTGGTGGAAGTGCCCGTGCTGATTCTGCTGGTCCACGTCGCCCTGCGCCTGGGCAAAAGCTACTTTCCTGCCGATGCACGGAGCCGCTGAACCGCCTAGGTGCTGCAGCATGAGGAAGTCCCGATGGAAAGCGTCGATGTCGTGGTGATCGGAGGTGGCCAGGCGGGTCTTTCGGCTGGCTACTTTCTGCGTCGCAGCGGGCTGTCCTATGTGATTCTTGATGCCGAAACGTCACCTGGCGGGGCGTGGCAGCATGCGTGGAAATCCCTGCATCTGTTCTCGCCGGCGGGCTGGAGCTCGATTCCCGGTTGGCCGATGCCTGCTACCCGGGAACCGTACCCGTCGCAGGCGGAAGTGCTCGACTACCTCGCGCGCTACGAGCATAAGTATGCGCTGCCTGTCATCCGTCCCGTGCAGGTGAAACGCATCAGCCGCTCGGGGAGCCGGCTGCGGGTGGAAGCAGATGACGGCCGGCAGTGGCAGACACGTGCAGTGATCAGCGCCACGGGTACGTGGCGGCATCCCTGCACGCCCGGATATGAAGGTCTGGACGCTTTCGGCGGCGTGCAGCTGCACTCGGCCCACTACAGCCATCCCGAACCCTTCGCCGGAATGCGCGTGGCCATCATCGGCAGCGGCAACTCAGGCGCACAGATTCTGGCCGAGGTCTCCAAGGTGGCCAAGACCACGTGGATCACCCAGCGGGAGCCAGCCTTCCTGGCCGACGATGTCGACGGGCGCGTTCTGTTCGCACGCGCAACCGAGAAGTGGAGGGCTCAGCAGGAAGGACGCGAGCCGGATATTCAGCGGGATGGTTTTGGCGACATCGTGATGGTGCCGCCGGTGGTGGACGCACGGCGCCGCGGTGTACTGGTCTCCATGCCGCCACCCGTCCGTTTCACCGCCACCGGCATGCAGTGGGCAGATGGCAGCGAACGCAACTTCGACGCGATGATCTGGTGCACCGGCTTCCGGCCGGTATTGTCGCACCTGGAAGGACTGGGCATTGTCAACGCTCGTGGTCGGATCGACGTGGATGACACCCAGGTTCGGTCGGTCGCAGCGCCATCGGTTTGGCTGCTTGGCTATGGCGACTGGAATGGCGCAGCATCGGCCACGCTGATCGGGGTGACCCGATACGCGCGCGAGGCAGTAAGGCAGATCAGCGACTACATCGGGGAGGCTTCTCCGGTGTTATCTGGCGCGTGAGCCTCGGCGCCATTGCCCAGCGCCCGCACCTGCGATTGCAGGGCCATGCGGTCCAGCGCTTCAGGCTTAAGCGCCAACAGCAATCCGAGACGGTGCTGGAGCTGGTGAAGCGTGCTCAGGAACGCCTTATGGACCTGATCAGCACTGCCCTGCACTGCGGCCGGGTCGGGGATGCCCCAGTGGGCGGTAGCCGGGTGGCCTGGCCACACGGGACACGCTTCACCCGCGGCACGATCGCACACCGTTACGATGAGATCCATCTGCGGTGCTTCCGGACCTGCGAATGCATCCCACGGCTTGCTCGACAGCCCGGCAACGTCGAAGCCAATCTCCGAGAGCACCTGCAGGGCCACCGGATGAACTACGCCCTTGGGATGACTGCCCGCACTGTAAGCGCGGATACGTTCGCGCCCTAAATGGCTGGCCAGTGCCTCGGCAAGAATGCTGCGCGCCGAGTTGCCTGTGCAAAGGAACAGAACATTCAGGGGACGCATGTCATCGCAACCATTTATCTAGAATAATCGAAGTATTGCCTTGCCATATGTCAACTCGATGACTGCCGAAAAGGAAGCGGGCACCCCTCGGTGCCCGCTTCGCTCATCTGTTCAATGGCCCGACGACCGTGTGGCGCCTGGCGTACGATGCTTTCCCAAGCGGTCTACCAAGGTCTCACTTGCATCGTTGAGACCGAACACCTCAACGGTCGCGCCGTGCTCGCGCAGCTTCATCACTACCCGGTCGAGCGCATCAACGGCGGTCACGTCCCAGAAGTGGGCGTCCTTCAGATCGATGATGACCTCCTTGGGGACATCCAGATAGCTGAAGCTACTCACGAACTGTCCAGAAGACGCAAAGAACACCTGCCCCTTCACAACGTAGACGCGCGAGTCGGTCTCGACCTGGGTGTCGTCGATGATCAGCATCTTGCCGACCTTGCGGGTGAAGAACACCGCCGACAGGATCACGCCTGTCAACACGCCTTTGGCGAGGTCGTGGGTAGCCACGGTCACGATGACCGTGCCAATCATCACGACCGAAGAGCTCTTGGGATGAATGGCCAGCTCGCGCAGCGAGCGCCAGCTGAAGGTGCCGATGCTGACCATGATCATCACTGCGACCAGTGCGGCCATTGGAATCTGACTCACCAGGTTTGACCCATAAACAACCAGAAGGAGCAAAACCACGCCGGCCACAAGGCACGAGAGACGGCCCCGGCCACCGGAAGTGATGTTGATCACCGACTGGCCGATCATTGCACAGCCTGCCATGCCCCCAAAGAAGCCCGTTACGGTGTTAGCCAAGCCTTGGCCCGCACATTCGCGATTCTTCTGGCTCGGGGTATCGGTCATGTCTTCGACGATCTGCGCGGTCATCAGCGATTCCAACAAGCCAACGACCGCCAAAGTCGCCGAAACCGGCAGCAGGATCTGGAGTGTTTCCCAGGTGAATGGCACATCCGGAATCAGGAACGACGGCAGGCTGTCAGGCAGCGCCCCCATGTCGCCTACGGTGCGTACCTGGAAGCCGAAATACATGGAAGCGGCCGTGAGAACCACGATCGCCACCAATGCCGAAGGAACGGCTTTGGTCAGCAGCGGCAGCAGGTAGATGATTGCCAGACCCACAGCACAGATCGCATACACCATCCACGGCATGCCGATGAGCTCGGGAAGCTGCGCCATGAAAATGAGAATCGCCAGTGCATTCACAAATCCGGTCACCACCGAGCGCGACACAAAGCGCATCAGCGAGCCCAACCGCAGGGCGCCGGCCAGCATCTGCAGGACGCCGGCCAGGATGGTGGCGGCAAACAGATACTGAATGCCGTGCTCGCGCACCAGCGTGACCATCACCAACGCCATGGCGCCGGTCGCAGCCGAGATCATGCCAGGGCGGCCACCGGCGATGGCGGTGATGACGGCGATGCAGAACGAGGCATACAAACCTACCTTTGGGTCGACGCCGGCGATGATGGAAAACGCGATTGCCTCAGGAATCAGGGCTAGCGCAACGACAATGCCCGACAGCAGGTCACCACGGATGTTACCGAGCCATTGCTGGCGCAGGGGATAAATTGCAGACATAGAAAATGATCTCCGCGCACAGCCGTGCGCGCCAAACGAAAGAAACAGGCACCCTTCCAGACCTATGTGTCTGGATCGCTTCTTCAATCAAGCGTCAGGGTGGAGTCATCGCTAGCCGATCCGTTAGGTATTTGACGGTCTATTGTAGACCGGCATGGCGCCTGAGGGGAAACCCGCCATCGCGGTCGCCTCGGTGCACTCTCAAGGGTAGCTTCCCAGATCCCAAGATCATTTCGCAGGCGAAGTCGACAAGCTGGTAGGCAGTTGATCAGATTGAATTGAGCTCTGACCGAATCGCCAAAGAAGAGGTGGACATTCGCCGCGGGGCCTATGTCCGCTATCGGCCTTGGATTCAACCGATCGACGCAACGGTTCGTCGGTATCGCTCGACGGGTGTTTCGTAGCCTAACGTCTTGCGGGGCCGCTCGTTCAGTTGGCGGGCAACTGCATCAAGCTGAGCTTGAGAGATATTGGCAAGGCTGACGCCCTTAGGGAAGTACTGTCGCAGTAGTCCGTTGGTGTTCTCATTGGTGCCGCGTTGCCAGGGATGGTGTGGGTCGCAGAAGTAGACTTGGATGTCGGTGGCGAGCGTAAAGCGGCGATGCGCCGCCATCTCTTTGCCGCGATCCCAAGTCAGAGATCGGTACAGTTCCCGAGGCAGGCGGCGGGCACTTTTGATCAGCGCATTCACCACGGTCTCAGAGTCCTTTCCGTCAACTTTGACCAGCATGACGTAACGGGTTTTGCGCTCCACGAGCGTCGCAATCTGGCTATCGCGGTCACCAAATAGCAGGTCGCCCTCCCAGTGGCCAGGTACTGCCCGGTCCTCAACCGAAGGCGGACGCTCACTGATGGAGATCGTGTCTTTGATCCTGCCGTGATCAGCTGTTTTATGTGTGTGATGCCGTGAGCGGCGCATGGCACGAGTCCGCCGTAGGTGCGCCAACAGCTCCTGCTTCAGGGCTCCTCGGGACTGGATGTAGAGCGTTCGGTAGATTGTCTCGTGAGACACCTGGCGGCTCGTATCTTCAGGATTGGTGCGTTTCAACCAACCGGACACCTGCTGTGGTGACCATTGCTGCTTCAGCTTTGCTGCCACTCTCATCGCAAGCGCTCGATGCAAGCCGAGCTTACAGAGCTTGGGGCGTCGCGCACGCTGCCAGGCACGCTGATCAGCCAGATTCGCTCGATAGCCATTGACCCCATCGTTGCGGTGTAGCTCGCGACTTATGGTCGACGGGGCCCGTCCGAGCGAGCTCGCAATGGCACGCATGGACTTCCCAACAGCCACACCCCGGGAGATTTCTTCACGCTCCGCCAAGCTTAATACGCGCTCTGATCGGCGGCGTGGGACTGGCTGGATACCTCCGGACTCGGACAGAACCGAGCGAACCGAGCTATGGTGACGGTCAAATAGAGTTGCAATCTTGTGCAGCGATTCGCCTCGTCGCCATCGCTCCCACATCAGAGCCTTCTGGGCGTCGCTGTAGTAGATCCTTGGCCTGCGCTCCATCTGCAACACTCCTGCTGCCGGTAAGCAGTCTTCAGTGTGTTGCGTCGACCGGTTGAATCCAAGGCCAGAAGCGGACGTGGACCAATGCAATCAAGTCGCGCGGCGTACGCGCCGGTTCGAGTGAATTGTTGTCCCGCGCTCTAGTCGTTCCCGGACTGATACTTCTTGTTTGCACCCGCAGCAGTGAAGACAACAATATTTGCAAGCCGGTTAACTTCATCTCGCAGCTGAGCAATCTTGTCCGGCGGGTCACCCGCTTCGATGGCATGTCTTTTTGTGACCATTGCACGCACCAAGAACTCGCCGGCGGGCTCTGCCGCGTTCTTGAACTTGCTAGGGCGGCTAGGCCGCCTCACCATTGCCTGGGCAAATCGACCCTTTAGTATGTAGAGGAGGAACAGCGTGGCCTCCTCGAAGATCGCCCTGGGATTATTTCTATTTGCCAATGGAGTTTTGAACTCGTGAAGCATTTCAAGCTCCAGTGCGTCAGGAACCTGGCGGGGAGGCACCAGCTCTTCTGGCGCCGCCAACTGTCGGCAGCGATCGGCGATTCGTGGGGTGTTAAAGCTAATGTCCTCAGCTAGGTGCGCGAACTCGTTTCTGACCTTAGCTACAAGTGAGAGACGCATTCTCTCTGAGTCGTCAATCAGTCCAAGCATGAAGGCAATCTTGACCCGGCCCATGTAAGACCCAAGCTCCTGTCCAGGTGCAAAAACGTCAAGTCCGGGAGGGTGGTCCTCGACCATGACAGCCGCAAGAAGCGTGCGGAGTGCGTCATCGATGACCGCGGCCGCGACAATTGCCGCGGCTCGGTCACTGGCACCGGCAAACTCTGCATCTAAGACTTCAAGAGGAGTCATGTGTGTTCTGCCTTCTAATGCCTGAGCTAAGCCGGCGCGCGAAGCGACGTCGGCATCAATTAACGGTAAGCCGCCTCATGTCGTTGCGGCACCCCATGCCCAATTCTCACCGACTGCGACAAAGATCTCAGAATTGAATCTGCGGGCTGCGAAAGCAGCCTTAACCTTATTACGAACATAGTCGCGCACTTCGCCAGAACTGCTGCCCTTGAATGCCCCCATCGCAGAGGTAGTTGGAATGACTACGTCCCCACCATTATCTGACGTTTGCACTCTTCTTAGTCCCATCTCTTCGAGGTCAGCATATGCATTCTTGTAGTCCTGGCTGCTCGCGTTCTTGAGGTCGAAAGTGCAGAAAGCTAAATAGCTCATTGGCAATACCTCCGTGTTGTTTGCTATTCCGCCTTAATTATCCAACAACCTGGTCCCTGGCTCCGTGCGACCAATCTGTAGTGCACCGAATGATCGACTAGCCCTTGATCCAGCTTGATCTTAGGGTAGGTAGGCCCGGCTAACAAGCCCTGATCACAATATGCGGATACGTCTTCGATGACCGCTCTCGGTCGCATCACGCCCCACGGCCAGAAGGGGTAAGCAGATTGACTGGCATTAGCCCTGTGCGGAGCCTTCGAGCGTATTCTAGGCTGTACACGCGATTCGTCCTGACACTGCAGCCTGAACTATACGTGCTGCGGCCTTTCCACAGACTTAGTATGCCTGTTGTATGAGAGCGGCATGTGCTGATGCCTAAAGGACGAAGTGAAAGAAGATGTGGCATGAGAGAAGATGCTGCCTGACAGAGTAACTATCCTGAGGATTCGACGCATCTCGAGCTGGCCGCATTGATCAATTGGGGGAATTCTATGCGCCTTGTGTTCTTCGATGAGACAAAAAACGATCAGCAGTACCCCTCGTATCACATCGGCGCAGTAGTGATCGAGGACACACATCTTCTAGAGGTTGAGGGCATCGTCAATGCTCTCGCAACGGACGTATTTGGCAATGCGCATCTGTCTCAAGACACCGAGTTCCATGCGGCGGAGATCTATCATCGCAAGAAGAACTTTAAGGATTGGGGCAGCTTCGATCTTCGAATTGATGTGCTGCGAAGGCTTGTTGGCATTCTCAGTCTCGATTGCGTACATCTAATTGACATACAGATCAATTGCGATCTGTTGACGGAGAACCAAAGCGCTGAGGACATCGCGTTCATGTTCCTCTGCGAGCGCTCAAATGACTTCATGCGAAAGCATAAGGATCTCGGTATGCTCATCGGAGATCGTGAGAGTGACAAAGGCGCAGCCAGACATGCTGGATCTCTCTCTCATTACAAAGCGAAAGGCACCGGCTTTGCTTTCGGTCGTGAGATTCGGAACCTTGTCGATTCCGTTCACTTTACGCATTCACATCTCAGTCGATTCCTTCAGCTTGCTGATGTATACGTTTGGCTCCAGCAGTTCCGTGTTAGGAATCGAGGGTCGACGAATCCCCGGCATCAAGCCGTGCTCTCCCTGCTCAAGGAGGAGAACGTGAATCTGTTTGCGAGCAAGTACAAAGAGTGGCCGAAGCGGGATTGAGTTGCTAATCTCACACGATTTCTGAGGCCTCCTGAGCTTCCCGAACATCGAAGACCCACTATCAGCTTGCTATTGCGGCTCCTACTGGCCGAAAGGGAACTTTAGCACTGCAGGCACGCCGCGTCCGACCAAGTGTCCGCTTCCGGCCAGAAGCAGACTCTAGGGGGAACTCCAAGCAATCGTATGGCATCATCATGCCGACTGAGCTGACGCGGACGAGCTGATCGAGATCGGCCGGGACGGTGTACTGGACTAAGCACGCTCACGCGATTCGATCACCCAAATTAGTGTCGATCAGTTCTGCTACGAGGTAGGTTCCTGGATGAAATCGTTGTTGCAGTGCGTTGAGTGCACCAAGTCGGGCAGCGTCCAACCGTACCTGTTTGTAGGCGACTACTACGATGGACACACGGTCGAGGCCACATGTCCGCTCGGCCACGCAGCATTCTCCATCGTCCAGAACCCAAAGTTCGAAACGCTGCTGACCGCTGCCGCAGACGCATTGATCCATGATCAGACGCTTCAAGCTGTCGCATGCCTGGCTGCGTCGCGCGAGCGACTTTTCGAGCTTGCGATCCGTGTCTTCGCCCGGTCCAGCGGTGTTGATCCGGGCAACTTCGAGGCTTCGTGGAAGGAGGTGGCCTCGCAGTCTGAGCGGCAGTTCGGTGCTTTCTTGTTTCTCTATCTTGCTGCGACCGGAAAGCCCTACGAGTTCGACAAGAAACTGGCTACTGCCCGGAACGCGGCGCTCCACAAAGGCGAGATTCCAACGACAGGCGAAGCATTCGATTACGCAGGCAAGGTCTACCAAGAGATCTCGAACTTGGCGAACTACCTGCGGACTGATCACAAAGAGTCGCTGCGTGCCGTGCTCCACGAAGAGAACATGCGTAAAGCCGGCCGAGCTCCCAAGGGTGTTCCAGTAGGAACCATTGCACTCTTCAGCATCTACCGAATCGAGGCAGAAGAGAACAGGGCAAATTTCAAGGAAGCGTTCGATCAGTACAGAGACTGGTTGCCCGCGCTACCGGAAGTTGCGGAATCGACACAAAAGGCTTCTGGCGTGCATACGACAAGGAGTCATCCGCCGCACTCCGAGTAGAACCTTGCTTCCATGGTTCGCTGAGGCGGGATCCGCTTCGTACCCATTCCGATTCATGTGACGTCACATGATTGGACGTTAATTGAGCACTTCGGAGTGTTTCGGTTCGGAGGCACGTATTTTCGACAAGGCATACTACAGATACTATTTGGCAACAGGCATACTTGATTCACCTCAGTAACCTTCTCACTCGCACATGTCGAGCTTTCTCAACCCTGACGTTTTGCGGCTCTTCTTCGGCCCCCATTTCGACGTGGATGTCGCCATGGACGCGGTCATGCGGTACCAAGGCGTGAATGTCCTCAAAGGCGAACTTCGTGATTCAGCGACCACAGGTGTCCCGCACACGGGTATCCGGCTTGTCGGCCATCACGACGTGGACACCGGGTCTTCGATTTTCACTTTGATGCTGGAGCCCGGTCATATGAGCGGGGTCAGTTTTTTCGCTGAAAGCAAACATCGCTTGTTCGGAGGCAGCATACTGGTGTGCGTGCCCCTGCTTTACTGCTCGACGGAGTACACACCTACCGGTGATCACATCGTCTATCGGCATACCTACAAACGGCCACTGTTCACTCAAGAAGAGCTTGAGAGAATCAAAAAGAGTGGAACTGCAGAAGAGCAAGTTAAGGCGTTTGTTTTCACCAAAAGCCGTATCGGCTACGAGACGATCAAAGGCATGAGCTATGTCGGCCGATCTCGGCGCTCGTGGCAGCAAAGATACATGGAGCACGTTGAAGAAGCGCTGGAAAAGAACTCGAGCCGCCGCTTTCACGAGGCTATGCGGGGGATGCAGGGCCAGAACGTGATCTGTGTGCACGACATCTCGGCTTATGGGATCCCTGAGGCCTCAGCCAAAATGATCGAAAGGCAACTGATCAAGACTTCCACGTTGTATCCGATGGGACTAAATATGCGGATCTAGACCCGTGAGAATTCATCCGCAACGTCACCTTTCTGGTGGCAGGAAATCGACCACTGGCGCAGTGTCCGCTTCCGGCCAGGAGCGGACACTCAACGGCTGAATAAAGCCGACTTGACAGCGCGAGCGGGCAAGTTCGGTTTGAATTAATTGTTAGACCCCACGCCTCAGAGAAGAAGCTGAGCCTGTAGATTTGACCGACTAACGTCGTGGTTCTGCACAAACACTTCTTCTTCGGTTTGTTGCGTGACGTTCCGGTACATCTCGTGACCGAGTCCGTAGCGGTCTGTCCAAGTGATCTCATCCCCCACTTCTAGAGACCAATCGGACAAGAGTTCAATGATGGTAAACCCGCCATCCTCTGTAGCTATTGCCACCATCCCACGGCGTGGATTGATAGCAGCCACCTTTCCTCGACTGCGCATAGATTTCTCCTGCGGGGTCAAACGCCTGAATTAAGCCGGCCCGCGAAGCGGGTTCGGCTTGAATGAATTGTTAGGTTGCACCACACGCAACCTAAAGGAAATCGCTGCTCGGGTTGGCGATGGCCAACGCAGCATAGTCGAGGGCCTTGATTTTTCCTGAAGCGTCTTTGCCGTAGTTCTCGGGCTTGCGATCTGTGAGATAGCTAGGGATGCGATGCGAGCTGAGATCGCCCGGATCGAGCGGCGCAAGGCGCTCCATGATCAAGAACTTGCCCGACCAGCTCCAGGAAAATAGCTTAGCCAACTCGCCGGTGTCTTTGAACTGGCTATACACCAGTATTTCCATCCAGTTAGAAAAGTTAGATTGGCCGCTAGATACTTTAAGAACTTTGTCTGGATGGCCTGCAATTTCGTACACATCACGGCCGGTGCCGCGCCCGATGCGGCCAGGCGAATCAAGCCATAACGACTCGAACAGAGAGTCGGGCGAGGTGTGCCGAGGAATATCAATAGTCAAGAGCG
Source organism: Stenotrophomonas sp. 89682_Sma (assembly GCF_056481405.1). Taxonomy (NCBI): domain Bacteria; kingdom Pseudomonadati; phylum Pseudomonadota; class Gammaproteobacteria; order Lysobacterales; family Lysobacteraceae; genus Stenotrophomonas; species Stenotrophomonas sp. 89682_Sma. Next base: position 182,431 of record NZ_CM151147.1, on the reverse strand, counting down.
CTCCTTGGGTACGTCATGCTGCTAAATGCCTCATGTGCAACCTAACTACCTAATAGCCGGATCCCTGGGTCCGGTTATACGACTTATCCACACAGCGCACCTTAGGGTGGGCTATCCCCTTGGTACGACTCGATCTTAGGCCGGCTCGGTCCGGCTAACAAGCCGATGTATAACCGGATCCAGCAGGATGCAGCCCCCCCCCCCCCGCCGCCGGATGTCCGCTTTGGTCGGATGCCGCCATGGCGAGATGACTACTCAGGGGGCCCGCCTATGAGGTCAGACGCGGACATAGGTCCAGGACTTGAGGCCCAGGCGCTTAGCCCAAGTCTTGGCCGTCGCCTTGTCGCCGGCGCCGAGTAGACGCGTTCGATCCAACTGATCGATGAGCTGCCACTTGCCCTCGCTGCCTTGTTCTGCCGGCTCATCGAAGCAATAGAACTGCATCACATCCTGAGTCGTGGCCAAGTAGTAATCAGCTGTAATTGCCTTTGGTTTTCCATCAGCTCCGAGGCTAGTGTTGTACGAAATGGTTGGCTGACGCGGCATAGGCCGTACCTTGCGGATGTGACGTTGCTAACAACGATACCGGGAGGAGACACCCGCCACCACATGCAGGCCCTCTGTACCCCCAACTACTGTAGGCTATCGAATAGCTATGCACTAAAGCCCAAAACACCTTCGCGAGAAGTTTGAGCCTCTGCCGAATTGGACGTGGGCAAGAGACGGCTACGCTCGCGTCATGGGAGGCTACCAGGTGCCTCTCCTGACTCTAGGACGCTCGCCTGCGTAGCCGTTTAGCCTTCAGCATGGCCATTGGGCTAACGGTTGGGACAGGGACGAGAAAACTCAGCTGTTGCTCCAAGCCCAACGCTTTAAGGGTTGAGATCAGCGTGTGGACAGTTGATCCTTGCCCGCTCTCCAGTTGCACCAATGCCCTGCGAGAGATCCCTGCTTTGTCGGACAACGCTGCTTGCGACACATTGGCCAGAAGGCGGCGCGCCCTGATCCGCTTTCCTAGGGCCTCGGCAATTTCCTCAGGGGACTGGATTGGCATGTGACTCATTTGCGCGCAAATGTGCTCATTAGGGGTGTCTTCTCCCGTTGTGCGCGGAAAAGCGCGCAACTCTGGCACTTCCATAACTCATCGTAATGACGCGAAATCTCCCGCAGAATAGAAGCCTATATAAACAGATCCTACATACCTGCAGGTATCATGCGCACAACTGGCACCAGACTGCGCTCAATTGCTGGGATATATCATTGCCGCGGCCGGACCAACAAAGATGTTCGTCGTTGGCATTCTGGAGCAACTGATCGTCGTCAGTCAGCTGCAGCTACCTTGCGCGAACCGCTCGGAACTGCGCCACGGCCGCAGGCAGAACTTAGCAATGTCGACGACTGGATGAGAATAGCAACGATGCCCGCAAACTTGTGGCTCCTGCGATACACCTGTTCGCTGTGCGCGCCAAGCTCGCGCCGGGAGACGCACTCCCGTGCCTACGAGTAGGCTCACACGATAGACAGCGATCAGCCAGGAGAGCAAGGTTGGGCGCTCGCACCAACAATAGAGGCAGCATATGAAGCCGACGATCTTGGCACTTGACCTTGAGGGAACGCTCATCTCAAACGCAATCAGCCAGATTCCCAGGCCCGGACTCTACCGGTTCCTTGAGGAAGTCCAGGCGCTGTTTGATCAGCTGACGATGTTCACAACAGTTCCCGAAGATCGCTTTCGCAGCATCGCCGCGCTGTTGGCTCGCGAAGGCAGTACCCCGGCCTGGTTCGTGGAGCTGCCCTACATCAGGTGGTCGGGAAAGACGAAAGACCTACGTCTCGCCTCGCCAAATCTGGGCGAGGCAATACTACTCGATGATCACGGCCCTTATGTCCATCCTGGGCAGGAGCACCTTTGGGTCCAGGTCCCGTTGTTCGGTTCTCCCTATTCATCAGACGATGATGGCCTCAACCTGGTACTCCACCGTTTGCTTGATCGCACCCGTAATGCAGACGCTGACTTGCGCCCCCTAGCCCGGAGCGGAGACGCGTAGCCATGCGCAATCCATCTTTGGTTCAGCTCAGGCTCGCATGACTCGCTTCGCGCCCCCACGAGAGATCCTAGATTCCGCCGCAGCAAGGCGCGAAAGTCTCGCCTCACAGTGGTTCAGTGCAGCACAGGTCAATGCCGGGCTAGACTTGAAGCTCGGCAGCGGCTGCCACAGTGCAAGCGAGTTGCGACGTCAGGGGAAGCTGCTGGGCGTGTATGTCACGCAACCCGTCGGCAGCTACCGCTACCCGACCTGGCAGTTCCGCCCAGATGGCCAGCCCTTTGAGCGATTAGTCGAGATCCTAGCAGTGTTGCGGGACTTTGGTCCTTTCCAGCGTGAGCCGGATGGTCTGCGTCGCAGTACCGGTTGGGGCGAGGCCGAGTGGTTCTTGTCGCCGCACGCGTTGCTTTTGGGCGCGGCACCGGCCGCGATGCTGAGTGTAGACCCAGCCCGCGTGTTGTATGCAGTGCACTGCGAGTTCGAAGAGGATGTCTGAGAGTGGCCTTACCGAGATGACTCAACGCTAGCGTCTACCCGACATCCTTCAATTGAAACTGAGTCTGGCAGTGCGGAACTAGTTGAGAGCGAATACGCGGAAGCCTACAGTCTGGCGGCTTGCAGGCCTCCAGCAATCCATGGCTATGCTCACCTGATGACGATGCAGCAGCCGCCAACCGCCGGGACAGAGGCTCAGCCAAGTTTCTGCGACGCGTACATCGAGGACAATCGTAGGGTGAATGTCTAAGCTTCCCCTTAGTTGAATCCAGGTCCATTGCAAGAACAGCGACTCTTATTCATCCCCCGTGATCTCATACGACGGAGACTGATGGGTCCAGGTCTGCATAAACCCGGTCAACCTCATCGACTTGTTACGCGGCCCAAGGTGAATGGCACCCCTTGTCTAGCTGATGGCGTCCTGCCCGTCCAAGTAAGATCGCACATCCCTAAGTTCGCTCAAGCCTCCGCGGCAAAGAAACTCCAGTACGGTGTTCCCAGCAAACATGGGTGCCATGTTCGGCCGCCTTATCCAGCCATCCGCCTGAATGGAGTCCGGCAGAAGGATATGAAGAGCTTTGTAGATGCCAAGTAGATAGCTAATCCGTATCAATACGTCGTCATCGATATGCTCGTAATCGCCTCGCACCCATGCCTCGTAAGAAGCATCAGGGGGACCTCCAAGCAACGTTCTCTGCTGGAGTCCCGACAGATCCCACCTCGCAGCGAGTTTGAAGAAGGCTCTTAATGCCGAGCCTGAAAGCTCTTCGCGACTGAGCTGATCTGTAGGGATGCTCATCATGTGCTCATCTACCAATCGACTTCTCTTAGAAGCACATCGTCGTGTGCCAAAACCCCACACCTACCAACGCGCCGTCATCCCATTCAACGGCCAGCAGCATGCCCATCCTATCGCAATCCACGAACTGCATCTCGTGCTGCGTTTTCTGACATGGCAACCGCTGTAGCGGTATGCATATCAGATTATCTGATACGTAATCAGATAATTTGTACACCACAAATATGAGAATGTGCTCTCTGTTTGCAATATGAAGGAGAGTGAGTGATGCTCGCCTACATGGTGCCCTTGTCGATACAAACGCTCGCACTTCGCGCAACGACTCCTGACCAGCTCGCCGAGCAGGTGGCGGAGGAGTACGGGCTCTATGTCCGGCTCTCAGAAGTCTGGATGCTGCTTGGCTACAACAGCATCGGCGCGGCCAGGCGTGCGGCATATGACAACCGACTGGGTGTAGCGACCTCAACCATCCCTGGGAGGAAGGGCCGCATGATCCGCTCCAGAGATCTCGCGCAATGGCTGTTCACCGCAGCGCGCAGCGCGGAGACCGTCAGCAATCCGCAGGCCACTCAATGATCCCAATCTTCCCATGGAGGACCTCCAGGTGAGCTAAGAACACTCTCTGGGGTAGAAAAGACAAACCCCGGCTGGCAGGCCGGGGTCTGTTTGAGGCGCAGCGATGAGTACCGCTATGCCGAATCTACCCCCTTACCCCGATAAGAATCAACCCCTAGGCATTCCGGGAGGGAGGCGGCTGCCCGCCTCCCAGTAGATAGGCAGGGCTCCATGAATCAAGAAGAACTGGCCGAGCGTCTGCGGGAGCATGAGGGCCTAACTGTCGAACAGCGAGAGCACATCCTTGAGATGGCTAGCTCGAGTCCAGCGCGGAAGCCAGGAAAGGGTGCGCTGAACAACGTTGTGACCCACTTCAACTCAGTGAAATGTGGCCAGCTGATCACGCTGGAGAGTCATACCGTTGAACATCTGTTCGCGCTGACTCTGGAGCTGGATCCGGATGTGCTTGGCTACTTCCCGCAGGTCGCCTGTAAGGGAGTGAGACTTGGCAGTCATGTAAGGAGCGGCACCTTGGATTTTCTGGTCGTCCGCACCCGTCGCGTTGAGCTGGTCGAATGCAAGGCCGCCTCCGCTCGTGACAGCTTGCTTACGGCAAAGTCCGGTGAATGGATTGATGTCGATGGAAATCTTCAGAACCTTGCCTATGGTCCTTGGGCAAGGCAGCGCGGCATGGAGCACGTCCTGTGGCTCAGTCCGTCCCGCGTCGACACGCCACTTCGGAACCTGCAGGTCATCTATAACGAAGTGCGCATGGTACCTGCCGACGCGGCTCAAGTCTTGGGCAGGCGCATCCATGCGCATCTCGCCGACGGCCCCAAGAGCCTCGATTGGATGATCGAGACTATCGAGGGATTCAACCTGAGCCAGGCGGCGCTTTTGCTTGGAACCCGCTGGGCCTTCGGTCCAGTTGAGCATGTTCCGCTCACGGACACGAGCAACTTCTTTTTAACCTTGAGTCAGGCTCAGGCTATTGAGATAGGAAGCAACTTCTTTGAGGTTGCCAGGCACTCTCGCAATCAACTGAACTCTGCGTTCGCAACGGCGACGCTAGTCGACGCCACCCACGCCGAAAAGCGGCTGGCATTGATTCAATCCGCGCATGCGAAGGGTACAGCCGTCCCCAAACACCTGCGTGGGGTAGCGCGGAATGTAGCCGAGGCGCGAAGCAGAGGTGAAAACGAACTTGAGCAGTGCCTTACCAGATTTCATGCAAGCGGCAACCGAATGAGCCGGCTTACCCCCGTTCAGGAGAAGCGGACGGCTGAGGCAATTCGCGCATACGCCGCAGGCAAGTATTCACAGAAGAAGGACGCATACGCTGCGCTCAAGGAGGCCTGTGAATCTGACGGCGAGTCGCCACAGAGCCGCCAGGCCTTCGAACGCAGGCTCGCTGATCCGCGCCTGGAGCTGCGTAAGGTCCTTGCAACGCAGGGAATGCGTGGCTACCAAAAGCAACGGCCGCGCTCGGACGCGCGCGACCGGTCGGGTACAGCCTTAGCTAAACATGCAGTCCTGCACGTCGACAGTACCAAAGTTGACGTCAGGGTGGTGCGCGACGATGGAATGAGTGCAAGCGCAGAGTCCCCTCTGATTTATCTAGGAACAGATGAGGCGACTGATTTGCCAATGGCGCATTCCGTTGTCTTCGGGCCAGCACGGCGCGATGGTTTGGCCATCCTGATACGGAACTACGTCCGCAGACATGGACGACTGTTCAACAGCATCTTTGTCGATCGGGGAACGGAGAATCAGTCGCACTTTCTCATAGCTCTGGCTTTGCGATATCAGTTCTCAATCCATATCTGCCCAACGGCAGGTTCGAGGTTCAACTCGAACGTAGAGCGATACTTTAAAAGGTTCAATTCCCAAGTCAGCCATGAGCTTGTCGGCAGCACCGATCCCGACAAGGCGGGTCGGGGCGTGGACGGGAAGTTCAAGAGCTACAACACTGCCAGGCACTGCTTTGAAACCGTTCATACGGTGGCCAAGGAAACGCTCTATGAGCACTTCCCGAGCGTTCCTGTACAAGGCTTCGCAAGTCCGGCTGAACGTGCAGCCCACGCAGATCTTCTCTTTCCTAGTGCCGGCCTGCACGCGTTGGTTGACGAAGAATTCCTCTTCAGAACCGCGATCCCGCACAGCAATAACAAGTATGTACCCGGACGAGGGTTCGAGGTGAATGGTCGGTATTTTCACTCCAATGAACTGAGGGAGCTCGACGCGTCATTCGATGTTGAGCAGCTTCGAACAGATCCGGAGGACCCGAGCTTCATCTGGGTTAGGACGAATCGTGGACTGTTCAAGGCGTTCTGCAACTTGATCGGGCCTCTAGCCAATTCCACCCTGATTGAGCGGTCGTTCAGGGGTATGTATGACCAGCTCTACGCGCCATCGCTCCGCGAAGCAAAGCAGACCGCAAGGCACGCTCAGGCGATGCGTACGGCAGCCGCGAACGCGAAGCCCAACACCGCGGCTCATCCCAAACCGGGGGAGGCGGACTCCAGTAGCCTCCCTTCGCAATCAAATGACGCTCTTGACGAGATCGCTCTGCGCGGAATCAAGAAGCGAGCCATGGATGACTTTGACGACATTGAGTCGCCGTAGCTTGTGTAATCGGGGGCAAGCCCGCGCCAGTCATTCAAATTCACAGGAACCGATAGTGGACAGCAACTCTGGAATTCCTTTTGTGAATCATAGCCGCATGAGGACGGCTTACTCCGAACTCTTGAATGCCATCCAAGGTGCGCGCCCAGGTACGTTCGTCTGGGCATTGGCTCCTTCTGGCTCGGGCAAGAGTGAGATCAGAAAAGCTATTCTTCCCGTCCTTGCCGGGAAGCAGAGCCTCTGGCCAGCTGGCACGCTTCCTTTGATATCGGTGCGTGCAATGGCCAATGATCGGGGAAAGTTCAACTCCAAGGATCTCACGCTGCGCCTCCATCACGCCGTGGTGGAACCCGACTTCGGCTGGCTGGAGAACAAGGACCGATCGGTCAGTACTGATGCGCACCATGTCCAGGCGGAGGCAGAGGTAAACAATCAGCTGTGGAAGAGAGTGAGGGCAACGCAGTCGCAGCCGAGATTGCAGCACAGCTTCGAATCTGTGGCGAAACAACGTCAACTTAAGTACATCTTCCTGGAAGAAGCGGCAACCTTGACGATGGTGCATCTTCATCAAACCAGCTATGGGTACATGTCGAACCTTGTGCGACTGATTGAAGAAATCGGCTGCGTCATAGTGATGCTGGCTACCCACACTGCGGAGAGTTTGTGGGCGGGACACCCCGACGTCTGGAATCGATCCCGGTTCGTCTACATCCGGCCGTATAACCTGAAGAATTCCCAAGACGAGCGGGATTTCGTTGCAGTGCTGAAGGGTATCGGGCAGAGCTTCAACCTGTCCGATCCCAAGCTCCTCGTTAAGAATACTGATTTGATGTACGCCAATGGTGCTGGCGTGTTCGGTCCCACTATCGACGTCGTCCATAGGGCTGAGCTCCGCCGAAAGAATGAGGGAGCGAACAGCATCACTGAAGCGCACTTGCACGCCAGCTCCTCAAGCGAGAAGGAGCTTGGAACCGTGTGGAGCAGCGTGCTGGCCTTCAACAAGCTTGCGGATCAGAGGCCCTTGAATGGTGAGAAAAGAATTGCTGACTTCCTGAAGCGCATGGGTACGGGGGAGTAGAGCGAAAATGACTACGGCACACATGCGGTATCGGTGGACAGCACTGCCGCCAATTGCACCGATCGACGGAGCCACCGCCCAGACTGAGTCACTTGGAGGGTACTTCCAGAGGATGTGCGAAACGACCGGGTTTACAAAGACACACCTCGCAGGAGTGCTTGACAAAGTTGCGGGTCAGCCAAGAAATGGACTGAGTGAGCGAAATAGCTTCGTGGGACCAGGGCAGGTGAGCCTTAACCGCGCGCGCGCGCTAGAGCAGCTGACTAACCAACGCCTGGTCGGCTGCACGCTCTCGCCTTTCATTAATGTCCTGCAGATGCGGGATGGCGGCCTTGCTGGCATCAATCGCCGCTGGTGTCCTGAGTGCCTGCTGGAGGCTGGCGAGAGTAACGGTCTAAGTGAGAGGCTCATCTGGAACTTCCTTCACTACTCGCATTGCTCCTTGCACTCAGTCAGAATCATTGATCGCTGCCAAGAATGTGGCAACAGTCAACAGTTGCGAAGGGGCAACGCGGCCTCGTGCGCCTATTGCGGTTGCAGCCTAGCGCGCGCAACCACGCACGAGAGGCCGAGCGCACTTCAGTCCTGGGCCAACGCCTCGATCGAGGACGTCGTACGCTGGACCGCAACCAACCCTGATGTGGTTATTCCTGCGGAGAACTATCAACGTTTCTTTGATGGGCTCCTTCAAGATGGGACATTGGATAGGCTGAAGATCGTTCATAACAGGTTCTGGAGGGATGCAATTCGCTTCAGACGAACTACCACCACTTTCAGAACGCTACTCAACCTATCCGCCATCAAATCTGTTGACATTATCGGAATTTTGACCGAACCAGTTCCGGCCTCATCGACTTCATTGTTTCCAGGCCATGAGGTGGACGGTGAGATCGCGTTTGATCTAGAGGACTGGGGGGCTCAGGCGAGGAAATTCGAAGTCGTGCTCCACGCGCTCTGCAAGGCCAATACGCGTGTGTTCCCTAGCCAGCAGTTCCTTAGCCTATTGTTGGTTTCTAAACGAAAAAGTTCTATCCACCGTGCGCCGTCATTCAGCGTCTACCTAGATCTTCAGAGGCAACCTGGCCAGGACCTTCTTGCGGGTCGGAACATGGCGAGCAGAATTATGGCCCTGTCCATGACCCTGCTTAAAAGCGGCATGCGCGAGCGGGGCGTAGCAAGTGAAGTTCTGAAGAGATTCGCCATTTCGGCAGAGATCGCTAGAGAGTGCGCCCGGACCGCAGTTGTTATTACAAAGGCCATGCGCTCTCCGGCCTTCCGAGCTTCCGGTGATCCCTTCCCGTGCCGCTGAAGAAGGCCAGAAGAAGACATCACTTCCCTGCGCAGCCGAGCGGGTTGTTCAACCGCGGGGTTCTACCCCGATATCACGGACGGTTCTAAAAGAGCTGCAACCTTCTGGTCCTGCCTGGCGACCCTTCGTCGCATCCTTGGGTTATGGCGTCGCTCTATGTAGTCAAACGCATCCGCTCGTGCTGCATACTTTGTGGCGCAGTTCGTTCGATAGATCCGCTCACGCTTGAGTGGCCCAAAGAGGGCTTCGCAGGTCGCGTTGTCGCCACAATGACCCACAGCGCTCATCGAGCAGATCAGCCCGTTAGCCGCTAGATGCCCCTGGTAGTCGCGGCTGCGGAACTGGCTGCCTCGATCCGAATGCAGGATTACCTCATCGCTTCCTTGACGCTGCCGCACCGCTATCTGCACAGCCCGGGTCACCATCTGGCGATCCTGTCGATCGTGTATTGACGAGCCCATGATGCGCTGGTCGTACAGATCCAGCACGATCCCCAGATACAGCTTGCCCTGCTGGGTCTCGATCTCGGTAATATCTGTCCCCCACTTGGTTTCCGGCTCCAGCGCGAGAAAATCGCGTTCAAGCAGATTGACCACCCCCGGCGGTGTCCTGGCCGGAGTTGCGTGCCGCCCGCGACGCTTGCGGTGTGGCCAGCCCTGCAGGCCGTCGGCGGCCATCCGGCGCGCTACCCGGCCAGCGTTGCTGACGGCGGCGACAAGGCGCGCATCCGTCAGCCATGAGAGCGGGCCCTGAATGACAGGCTTTGAAATTCCGAGAACACTGCAAATTCGGATTGGTGGCTACAGCCCAGTTTCCAGATATGAGAAGTTGATTGACTCAAGGCAGCAGATGGACAGCGCTGCTGGAAGAGAAGGCTACGCCAGGTCGTTCCCGAAAGAATTGGCGATCCGGGGACATCAGTGTTACGAATTGCGATAACAAACTGTTGTCCTTCATGAGGGCCTTCGCCAATCAAACTCCGCCACCATGTACAAGCGCAATCACCGCATTGACCGAATAGGGCCTGCCACTTCATCGCGCGTCGGTGCGCTGAAAGGCACTGCTACCAGTGGTACCCCCTGCCTTCGCTGGGGGATGGATCCGACGTCGCCCCTTACTTGCCTGAGGGACCGGGGAACCAAAAGGCGATGGGCGTACGAGGGTTGCCGGAACGTCCAATTTCCCTGAATTGAGTAGAATCTGCCCAGGTAGATAGGGGCTGTCAGCCGGCCATCGTCGTGCTGCAGTTTGGGACAGGAGGCGGCTACGCCGCCATGAGCACAAGGAGACATCAGGGTGTATTTGGCAGAGCTGTCTATCTCGAACTTTCGCAAGATCAACAACGCTGTACTGCACTTCCAAAGTGGACTGAACGTCCTGGTTGGTGCGAATAACGCGGGCAAGACCGCCATTGTCGATGCGCTGAGGTCTCTCCTTGCCGGGCACGATGAACCTTACCCGCGGTTGGACTCAGACGATATTCATCGGCCGAAGACAGGATCGCCTAGCGGCAACATCGTGTTCAAGTACATCTTCCGAGGGTTGAGCCCCGATGATGAAGCTGACTTCATGACTGCCCTGAAGCCTGCCAAGGACGGGCAGATGGAGGCGCATATCACCATCAGCTTCTCCGAGGCGGATAAGACGGGGCGACTTAGAGCGAAGCGCTGGTGCGGAGACCATGATGATGTCGGCTTGACAGCGGACATGATGGAAAACCTTCGTGGCGTCTATCTACAGCCCCTGCGCGATGCTTCTCAGGCTCTTAGGCCCGGCCGCACAAGCCAGCTGTCCCGACTGTTTCAGCTGCTCGTTGATGACGATGGCAAGATCGAGATCAATAAGGCACTGAAGCTGCTGGATGATGAGCTCAAGACGAAAGCGCCGATTGTGAGCACCCATAAGGCGATAACGACTCGCCACTCCGAGATGTTGGGGCCACAGCTGTCCCAGCTGCTCGAGCTGGGGGTTAGCGTCAGCGATTTCCAACGCCTGGCTTCGCGTCTCTCTCTTACCGTAGATCTGTTCGAGCTTGAGCAAAATGGGCTCGGATTCAACAATCTGATCTTCATGGCGGTCGTTCTCAGCGAGCTGACCAAGAACCCGCAAGCTAGCTATCGAGGCCTGATCATTGAGGAGCCCGAGGCACATCTGCATCCCCAATTGCAGGCTGTGCTCCTGGGATACTTTGAGACCATCAAGGCAGTGGACAAAGAGAAGCCTGTCCAGCTGTTCGTTACCAGCCACTCACCCAACTTTGCCAGCATCGCCAACCTCGACAGTCTCACCTGTCTTGTTGACACCGGAATCAAGGTGGAGACTTTCTTTCCCCGAGACATCAAGTTTTCTGTCGGAAAGCGTGAGAAGCTTGAGCGCTATTTGGACGTCACTCGGGCTGAGCTTTTCTTTGCGCGCCGCGCAATCCTGGTCGAGGGTGCTGCGGAATTGGTCCTTGTCAGTGTGCTCGCCGAGAAGTGCGGTCACGATCTACGTAAGCATGGGGTAAGCCTCATCAGCGTTGAAGGTCTCAACTTCGACTCATTCATTCCACTGTTCGGCGAGAAGGCGCTGAAGATTCCTGTCTCCGTACTTACGGATGCGGACCCAACAGGTCCGAGTGAAGAGGATGAAGAGGAAGAGGAAAAGGGCGATGGCAGCGCAGAAGCAGACGACCATGCGCCGGAAGATGGGACCTCAAGTGGAAAGAAGAAGGCGGCCCCTGTCTACCCTTCGATCGGCGACAAGGTGCAGGCGTCCGCCAACACCTTGAATATGCTCAGGTTCGCGGATTCATATCTCAAGATCTTCCATGGGCTGAAGACGCTTGAGTATGACTTGGCCTTGTACGCCAGCAATCGCAAGATCATGCTTGCGGCGCTTAAGGAGCTACACCCGAAGATTTCTGCGAACCTGGAGAAGAAGGTAGACGCCGCTACGGGAGATGCAGAGAAGGCTCGCGTACTGTTCAGCGGGATGTTCGAGAGGAAGAACGGAAACGTCCAGAAGGGGCGCTTTGCACAAGCTTTGGCGTACCTGATCGCCAAGGCGAAAAAGGAAGAATTCACTGTTCCGGAGTATATCCAGGCTGCAGTCGAGCACGCTTGTCAGCCTGGCCCGAAGAAGGCTGAAGACGAATGAGCACGGATACTACTCCTTCAGTTGAACAGGGTGAGATCATCACGGCACCATTGCATCCGATGTCGGTCATTGCTTGCGCGGGAAGTGGGAAGACCTTCACGGCTGTACGTAGGCTGGCCCACATACGTCAATGCCTCGGTGATCACCGGGGCCGGGTTGCGCTCCTGTCCTTCTCGAACATCGCCGTGGAGACCTTCAGGCGCGAGTACCAGGCACTCGCAATGGGATCGCTCAAGATCCCGTCCCACCAGCGTGTCGAGATCGACACATTGGACGGGTTCATTACGACAAATATTCTGCGACCCCACGCCCATCGGACGATGGGGTGTACCACGACCCCGTTCTTGCTATCAGGGAGCGAGTCATTCCTTTTAGGTAAGGACTATCGCTTCTGGGTGGAATCGCCGAGAACCGATAGCTACCCAGTGCCCCAAGGGCATATCCATCGCGTTGTCATAGGCCCTTCTGGAGCTGCAACGGGCTTCTTCTATCAGAACTCCGGCATGCTGGCGAGGATCAACAATGGCCCAAAGGTTGCCGCAGCATTGGGAAAACTGGGGGCTTACACCCACGAGCTGGCGCGCTACTGGGTCGACCTTACCCTCCGCGAACAACCCGAGATCCTCCGAGTCCTTGCGCGTCGCTATCCCCACATCCTCATTGATGAAGCCCAGGATATCGGCATTCTGCACCAGGTGATCATTGAGAGGCTCAGCCAAGCAGGCTCTCAGATTTCCCTTATTGGGGATCCCAATCAAGGCATCTACGAGTTCATGGGCGCGACCGGCTCGTTCCTGTCCAGCTACCACAGCAAACCCGGTGTTTCTGCGGCCGCCCTGACGCGGAACTATCGGTCCGTGCCGGCCGTACTCGATCTCGCCAACGCAATCTCGGCGCGTACGGACGATCCGGATAGGACAGCGCCACCTACGCTCCACGGGGCCTACTTCGTTCCGTACACGACTGCCGATACGAAGAAGGTCATGGCGGCCTTCCAGGCAACACTGGTCTCCGCTGGGTTGGACCCAGCACGCTCCGCCGTGCTCTGCCGCGCACGCAAGTGGGCCAACGAGCTGGCTGGGCATGAGGGTGCGCCTGGCGTGGGAACGACCAAGATCCTTGCCCAGGCAGCGATGGCGCGCGATATCCACTCCGACTACTCAACAGCATTCAGACTCGTGGCAACTGCCATCATGGGTTTGACCGACAACGCGCCCAAGGGCATCGTTGCTCGCCTGACTCAGCCTGCCAGGTACCCAGAGGAACGAGCACTTCGTCGTGTCATTTGGGCTTTTACGCGAGATCCGGTCTCGGGCCTGCCCAGCGCGGCGCTGCCCGCTGTTAGCGATTGGCAGCCGGCACTGTTGCAACGTATAAGGGTCCTGATGACCAATCTGAGCACAGCCCACGGTCTCAACCACACATCGTCCACGCTCGGTGCTCGGCTCTCGAAGAGGAGTTTGCCCGGCTCACCGCTAATGAGCCCGCCTGACCTAGGTGCCGATCAGCCCTTGCGGGTCAAAATCAGTACCGTGCACCAGGTCAAAGGCGAAAGCCTGGATGCCGTCCTCTACATGGCAACGAAACCGCATGTATCTGCACTGCTAGGCGGAGGTTCCACCGAGGACGGGCGAATCGGGTACGTGGCTGTGACCCGGGCAAGGGATCTGCTGTGGTTGGCTGTCCCTGCAACAGCTTTGAAGAGCCTTCGTGCCGATCTCCAAGCAAAGGGCTTCAAGGACGCAACCGCTACGGCTGCAACCCCAACGGCCGGACATGACAACGGTTCCCTCTGAATGGGCGTATTGGACAGGAACCCAACGCGGCACTGGAATCAACGTCAACGCAGGGAATGAAGCTGAATGGGAGCAAGCATAGGTTTTCCGCTAGATCGGACCTGAATACGCTTCCCTCGATGGAACTGGGTTCCTGCCGGTCAGCGGGGGAGACTATGAGTGCTTGACAACCATAGTTGCGCCAATGGAAGCAGGAAATTGGCTCAACCTATGGTTGCGGATGGCGACAAACCTTTGGTTGCCCGTCTACTTGATTCATTCAATCCACAAGGCCGCTCCCGCGTCGGCCTGCAGCTGGACTGAGAGGACAGGAATGAAGATTGTTGCTGCGCAGATGCGGTCAGCCCCTGGCGACATCGAGGGCAACATCGAACGGCATGTCCAGTTCATCGATCTGGCCGCCTCGTGTGGTGCTGCGGCGATCTTCTTCCCGGAGATGTCACTCACCGGCTATGAGCCACTGAGGGCAGAGCAGCTGGCACTGGCAGCAGATGATGCTCGTCTGGGAGTGTTCCAGTCACTGAGTGATCGTCACCAGCTGCTGGTTGCAGTCGGCGGGCCATATCGCGGCAACGAGGGGCCGGAGATCGGCATGTTCATCTTCCGCTGCAGCCAGGTACCCGCTGTCTACACCAAGCAGATCCTCCACGCCGACGAACTGGCCTACTTCAGATCCGGATCCACGCCGCTTCCCATCATCATCGGAGCAGAAACCCTGGTCCCCGCGATCTGCTTCGAGTCGCTGCAGATGGAGAGCGCCCTGCAGGCGAAGGAAGCCGGAGCAACGGTCTACGTGGCGAGTGTTGCAAAACACCTGGCTGGAATGGAGCGTGCCCACCGTCACTACGCAGCCGTCGCGCGGGAACTGGGGATGATCGTGATGGTATCCAACGGCGTTGGACACGCCGATGGATTTGAGATGGCTGGGCGCTCTGCAGCCTGGGACAGCCGGGGCGTGCTGGGATGCAGCGCCGGTGCGGAAGACGAGGCGTTGGTGATGTACGACCTGGCAACGCAGGTCGGCCGTACCTTGACGCTCTCCGTGGTGCCGGCTTCGCACTCTGGAAGCGTCCACGCGGATCTGTCCATTGGCAACGATATGCGGACGTGCGCAGGCACTTCGAACTGACCGCAGCGGAAGTCCACGACAGCCAGAGTCCAACGTCCCGTCCCGTGGAACGCTCGTGGCCAGGACGGACCAAAGGCTGATCTGGCCGGAAGCGAAGCCAATGCCCGTAGATTCGCTTCCTCTCGCGCCGTATCGGTTCGACCCCGTGGCACCGTCGGCGCAGCCCGCGTTTTCGCCGCGTGCAAGCGTGCAGAAGTCACGCATGGTGACATCGACTTCATACAGATGAATTGGCTATTGTGAACAGGCGCAAGGCGATGCGCCGACGTAGATCAGCTCGCCTGATCCCGCTTGTTAATGTTGGGTCACAGGCAGGCTTCACAGCTCATCCACGTATTCAAATTCCAGCTGAAAGCGCTTGTCAGCGACGGGAACAAACGCCGCTATATTCCAGCTTCCCCAGACGAAGGAGGGAATGCAATGAACCTGAACCCGCAACACATGAAGACGGCCCGCGCACTTGCTGTAGCGCTTATCGCCACCGTCAGCCTTGGCGCCTGCGCCTCTTACAAGAACGAGTTTGCAACCATCAACTCGCGTCTCGATCAGCTCGACGTCAAGGTGCAGGGTGCTGCGCAGAGTGCGGAGTCCGCCAACCAGTCCGCACAGCAGGCCAACCAGCGTCTGGACCAGATCGAAGGTCGCGTGCAGCAGCTTGAAAGGGCACCTGCGGGCCGCAAGCCGCGCGGGTAATCGCTCCCTCACTGTTTGAATCGCATCTGATTTCGTACCTCTGTATCGGGAACCAGTGGCCTTCGCCGGCCACTGGCGTCCTTCCACCCAAGATTGCATTGCAAGGAGCCGTCCCATTCGTACCTACTCCTCCCCTGCACGCCGCGCCCTGCATGCCGCACTGGCCATGGCATTGGTCGTTGCGTGCAGCGGCGTAGCCAACGCCAGGGACAAGGACGCACCTGCACCACCGGTGGCCGCCGTTGATGAACTTCCGCCTGACCAGAGCGTGTCCGAAACGGTGATCGAACTGGCCGGCTGGGTGGTCGCCAGCAAGGACAACCAGGGCTATCCGTTTGCGGTCATGGACAAAGCGGCGGCGCAGGTTCTGATCTTCAGCGGCGACGGCAAGCTGCGTGGCGCGGCACCGGCGCTGTTCGGTTCGGCCATCGGCGATCATTCCGCACCCGGCGTCGCCAAGCTCGCACTGAGCGCGATTCCCGGCCACGACCGCACCACGCCGGCCGGCCGCTTCATTGGTGGCTACGGCCCCTCCGACGATGCCGGGCGCGTGCTGTGGGTGGACTACGATTCCGCCGTTTCAATGCATCCGCTGCCGCCGGGCAGCCCGAAGGAAAAGCGCGCCGAGCGCTTGGCATCGCCCACACCGGACGACAACCGCGTCACCCACGGCTGCATCAACGTCTCGCCCGCGTTCTATGGGCAGATCGTGCAACCCATGTTCGAGAAGGGCGGCGTGTTCTACATCCTGCCGGACAAGGATTCGATCGCGAAGACGTTCCCGGAATTCGCGCAGAGCCGCGGGGATGCGAAGGACGAAGACGAGAAGGGCGCGCGGCGCGCAAGCAAGTAGTACGCTCGTCGGCAGATTGGAATTCAGGAAGCCGCAGCCCCTGCGGCCCGCGCCAATACCGCGGCATGCGCGTCGCCCTTCCTCTCGCTGTATCGGTCCACCAGGTAGTCCGACCGCCCTCGCGTCAGCAGCGTGAACTTCACCAGCTCCTCCATCACATCCACCACGCGGTCGTAGTACGGCGAGGGTTTCATGCGCCCGTCGTCATCGAATTCCTGCCAGGCCTTGGCCACCGATGACTGGTTGGGGATGGTCAGCATGCGCATCCAACGGCCAAGTACGCGCAGCGTGTTGACCGTGTTGAACGACTGCGAACCGCCGCTCACCTGCATCACCGCCAGCGTCCTGCCCTGCGTGGGCCGCACGCTGCCATCTTCCAGCGGCAACCAGTCGATCTGGTTCTTGAACACGCCGGTGACCGTGCCATGCCGCTCGGGGCTGACCCAGACCTGGCCTTCCGACCACTGCGACCACGCACGCAAGCGCTGCACTTCGGGATGGCTCGTGTCCACGCTGTCCAGCATGGGCAGCGCATGCGGATCGAACAGGCGGGTTTCGCACCCCAGATGGCGCAGCAATCGCTCGGCTTCAAGCGCCAGCTTGCGGCTGAACGACTGCGGCCGAAGCGAGCCGTAGAGCAGGAGGATGCGTGGCGGCCCCAGATCTGCCGCGGCGAGCTGGTGGTGATCGGGCTGGGGCAGCGAGCCGTCCACCAGGTTCGGCAGATGGGCACTTGTGATTGGTTTATTCATTCGACTATTCTAGAAATATGGAAACGTTGAATGCAATCGCCGCCCTCACCGCCCTCGGCCATGCCACCCGCCTGGCCGCCTTCCGCCTGCTGGTGGAGGCTGGCCCGGCAGGGCGCATGGCGGGCGACATCGCCACGGCCCTGCAGGTGCCCCCAGCCACGCTCAGCTTCCACCTGAAGGAGCTGGTGCAGGCCGGGCTGGTGGAGAGCGAAAGCCAGGGCCGCCATGTCTGCTATCGGGCCAACTTCGATGCCATGAACGGCTTGATCGAGTACCTGACGCACAACTGCTGCGCGGGCTCGCCGGACGAGCGGTGCGCGGTGAGCGAACTGCCATGCAGGTGCTGAGATGAAACCAGACCCCGTGATTCGTGCCGGCACACGCGACGACCTGCCCTCCATCCGGGACCTTCTGCAGCAGTCGCAGTTGCCCGTAGCCGATCTGGAAAGCAGCAAGGTAGTGTTTCTCGTCGCAGACCTCGACGGCGTCCCCGTGGGGGCCGTTGGATTGCAGGTATTCGGCGCCTCGGCGCTGCTCCGCTCCCTGGTGGTGTCTGATGACCGACGCGGCACCGGCCTTGGACGCGCATTGCTGGCAGCGGCCGAAGAGGTGGCCTGCCGTATGCAGGTCAGAGAACTGGTGCTGCTGACAACATCGGCAGGCACGTGGTTCGCGCGGCACGGCTATGCCGGATGCGATCGCGCGCAGATAGCGGAGGCGATCCGCAGCTCTGCCGAGTTCACTCGTCTCTGCCCGGCCAGCGCGCTTTGCATGTCCAAGCCACTCACTGACCATGGAAGCCACATGACCCGCAATGTCCTCTTCCTCTGTACCGGCAACAGCGCCCGCAGCGTGCTTGCCGAAGCCACCCTGCGCGCCTGGGGCGGCGATCGCTTCGCCGCCTTCAGTGCCGGCAGCCAGCCCACCGGCCAGGTCAATCCGTTCGCGCTGGCCCAGTTGCACGCCGAAAGCATGCCCACTGAAGGGCTGCGCAGCAAGTCGTGGGATGAGTTCGTGGATGCAGCACCGATGGATCTGGTGATCACCGTGTGTGATGCAGCCGCAGCGGAAGCCTGCCCTGTGGTGTTCGGTGACTTCATCCGCAGCCACTGGGGCCTGCCCGATCCGGCCGCCGTGGCAGGCAGCGATGCCGACAAGACCGCAGCCTTCGTGCTGGCTCATACCATCGTGAAGGCGCGACTGCGTGCATTGCTCGCCTTGCCTGACTCATTGTGGTCCGACCGCGAAGCGCTGCAGCACGCGCTGGATCAAATTGGACAGTTGCAGCCGACCGACAGCATGCCGTGACTTCCCGCATGAATCTGTTCGAACGCCACCTGACGCTTTGGGTCGCGCTTTGCATTGCGGTCGGCACGCTGCTGGGCCACTTCCTACCCGGTGCTTTCGCGGTGCTGGCGTCCGCCGAAGTCGCCAAGGTCAACCTGCCGGTTGCCGCGCTGATCTGGCTGATGATCATCCCGATGTTGCTGAAGGTCGACTTCCGCGCGATGCGCCAGTTGCAGCAGCACTGGAAGGGCATCGGCGTAACGCTGTTCATCAACTGGGCGGTGAAGCCATTCTCGATGGCGCTGCTGGGCTGGCTGTTCCTGCGCCATGCCTTCGCCGCCTGGTTGCCGCCGGGGCAGATCGACAGCTACATCGCCGGGCTGATCCTGCTGGCGGCCGCACCCTGCACCGCGATGGTGTTCGTGTGGAGCAACCTGTGCCGCGGTGATGCCAACTTCACCCTGAGCCAGGTGGCGTTGAACGACGCGATCATGGTGGTGGCCTACGCGCCGGTGGTTGCACTGCTGCTGGGCCTGTCGGCGATCACCGTGCCGTGGGATACGTTGCTGCTGTCGGTGGGCCTCTACATCGTGGTGCCGGTGCTGCTGGCTGCGTTGCTGCGGCGCTGGATCCTGATGCGTAGTGGCGACGCGGCGTTGCAGTGGGTGCTTCGCAAGCTGGGGCCCGTCTCGCTGTGCGCGCTGCTGCTCACACTGGTGCTGCTGTTCGGCTTCCAGGGCCAGCAGATCGTGAAGCAGCCGCTGGTGATCGCACTGATTGCGGTGCCGATCCTGATCCAGGTCTATTTCACTTCCGGCCTGGCTTACCTGCTCAATCGTCGCTTGGGCGTGGCGCATTGCGTGGCCGGCCCTTCAGCACTGATTGGTGCCAGCAACTTCTTCGAATTGGCGGTTGCCACCGCGGTGGGGCTGTTCGGCGTGCATTCGGGGGCTGCGCTGGCGACGGTAGTTGGTGTGCTGATCGAGGTGCCGGTCATGTTGTCTGTGGTGCGGATCGTGAACCGTACTCAAGCCTGGTACGAGAGACGCGAAGAGCACTGACAGACCGGAGTGCGTCGAAGTCTATTTACGTCCTTCGCCCCGCACTGTCGTCATCGGCCTGGTGGGGTACCCGTACGCCACGTCATCAACTTCGACCCATGTCGCATATTCCCCATGCCGCTACGGACGTTGCGGCGCCTGCGTCTGCGACGGCTTAACAGCATGCAAGAATGCCAAAAGCGTCTTTGATCCAGCGTTGAATGCAACTCTTCTGATTGGCGTTGCGCAGCGACGGCGGTACAGATGGTGGGCCGCCGGAAAATGGGTGGCCGGGCCTCGAAAACCCGTTAGATCACGAACGTTGTTTGCGCTTGCCAGCCGGCGTCACCCCGCGTGGCGCCGGCTGGCATTCCGTCTGCCGGCTATGGCGGGCGGAGCGTGGAGGCCTTGCGCCTGCCGGTCTTGTTCGTGATCTCCCGGTTTTCGAGCCACGTCTCCGCCCGCCACCTCTATGTGGCGGTTACCGTCTGTCCTGCACGGAGCCCTTGCCATGAGCACACCCGAATCCTCCCGCCTGCGCGCGCAGTACGTGCCCGCCAACGCGGACGCGCCCTCGGAAGCACTGCACCCGCACGATTCGCACGGTTTCATCGCCACGCTCGGCCGCATCGGCAAGGGCGCTGCCGCCGACGGGCAGCCCTGGCCCGAACGTCATCAGATGCCCGGCCGCCGCATGGCCTTGGCCGACGCGGATTGCGCATTGACCGGCCTGCGCGTGGCGTTGGAAATGCTGCTGGCTGCCGAGCGCGTGCGCCAGAACGGACCCGACGAGGAGTACGTGGGCGACCGCGTGATGGAGGGCCTGATGATGGCCAGCCTGTCGCTGGCCGCACAGGTCAGCGCACGCATGCGGCCGGAAGGGTAATACGGGGAACAACGCACACTGCAGCGCCGTGCGCGGCCCGGCGCTGCGGAGCGCGCCACATCACTCGCAGAGCGCGCTGTCTTCCTTCAACGCGGCATCCTGCAGTGGCTGGCGCTGTTCGATCTGCGCACGTTGTTCCGCCGTCGGCTCGCCCAGCCACCGCACACGGCAGCGCGCGGTAAGACGGCCGACCAGCTTCGACTGATCGGGCGAGTACAGCATCGCCAACGCGGTGCCGGGGCAGTCGTGGGCCTGGCAGGCGGTGTAGAACCACCACGGCTCGCCCTGCAGCACTATCAGCTCGCCAGGGCCGCTGGGTCCGCTCAACAGGCGCTTGCGCAGCGGCGGAATGTCCTTGTCGGTGGATTCGGCATCCTGCGTGCCCTTCATCAGCGCATCGAACGCGGCCAGTACCTTCGGGTCCTTGCGGCCGCAGTCGTCCACGGTGTTGCCGCCCACCAGAGTAAAGAAGTGGGTCGCCAGCGGATTGTCCGCGCAGGTGAGTTCGCCGCCAGTGCTCGGGTCCTCCGGTTCGCCTTCGTTGTCCCACACCGAGGGATCCACGCCGTCTTCGACGAACGGTTCCTTCTCGACCACGGTGGCCGTGGCGGCCGGTGCTTCGGTGGTCGGCACTGGCGCTGCAGCAGGTGCAGTCTCGCTAGTCCTCTCCGGTCCTTGCCCGCAGGCTGCCAGCAGCGCGGCCATCATCGCCATCCCTGTGATTCGCATCTTCATCACGTGTCCTTGTCTGATCTGCGCTGCGTCCGCCGAATCGGCGGCCGCGTGATTCTAACCAGCACCGCGCTAGGATGCGCTCGTAGCTTCCCGCCATCGCCTGGAGCCGGACGCATGCGCCGTACACGACTCGCCATGATCTTCTGCAGTGCCCTGCTGCTGGCAACGCCGGCAATGGCGTTCGGAGAAGGCACGACGTCTGCGCGCCTGCCCGATACCACCCTGCCCGCACCGCTGGATCGCGTACTGCGCGACTACGAGCAGGCATGGCGCACCGGTGATACCAAGGCATTGGCTGCGCTGTTCGCCGAGGACGGCTTTGTGCTGCAGAGCAATCAGCCCCCCGTGCGCGGACGCAGTGCAATCGAAGCCGCGTATGCCGGCCAGGGCGGCAGCCCGTTGCGGCTGCGTGCGCTGGCGTACTCGGTGGATGGGAACACGGGCTACATCATTGGTGCGTACCGCTACGGCAACAACGTGGGCGATACCGGCAAGTTCACACTGACGCTGAAGCGTGAGGGGAATGGGCCGTGGATGATTTTCTCGGACATGGACAACGGCAACACGCCACCGCGCGCGCGATGATGGTTTCCGCCGGGCATGGCCCGGCGCTACCGAAAAAAAACCCCGGCGCGTGGCCGGGGTTTTCGATTCACTTGAACAGCGTGTCCGGGTATTCCGGTTTCTGTTCCCGCGCCAGCAATGCGCGCAGGCCTTCTTCCGGTGTCTGCTCGCCGTGCAGCACGGCACGCACGCGGTCGGAAATCGGCAGGTCGATGCCATGGCGGCGTGCCTGTCGCATCACTTCGTCGGCGGTCTGCACCGACTCGACCACCTGGCCGATTTCGCGCACGGCGTCCTGCAGCGTCTGGCCACGGCCCAGGGCCAGGCCCAGGCGGCGGTTGCGCGACAGGTCGCCAGTGCAGGTCAGCACCAGATCGCCCAAGCCCGCCAGGCCCATCAGCGTTTCCGGCTTGGCGCCGATCGCAGCGGCCAGGCGCAGCATCTCGTTGAGGCCACGGGTAATCAGGCCGGCACGGGCGTTGAGGCCCAGCTGCATGCCATCGGCCACGCCAGTGGCCACGGCCAGCACGTTCTTCATCGCACCACCCAGCTCGGCACCGACCATGTCGTCGCCGGTATAGGCGCGGAACGCCGGGCCATGCATCGCCTCGGCCACCGTCTGCGCGAACTCGGGCACGTCGCCGTGCACGGTGATCGCGGTCGGCAGGCCCTGGGTCACTTCCTTGGCGAACGACGGTCCGGTGACGACGGCCAGCGGCACGTCCTCGCCCAGCACTTCGCGCGCCACTTCATGCAGGAAGCGGCCCGAACCGGGTTCGAAGCCCTTGGTGGCCCAGGCCACGCCGGCACCGGCCGGACGCAGCGGCGCCAGCGCACGCACGGTTTCGCCGAAGGCATGCGAGGGGGTCACCACCAGGATCCAGGCCGCGCCCTCCACCGCCGACGCCAGGTCGGTGGTGGCACGCAGGCTGTCCGGCAGCGGGATGCCCGGCAGGTAACGCGGGTTCTCGTGGCGCTGGTCGATGGCTTCCACCACGGCAGCGTCGCGCCCCCACAGCACGGTCGGGTGACCGTGCCGTGCGAGCAGGCTGGCCAGCGCGGTTCCCCAGGAACCGGCGCCCAGCACGGCGATCTTGTCAGCGGGAGTGCTCATCCGTGACGTCGCGGCCGGAATCAGGCGTTGCCGGCCGGCTCGGAGTCAGCCAGCGACGGTGCGTCGCCCTGCTCCTGGCGCTGGCGCAGGGTTTCTGCGTACAGGCCTTCGAAGTTGATCGGCTGCAGGAAGAACGGCGGGAAGCCGCCGGCCTGGATCAGGTCGCTGACCAGCTGGCGCACGTACGGGAACAGGATGTTCGGGCACTGGGTGCCAAGCAGCACGTCGATCGACTGCGGGTCCAGGCCGACCAGGCCGAACACGCCGGCCTGCTTCACTTCGGCCACGTAGGCGGTGCGCTCACCGGCCTGGCAGGTCAGGGTCACGGCCAGCACGACTTCGAAGGCGTTCTCACCCAGGCGCTGCACCTGCTGGTTCAGGTTCAGCTGCAGCTCCGGCTGCACCTGGTCATTGAAGATGGTCGGAGCGTTCGGCGACTCGAAGGAGACGTCCTTGACGTAGATCTTCTCGACGGTGAAAGCGGGGCCGGTGGCGGCATCGACCGGCGCAGCGGCGCCGTTGGTGATCTCTTCGGACATTTCCAGTAACTCCAATGAATGCAATGAAAACGATGGTCGAATTACTGCGATGGGGGCGGCATCAGGCCCATACAAGGCCGGATCCGCCACCTGCGGCAATCAGTTGCGGCCCTTGACCAGCGGCAGCTCGGCCTGCTGCCAGGCGGGAATACCGCCGTCGAGCACGTAGACCTTCTCGAAGCCTGCCTTCTTCAGTGCCTTGGCGGCGGTTTCCGAGGCGTTGCCGCTGCGGCACACCAGCACCACCGGCGACTGCTTGGCGTTGGCCACCAGCTTGTTGTCCGGGCCGAAGGCGCTGGCCTGGGCGTTGCGGCTGCCGGCAATGTGGCCCTTCTCGAAATCACCGCTGGCCGACAGGTCGACCACCACCGTGCCGCCCGCGTTCATCAGCTGGGTCAGTTCGGCGGGCTTGATGCCCTTGAAGCCCCGGAACAGGCGGCGGATCTCGGTGACGATGATGGCCACGGTCAGGCCGACCAGGGCCGCGGACAGCATCGGGTTTCGGCCTGCAAAGGCCAGCAACTCTTCGTAATTCACTCAGGTCACGGGTCGATTAAGCGGGCGCCGATTGTCGCACAAGCCGGACGCGGCCCGTCACTGCCCCTTCCACAGGTCCGGCAGGCCGGCGGTCTGCCACCAGCGCTTGGCCTCCGGATCCCAGCGCCAGCGCTCGACCACCATCACGGTGCGTTCGGCCTGGGTGTTCTGGTTGATCACCCCGATTTCGACCCGGCGCTCGACCAGGCCGCCTTCCAGCGCCGCGCTGCTGCGCTCGCGGTAGGACGACACGCGCAGCTGCGCGTAGCGGTTGAGCTCGAACTCGGTGGGCGGCTTTTCCTTGCGCTGCTTGGGGTCGAGGTAGCCGATGGCATCGTCCATGCTGCCCCAGCGGATGGTCGCCCCGTAAGCGATCTGGGTTTCTTCCAGCAGCTTTCGCTGCTTGCGGCTGAGGTCGTCGGCCGAGGCTGCGGCGCTGGCCAGCAGCACGGAGCAGATCAGGAACTGGATGAGGCGGCGCATCGGTGGTTTCCCCAGAACGTCAGCCTGCCATCCTACCCTTTGGCGAAGGCAACAAAGCGACCGCTGAACTCGGCGGCCGGCTTGCCATCGGCGCCGGGCTGGGTGGCGATGATGCTGATGCGGGCCTTGCGGCGCTGGCGGAAGGTATTCAGGAAGGCATCCCAGCCGCTGGCTTCGGCCGCTTCGGCATGGGCATGCAGGTCTTCGTAGACCGGGGCCAGGTAGCGCAGGTTGCTGTCGGCCACGTAGACCTCGGCATCGTGGCCGGCCAGGCGCAGGCGCAGGCTGACCAGTGCCCAGCCCGACAGGGTCAGCACCGAGGCCAGGCTGCCACCGAAGGCGTTGCCCTTGTCGTTGACGTTGGCGGCCAGCGGCGCGGTGATGCGCAGCACGCCGTCGGCATAGCCGTCGAGCTGGATCTGCATGGCGCGGACCGCCGGCATGCAGTCCAGCACGTCCTGCAGGGCGGCCAACGAGGAAGTCAGGGCATCAACGGACATCGGAGCAGCGACCACGACAACGAAGGGCCCGCATAATGCAGGCAATGGCCGACCATACGATACCCACTGGCGCTGCCGGTTCCGAGGTGGGCTGGACCTTCATTTCGCTGCGCCCACGAGGCCAGAATGCGGCGCTGCGCCGCGCCGTCGCTGGGCTGGGCGGGCATGTCGTGGCCCTGCCGCCCTGGCGCTTGCAACGCCTGCAGGGCACGCCAGTGGTGCGCCAGCTGCAACGCGCGCTGAACTGCGATCGGGTGGTGTTCACCAGCCCGGCTGCGGTGGCCGCAGCCGCCGCGCTGCTGCCGCTGGCCAAGGCGCAGCGCAGCCCCTGGCTGACGGTGGGCGAAGGCACCGCGCGCGCGTTGCGGGCACAGGGCATTGACCAGGTGCATGCGCCGCAGCGGATGGACAGCGAAGGCCTGCTCGCCCTGCCGGTCCTGGCGCAGGTGCAGGGCCTGCGCATCGGCCTGGTCACCGCCCCCGGTGGACGCGGCCTGATTGCTGCGCAGCTGCAGGCGGCGGGCGCCATCCTCGAACGCGCCGACGTCTATCAGCGTCGCCTGCTGCGCCTGCCGCCCCGTGCGCTGGCCCGGCTGGCGCGTTCAGCGTCCCCCTGGGTGCTTGCGGTCAGCAGTGGCGAAGCGCTCCAGCATTTCTGGCGGCAGATTCCGGCCACCCTGCAGCAGCGTCTGCGGGCACACGCCAGCATCGTGGTCGCCAGCGACCGGCTCGGTGAACAGGCTCGCGGCCTGGGCCTGCACCGGGTCGTGCGCAGTGCCGGGCCGACGACTGAACAATTGGTCGCCGCTGCACACGCCACGCTCACCGGCCCGGCAGCGACCTGAACAGGGACGTGGGTCACGCTTGCCGCTGCCGTCGGCAACAGTGATGCTGTGCACAACGCGGCCTGCCGGAACCGACTGGCAACACAGCCGACAAGGAAGCCCGATGAACGACACTCCGCCCGCTGCTCCACCCCATCGACCCGTGCGCTGGCTGCTGCCGCTGGCCGGGGTGGTCGTGCTGGGTGCGGGCGGCTATGCCGGCTGGTACTTCTGGCAGCAGCAACAGGAAGAACAGCACGCGCAGGCACAGACCACCGCCGTGCAGCTGCAAGGCCTGGAAGCCACGCTGGACGCGCTGCGCCGTGACCAGCGCGCGACCAGCCAGCGCCTGCAGGATGCGGCAGCCACCAACCGCGTGCTGCGCGACGAGATGCTGGGCCTCTCGCAGCGCAGTGCGCTGCTGGAAGAGAACCTGGCCAAGCTGGCCGACAGCGCCAACCAGGGCCGGCAGGCGGTACAGCGCGATGAGGCCGAGCTGCTGCTGACCCAGGCCGCGCAGCGCCTCAACTACGCCGACGACGTGGACGGCGCGCGCCGTCTGTACGCGCAGGCGGCCACCGCGCTGGCCGATCTGCCCGACAGCGAGGGCCTGAACCTGCGCCAGGCGCTGGTGCAGGAGCGCGATGCGCTCGATGCGCTGGGCGCCGGCCCGCGCGTGCAGTCGCTGCAGCGCCTGGATGCCTTGGCCAGGGCACTGCAGGGGCTGCCCTCGCAGGTACCCGGCAACGCTGCGACCGACACCGCAAAACCGTGGTGGCAATCGACGCTGGCCCCGTTCGTGGACATCACACCGAGCCGCCAGAACGGCCCGCTGACCGCTGCCGAACGCCGCAACGCCGACGATGCACTGCAGCTGGAACTGACCCTGGCGCGCGCCGCGATCGAACGCGGCGACCGCGCCGGCCGCGATACCGCGTTGGCACGCGTGGAGCACTGGGCACAGCGACGCTGGCCGGATTCACCGGCCCTGCGCGCGCAACGTGCTGAACTGAAGGCCTTGCGCGAGCTTCCGCTGCAGGCCAGCAACGCCGTTCTTGGCAGCACCCTGCAGCAACTGCGCACCCAGACCGACCGGAGGTAATCCCGCATGAAACCCCTGCAATCCCTGGTCGTGCTGTTGCTGGCCGTGGCCATCGGCGTGGTTGCCGCGCAATGGCTCGGCGCCGATGACCTCAACCGCTTCGGCGAAGTGACCCTGCGCTACGGCGGCTACGATTACCACAGCAACCTGCCGAAGGTGGCCCTGCTGACGGTGATCGCGGTGCTGGTGCTGTGGCTGCTGTGGAGCCTGATTGCCGCACCGTTCCGGGCCTGGGGCCGCTACCGCCGCAAGCAGGGCCGGGTGCGCCTGATCGACGGCCTGCAGGCCTACGAACATGGCCAGTGGCAGCGTGCCGAAAAACTGCTGGATGGCGCTGCCAAGGATCCGGAAGTGAGCGCGGTGGCGCTGGCCAATGCCGTGCGCAGCGCACAGGCGCGTGCCGACGGCCCCGCCGGTGAAGCACTGCTGCAGCGCCTGGGCGAAAGCGATGCCACGCTGCAGGCGCTGCTGCGCGCCGAACAGCTGTTGGCGCGCGACCTGCCGGTGGATGCGATCAACGCATTGGACGTAGCCGCGATCCAGCCGCTGCCGCCGCGTGGCCTGTGGCTGCGCACGGAAGCGCTGGCGCGGGCCGGCCGCGCACACGAGGCCTATGGCCAGCTGGGTGCGCTGCGGCAGAGCAAGGTGCTGCCGGCCGAATCGAACAGCGAACTGGAAGCACGCCTGGCGGCACAGGCGCTGCTGGAAGCGGTTGACGTCAATGCGCTGGCCGCGCAGTGGGAAGCCACGCCGAAGGCACTGCGCCCCACCCCGGACGTGGTGGGTGCCTATGCCAGCCGCGCGGTGGCACTGAACTGGGACGAGCCGGCGCTGCTGGCGCTGGAGCAGGCCCTGGACCATCGCTGGGACGACGAACTGGTGGCGCTGTATGGCCGCCTGCCGGCCGAGCGCCTGGCCACGCGACAAGCCAACCTGGCGCGCTGGCGCAACGTGCACGACAGCTCGGCCGCGCTGCGCCTGGCACAGGGCCGCGTGGCACTGGGCCAGCAGCAGTGGGATGCCGCCGATGCGTTCCTGCACGAAGCCATCGCCGCGGGCGCCGGTGCACCGGCATGGGAAGCACTGGGTGAACTGTTCGCGCAGCGTGGCGAGCACGCACTGGCCGCGCAGTGCCTGGCCAATGCGCTGCGCCTGCAGCGCGGCGAGGACAGCGTGGAGCTGGTGCGTGGCATTGAAGTGCCGTCGCGGGCCACGGTGGAAGAGCAGCCGATCGCGGTGCAGCCGCCGGTGTATGACGCCAACGAAGAGCGCGACGAATTCGGTAATCCGCGGTTGCCGTGATTGGTAGTGCCGGCCGCTGGCCGGCTTCCACCGGTGAACTTGGCACCGTGCCAAGCAAGCTTGGCACCCACCAGAGCAACAATCCGAGCAACAACGAAAACGCCGCCCATCGGGCGGCGTTTTTTTAGGTAGATCCACGCCATGCGTGGATGCGATCAGCGTTCGACGATCGCCACCACGCCCATGCCGCCAGCGGTGCAGATCGACACCAGCGCGCGGCCACCGCCGCGTTCGGCCAGCTGCTTGGCCGCGGTGGCGATCACGCGGGCGCCGGTGGCAGCGAACGGGTGGCCGGTGGCCAGCGACGAACCCAGCAGGTTGATCTTGTCCGGGTCGATGCGGCCCAACGGTGCGTCCAGGCCCAGGCGGTTGCGGCAGTAATCCTCGCTCTCCCACGCACGCAGGGTGCACAGCACCTGCGCAGCGAAGGCTTCGTGGATCTCGTAGATGTCGAAGTCCTGCAGGGTCAGGCCGTTGCGCTTGAGCATTTCCGGCACGGCCACGGTCGGCGCCATCAGCAGGCCTTCGCCATGCACGAAGTCCACCGCAGAGACATGCGCGTCGCGCAGATAGGCCTGCGGCTCATGGCCGTGTGCACGCGCCCACTCTTCACTGGCCAGCAGCACCGCGGCGGCGCCGTCGGTCAGCGGGGTGGAGTTGGCGGCGGTGAGCGTGCCACGGCCGGAGACCTTGTCGAAGGCCGGCTTCAGCGTGGCGAGCTTTTCCAGCGAGGTATCCGGGCGCAGGATGTTGTCGCGCTCGACGCCACGGAACGGTGCGATCAGGTCGTTGAAGAAGCCGCGCTCATAAGCGGCAGCCAGCTTCTTGTGCGAGGACACCGCCCACTCGTCCTGCGAGTCGCGCGAGATGTTCCATTCCTTGGCCATGTCCTCGCAATGGTCGCCCATGCTCTTGCCGGTGCGCGGCTCGGCCACGCCCGGGAACTCGGGCTTCAGTTCGGAGAACTTGAAGCCGGCGGTGAGCGCACGGATCTTGTCGCCGGTGCTCTTGGCACGGTTGGCAGCCAGCAGGCGCGCACGCAGCTTCTTGCCGTAGACGATCGGCACGTCGGACGTGGTATCGGAACCGCCGCCGATGCCCGATTCGATCTGGCCCAGCGCGATCTTGTTGGCGACGGTGATGATGCTGTCCAGCGAGGTACCGCAGGCGCGCTGCAGGGTGATGCCCGGGGTCAGCGGCGACAGGCCGGAGGACAGCGTGGCTTCGCGGCCCAGGTTCCAGTCGCTGGAGTGCTTGATCACCGCACCCATCGCCACTTCACCGAGCTGCTGGCCGTGCAGGCCGAACCGTTCAACCAGCGCGCCCAGCGTACGGACCGACATGCCGAGGTTGCCGACATCCGAATACGCGGTGTTCTGGCGGCAGAACGGAATGCGGACGCCACCGAGGATGGCGACGGGACGAGCGTTGGGCATGGAGATACCTGGCATGGATGAGGGTGTCTGCAACATGGCCTGCACGACGGAGCAGGCATAATGGAGCCAAGTGTAGCTGCCGCCCTGTGATGGGCCAACCGTGGAACCATGAGCAAACCCGACCCCGCGATGAATGCCCTTGGCGTGCTGGCCCTGGAACTGGCTGGCGGCGAAATTCCCCGCCAGGCGGTACTCAGCGCCGAACAGGCCGGTGAACTGGCCGAACGCGTCGGCCGTGACCTTTCCAAGCTGGTGCCGCAGGTGGCCGAGCTGGACCTGGTGTTCGCCGCCGCCCATTTCGACCCGGCCGAAGTACTGCGCCCGGGCTGGCCGATCCATCGCCGGCTGGAAGAACTGCAGATGCGTGCCCCGGGCCGCAACCAGGGCCCGCGCCTGCTGGCGTTCGGTACCGATGCCAACGGTGACGTACCGCTGCCGTTCCAGGCCGATGCCAGCCTGGTGGGCGGTGGCCTGCGCGTGGTGCCGTTCCTGCTGACCGGCAGCGACGTGGCCACCACCAACGCAGTGGCCAACGCGCTGGAAGAAACGCTGCTGGCCAACGGCATGGCGCATGCCGATACCGCGCTGATGGCGCAGAACACCTTCGGTGCCCGCATCGAGCACGCGCGCTATTTCACCGTGAACGACCTGGCCGCGATGATGTCGATGCAGTACGACAACCAGGGCCTGGCCGCGCTGTGGCCGCTGATCGAGACCGCGATCATGGCGCCGGGCGAGGACGAGTGGCTCAACGCCGCGCCCGAGCCGCTGCTGCGTTACACCCATGGCGAGGCACGCATGGCGCTGTTCGACCCGGCCGGCTGGTGCGCGCACTACAACCACGGCAACAACGACTGCGATCGCCTGAAGGGCATGTACGAGCAGTTCCTGATGCGCCAGCGGCAGATGGCTGCCGTGCTGGAAGCACATGGCGTGCCGGTGCTGTTCGTGCATTGCGAGGCTGGGCAGGACGCGCGCGAGCTGCTGGCGCGCTGATCGACGGACGTATTCCGCCGGGCATGGCCCAGCGCTACCTGTACGCTTTGTTGTAGAGCCGATCCCATGCTCGGCTCAGGCCGCCTGCAGAGCAGCCGAGCGTGGGCTCGGCTCTACAGGCGGCACGTGCGCCTTACGGGGCCTTCTGTATCACTGCACACGCCAGGCGCGCGCCGGCATTGCCGGTCGGCTGGGTCTTGTAGTCATCCGCATCGGCGTGGACGATCAGGCCGCGGCCGATGATGTCGAAGTCATCACCCTTGCCGATGTTGACGTTGCTCGACACCGGGCCGTCGATGGTGGCCACGCCCTTGTCATCAGCCTTGATGTTGGGCATGTCGCCGCCGTGGTGCGGATCGGTGGCGACGTTGCCGTGATCCTGGTGGCCCGGGTTGAAGTGGCCGCCGGCGCTCATGCCATCCGGCGCGCTGCAGTCACCCTTCTCGTGGATGTGGAAGCCGTGCTCGCTGCCCGGCTTCAGGCCGCTGATCTGGCCGGTCACGTGGACCTTGCCGTCGACCACCTTGAAGGTGACGCTGCCCTTGGCCTCGTTGCCCTGGGTCGGTGCCAGCTCGGCGGTGGCCGAAGCATCGACGGCCGGTGCGGCCGCCGCTGCCGGTGCGGCCGCCGGTTCAGTGGTGGCAGCCGGCGCCGCCGGTGCGGTTTCCGCCTGCGGTGCGGCGGGCTGCTGGCCGCAGGCCGCCAGGCCCAGCGTGGCAATGGTGGCAAACAGCGAAGTGTGGATCAGACGCATGGAATCTCTCCCTGGATGATGCCTGCAGTGATCAGCGGACAACCCGGATCACGCCACAGGCGATGCGGACGCCGGCATTGCCGGCGGGCTGGCTGCGATAGTCGTCGGCGTTGGCATGCACGACCAGTGCACGTCCGGCGATATCGGTGGCGGCGCCTCCGCCAAGGGTAACGCCCTTGAGGTGGATATCGACGTTGGCGCGGCCCTGGGCGTCGGCACGCAGATTGTCCATGTCGCCCAGGTGGTGCTTGCCGGTGCCGGCGCGGCCATGCGCAGCGCCACCAGGGTTGAAGTGATTACCGGCACTGCTGGCATCCACCGCACTGCAGTCGCCGCGCTCGTGGATGTGGAAGCCCGCCTGCTGCAGCGGCTGCAGGCCACCGATCAGGCCGGTGATGTGGATACCGCCGGGCTCCACCATCAGTGCGATGCGGCCACTGACAATGCTGGCCGAGGCCGGCGACAGGTTGGCCTCAGCCTGCTTGGCGGCACTGACCACGGTCGGCGGCGGCGGGGTGGGCTCGGCCTTCTTCGGTGCGCTGCCACAGGCAGACAGCAGCACGGCGGCGGACAACGGCAGGATGGCAAAGGACAGACGCATCGAAGACTCCTTGCAGGTGACACTACGGACGGCATCGTCCATGAACGATCAACGGTTCGGCAAGCCGGTGCGAGGATCGCGTGCAGGGACCGTTCAATGGCCCCCGCGACGGCGCCCGGCGCCCAGCTTGCGGGTAAGGGTATTGCGGCCAAGGCCGAGGCGGGCAGCGGCTTCTGCGCGGCGCCCATGGGTGATCTGCAGCGCGGCCTCCAGCAGCGCATGGTCGACCCGCTCGCGCACCTGCGCATGCAGGCCCTCCACGCCTTCGGCCAGCTGCCGGCGTGCCCACTCGGCCAGCAGCGCTTCCCACTGCCCCGGATCGGCACCGTGCGCGGGGCTGCGGCGGCCACGCGCGCGATTGAGCGCGGTATCGACGTCGGCCACGCCGATGGTGTCGGCGGCGGCCAGCGCAGCCATCCGCCAGCACACATTCTCCAGTTCGCGCACATTACCCGGCCAGTCGTGTTCGCGCAGCGCCTGCAGGGCGGCGGCGGTCAAGCGCTTCGGTGGCGTGTCCAGCTTGCGTGCGGCCGCGGCCAGGAAGGTGCTGGCCAGTTGCGCGATATCCTCGCGGCGCTCGCGCAGCGGCGGCAGCTGCAGGCGCACCACGTCCAGGCGGTGCAGCAGATCGGCGCGGAACTTCCCCTGCGCGACCAGTCCCTCCAGATCCTGGTGGGTGGCGGCCACCACGCGCACGTCGACGCGGATCAGCTCGCGGCCACCGACGCGGAAGAACTCGCCCTGCGCCAGCACGCGCAACAGGCGGGTCTGCAGCGGCAGCGGCATGTCTCCGATCTCGTCGAGGAACAGCGTGCCGCCGTCGGCCTGCTCGAAACGGCCGATATGACGACGCTGCGCCCCGGTGAACGCACCGGCCTCGTGGCCGAACAGCTCGCTTTCCAGCAACTCGGACGGGATCGCGGCAGTGTTGAGTGCAACGAACGGACCGTGCGCGCGCGGCGATTCGCGATGCAGCGCATTGGCCACCAGCTCCTTGCCGGTGCCGGTCTCGCCGGTGATCAGCACCGCCAGCGGCGCCTGTGCGAGGCGACCGATGGCGCGGAACAGCGCGCGCATCGGCGGCGTATCGCCGACCAGCTGCGGCGGCTGGTCGCTGTGCGTTTCCGCCGCAGGCGTGGGCGCGGCCAGCGCCGGTGCCACTGCCGGCAGCACGCGCTGAGCCAGCGCCACCGCATCGTCCAGATCGAATGGCTTGGACAGGAACTCATGCGCGCCGCCACGGAACGCACCGGCGGTGCTGGCCACATCGGTATAGGCCGACATCACCACCACCGGCAGCTGCGGCAATGCGGCCTTGAGCTTGTCCAGCAGCACCAGGCCGTCGTCGCCGGGCATGCGCACGTCGGTGAACAGCAACGCCGGCGGCGGGCCGTCGTTCAACGCCTTCAACGCGGGCGCGGCGCTATCAAAATCGACGACCTGGTAACCCGCCTCACGCAGCGCGGTACACAGCACGAAGCGAACAGCGCGGTCGTCGTCGACCACCCAGATACGCTGTACGGGGGTGGAAGCATCAGGCATCGCGCGGGGCCTCTTCGGCAGGGGCGGTGCCGTTGGCGATCGGCAGCAGCAGGGTGAACACGGTATGGCCCGGGCGCGAGCGGTAGGTGAGCGTGCCGCGGTGCTCGCGCGCCACCTGCTGGGCCAGCGCCAGTCCCAGACCGGTGCCTTCGGCGCGGCCACTGACCAGCGGCAGGAAAAGGTGTTCGGCCAGTTCCTCCGGCACGCCGCGGCCATCGTCAGCGATCTCCAGGCGCAGCGCCAGCGTATGCAGCTGTTCGGCGATGCGCACGCCATGCTCCACGCGGGTGCGCAGGGTGATGTTGCCCGCACCGGCCTGGATCGCATTACGCACCAGATTCCACACCGCCTGGGTGAGGCGGTCGGCGTCGCCGTAGAATTCGGGAATGCTGGGGTCGTAGTCGCGCTGCAGGCGTACCGCCCAGCCGGCTTCGCTCTCGGCCAGGCGCAGCACGCGTTCCAGCGCGGCATGGATGTTCAGTTCAGCGTGCGGGGCCGCCGGGGCCGGCGACAACAGCTGGTCGAGCAGGCCGTTGAGGCGTTCGATTTCCGAGCCGATGAGCTCGATCAGCTCGCGTTCGCTGGCATCGCGCTGGGCAGCACGCCGGGCGAGCAGCTGGGCTGCGCCCTTCAGCCCGGCCAGCGGATTGCGCAGCTCGTGGGCCAGGCCCTTCAGTGCCGCGCTGAGCGCGCTGGGCAGGGCCTGGGTCGGGTCGAGCCCGGGGAATTCATCGACCGGGTGTGCCTCCAGCAGCCAGCCTCCGTCGTCGCGGCGGCTCATCCAGCCCTCGGCGAAGCGCGGCGCCTCGCCGGGCACCGCCAGCGCCAGCCGGTTCAGGCGCAGGCTGTCGCGCTCGTCGCGGGCCAGGAAATGGGCCAGGGCCTCGCCCTGCACCTCCAGCGCGGCCAATGGCTGGCCCAGCAGGCGGCGGCCACTGACGCCCAGCCAGCGGCCGAAGGCCGGGTTGCAGCCGATGATGCGGCCGTCGGCCCCGGCCCAGGCCAGCGGCGTGCCGAGGGCATCGAGGGACGGCGGGGGTGCGGGGTCGGACATTGCACCAATGTAGTGCAAAACGCGGGGTTCGGGGCCGGATCCCTTTCCGTCAGGAAAGGGCTCTGACCCCTGCCGCAGGTCGAGCAAGCTCGACCACTACCAGATGCGTGGCCGGTTACAGCTTCATGTTGAGGCCGACGAATACACTGCGGCCCGGCGCCGGCGAGAACATGGGGCGGGCGCTGTCCCAGAAGAAGCTGTCGTACCAGGCGTAGGCGTACCCGCGGCCGGTAACGTTCTTCAGCTGCAGGTCCACGCTGAAACGCGGGGTGAGCTGGTAGGCCGCGCTGAGGTCGAGCACGGCGAAGCCTCCGAACTTGCCGGCCACGTTGCGCTCTTCCAGGTAGTAATCGCCCTGTGCACGCGCCTGCAGCCCCAGCCGCAGCGCATCAGTGGCACGGTAGTCCACGCCCAGATTGCTGATGTGGCGCGGGGTGGCGGCCACTTCCCGGCCCTGCAGGGAAATGCTGGCATCGCGGTCGTCGCGGGTGATCTTCGCTTCCTGGTAGGCGTGCGACGCCCATACCGTCCAGTCGTCGCCCAGCTGCAGGCTCAGCTGCGCATCCACGCCGCGCCGGCGGGTCTTGCCCAGGGTGACCGTGGTGCCGGTGGCCGGCATGTTGGATACCTCGTTTTCCGCGTCCTGCTGCCACACCGCCAGGCGTGCCTGGCTGCCGGCAAACGGCTGGAATTTCAGGCCCAGCTCCATGCCGGTGTTGGTGGACGGCTGCATCGGTGCCTGCCCCGGGGTGAGGTAGGCCGGCGCGGTGGACCCGGTCAGTACCTGGAAGGTGCGGCCCCAGTTCGCGTAGACGTGGGTGGTCTGGCCCAGGCTGTGGATGATGCTCAGCTTGGGCTGACCGATGCTGCCGTAGTCCTGGAGCCGAGCGGTGATGCCGTTCATCAGGTGCGTGCGGCCACTGAAACGGTCGACGCGGTAGGCCGGCACGATCTTCCAGGCCTCGACCGGCTGGTAGACGGCCTGCACGTAGGCACCCCAGTTGTCGAAGCTGTGCCGATCGTTGTTCTGCACCCGCGCCGGCGGCTGGCTGAAATCGGTGGGTTCGGCGTAGGCGTAGCGCTCGCGGAGGTAGCCGTTGTCCTGCTGCTCGTAGTTCAGGCCGCCCTCGACAGTAAGCGCGGGGCTTGCCTGCCAGGTCAGCGTGCTGAGCAGGCCATGCTGCCGCTCGTCCCACACGCGGCGCTGGCGCGGCAGGTTGCCGGTGGGCAGGTTGCTGAAGGTCACGCGGCGGTCGTCTTCGTAGCGGTTGTAGTACAGCCGCGTGCCGAAGGTGAGTGCGTCGGACAGCTTCATGTCCAGGTGCGCGGCAAGCTGGCGCATGTCGCGGTCATCACCGTCGTTGCCGTTGCGCAGCTCGCTGCCACGGCGGTGCGTGCGCAGTTCCTCGGCGGTCATGAAGCCCGGTTCGTCGGCCTCATGGTGGTAGGCGCGCGCGGTCAGGCCCACGCGCAGCCCTTCGTCCAGCGTGCCGAAGAACCACTTGCCGCCCAGCGAGTACTTCTTCGAGGTGTCGTGGTCGCGATAGCCATCGCTGGCCTGGGTGCCGACAAAATAGTTCTGCGCGAAGCCATTGGCTTCGCGGCCAACCGCCAGCTGCGCATCACGGGTGTTGTAGCTGCCGTAGGCCAGGCGCGCATCGGTGTAGCTGCCACCCTGGCGCGTGCCGAAGTTCACGTTGCCGCCGATGCTGTGCAGGCCATAGCGCGGATCGTTGGTACCGCGCACCACTTCGATGTAGCTGATGTCCAGCGGGAACAGCATGTCGATGAAGCGCTGGTTGCCGCTGTTGACGTTGCTGGGGATGCCATCGATCAGCGTCTTGATGGCATTGAGATAACCCTCGCCGTTGAAGGCGCGGAAGCTGACCTTGCCCGATTCGGCGCCCTGCCGGGTTTCGGTGAGCTGGATGCCGGGCATCTGCCCGAGCAGTTCCCAGCTGTGCGAGACGTTGCGGTTTTCGATCTGGTCTGCACCCAGGACGTCCACCGAGGTCAGCACCTGGTGCGCACTGAGCTGGCCTTCGCCGTGCTGGTGTACCTGCACCTTGCCGAGGGTGAGCGCGGCGTCGGCCGACTGCGCGAAGGCTTCAGGGGCAAACGGTGCGACCGCGAGGGCGGCCACAAGGGTGGGAGTCTTCATGGGAAGGGGCGGCTACGGCGAAATGTAATCATATAACATTTCACATGTCCGCTTTTGTAGCGTCGAGCAAGGCTCGGCGCTACAAGGGCGGGTGCCGGGGGCTGGGATTACACCGGGTAACCGGTGGCTTCCCGTGCCTTCTTCCAGGCGGCTTCGAATTCACGCGCGGAGATTTCGTCGTCCTCGTCGAAATCCAGGAACGACACTGGCTGATCGGCCAGCAGGAAGCGGTCGTCGCTGTGGGCATGCTCGTCGGCCCAGACCATCTTGGCACCGTAGATTTCCACCTGCCGCACGATCTTCTCGCCGCGGGCTTCCATCAGCACGTTGCCCTTGCCCAGGCCCGATTCGGCCCAGTGCTTGTAGTACTTCTTTGCGGCCGATTTCGCGCCGGATCTTGCGTTGTGCTTTGCGTAGGTCATTGCAGGGGTCCTGGCCGCAGGCGCGGCCGGAAAGTTCGGAATGGCGCCATTATCAGGCATCCGGGGGTCAGAGCCCTTTCCTTTGGAAAGGGATCCGCCCCCTGCTGGATCAGTTCGGCAGAGGCACGCCCTTCGGCCACAGCATCCAGATGTTGCCCTTCTGCTTCATGTCGCCAGCCAGCTTGCCGGCGGCATCGCCGCTGCCCCAGTACAGGTCGGCGCGCACTTCACCGGCGATGGCGCCGCCGGTGTCCTGCGCGGCCACCGGGCGCACCACCGGGCTGCCGTCCGGGCGCGTGGTGGACAGCCACAGCAGGCTGCCCAGCGGCACCACGGTGCGGTCCACTGCCACGCTGTAACCGGCGGTGAGCGGCACATTCAGCGAACCACGCGGGCCTTCCGGGCTGTCCGGATTGCGAACGAAGAACACGTAACTGGGGTTGCTGCGCAGCAGTTCAGGCACGCGCGCGGGATTGGCCCGGGCCCAGGCGCGGATCGCGTCCATGGTGACGTCTTCCTTCTTCAGCTGGCCCTGGTCCACCAGCCAACGGCCGATGGCGCGATAGGGGTGGCCGTTCTGCTCGGCGTAGGCCAGCCGCACCTGCTTGCCATCGGCCAGGCGCACGCGGCCGGAGCCCTGGATCTGCAGCAGCT
The DNA here is from genome assembly GCF_056481405.1 of Stenotrophomonas sp. 89682_Sma. Classification (NCBI taxonomy): domain Bacteria; kingdom Pseudomonadati; phylum Pseudomonadota; class Gammaproteobacteria; order Lysobacterales; family Lysobacteraceae; genus Stenotrophomonas; species Stenotrophomonas sp. 89682_Sma. Next base: position 144,631 of record NZ_CM151147.1, on the reverse strand, counting down.
GCAGGTCCATCGGATCGGTCAACCAGGCCAGCACCGGCGCTTTGGCGCCCCTGGCCGCGATGGTGCCGGCATCGTCGTAGGGCTTGAGCACCTTGCCCTCAACACGACCACGCAGGCGCTTGCCCTTCAGTTCCGGGTAGAGGCTGTCCAGCTGCACCACCACCAGATCATCGGGCGTGCCGTAGACCGGCACCGTCGCCTTGTCGGTGCGGGTGAGGCTGCCGGGGTAGATCGGCTCGTAGTAGCCGGTGATCAATCCGTCGGCCTGATGGCCACCGGCACGCAGCGCGTAGGCATCGAGGTCGCGCTGCAGGAACTGGCGGATCGCGGCCGGATCCTTGTCTGAAACTGCAGCGGCCGTGGCGCAGGGTTTGGCCCAGACGGCATCGTTCTTCAGGCGGGTGCAGCTGCTGCGCCAGGCAACGAAACCGGCCTGCAGATCGGTATCGGAGACCGGGGGCAATGCGCTCCATGTGGCCTTGGCGTAGGTGGCCGCAGGCGGTGTGACGGCCGTCGACCCTTCGGATCCGGTGCGGGGGGCGGTGGTGGAGCAGCCGGCGAGCACGGCCGCTGCCAACAGAGTCCAGTGCTTGCGCTTGAAGAAGGTGGCGGAATCGATCATGCCGTCATGGTGGCGGGCCAGCCGCTGGGCGGCAACCCAGCGCGGGGTCAAGCGTTCATGCGGCGGATCACGGCGTCTGCAGCAGCAGCGAATGCAGGATGCGGGCGTCCTCGGCATCCAGCGTCTTCGGCAGGTCGTCGCGGCCACGGAAACGGCGGTGGAAGGCGGCGACGGTGGCTTCGCGGTTGTCCAGTGGATAGCCGAAGCGGGCCAGCGCATTCCACGCGTCGAAGCCTTCCGGTGCCGCGCCGTCGGCGGCGCGCGGCCACACCCCGAAGCCGGCCTCGGCCAGCTGCTGCCAAGGGAAGAAGCGGCTCGGATCCTGCTTGCGCGTCGGCGCCAGGTCGGCGTGGGCGATGACCTGGCGCGGCGGGATGTTCAGGCGGGTGGTGAGATCGCGCAGCAGCACGACCAGCGACTCGATCTGCACCGGGGTGAACGGGCTGCGGCCATCGTTGTCGAGCTCGATGCCGATCGAGGCCGAATTGAGATCGGTGATGGTGCCCCAGCGCCCGGCGCCGGCGTGCCAGGCACGGCGCTCATCGGCGACCAGCTGGTAACGATGGCCATCAGCGCCGACCAGATAGTGCGCACTGACCGGCCCACCGCTATTGGCCGTGCGCAACGTATGCAGGCTCTGCTGCACCGACTTCTGCTCGGTGTGGTGGATGACGATGATGACCGGCGTGCGCGCGTTCTGGTTGGGTGACGGCACCCAGGTGGCGAGCGGGTTGTGCTGCACGGGCGCGGTGGTGGTGCAGGCCGTCAAGGCCAGCGCCAGCAGTGCGGAAACCAGAAGGCGGGGGCTGATCATGGACGGATTGTAACCATGGACTGCGGCCGTCGTTCGACCCCACGCGCCGAACGACACCACCGATGGCCCCGCTGTCCGCATGGGAACAGCGGGGACGGATCAGGCCAGCGCCCGGCCAGCCGGCGTGCCGCTCAACCTCGGAAGAACGACAGGTTGTACAGGAACAGGCCCCAGACCACGATCGCGAGTGGGAGCTCGAAAAGCGCGAAACGGTGCCGCAACGCCATCCGGATGAACATCACCACGGTCAACAGGGGCTGCCCGAAGAAGCAGACCCAGAAGAGCACTTCTACGCCCGGCAAAGCGGATAGCTCGTAGATTCCGAGGGAATTGTCAGTGTTCCGATTGAAGGTGACCGCTCCCCAAAGGACGAGCAGGAAAAGCCAGGTCAATGCACTGACGCTCGACAGAAGCTTGACCCACCACTTCGTTACCTTGATTGCGCCGCTCATGTTCATTACCTACCGAACTGATTGAACCTGGTCCAATCAATGACGGGTGCAAATGGCCCCTGCGGCCGCCGAGGGTGACCACTTCCTGGAAGACGTACGCTCAGTAGGAAGTGAAGTGCCTCGCCGAAAGCCCAAAAAGAATCAATGAAGAAACCATCAGACAAAGTTCAAGGCGCCCGCAAACGCGGTACAGCATGAAACGCAGAATCGCCGCGAGAGTGAGGACCGGCAGGCTAGCCAGTCCAAACATGAGGATGTAGCGAATCGAGTTCTGCAGCAGATCACATGCATAGAGCGCCACCCCCTGCATCTGGCCGCAGCCGGTGAAGGTGATGCTGAATGTGAAATTCAGAAGTACAAGCGCCCATGCGATCAAGCATATCGACCATATGGATAGATACACGTTCTTCAACATGTGAACACCTCGAAACGCACTTGAACCAGCATCCGAACTCACCTCCACCCAGCAGGGAAATTCAGCCTTGACCAATCAATGACAGGGGGCCCCGGGCGGGTGACCTTGTATATCCGATCAATCTCGGAATTCGCCGTATTTCCTCCACATCGATTCCAAATATCGCACCCCGCAATGGGCGAATTCACCAGGCCAGCGTCACTGCTTCCCTTCGTGTTGGCAGCCGCCGCAAGAGCCTTCTTCTGCGCGCTCTCGGATGTTCCAGCAATAACAGAGGAGGTCAGATCATTGAGCGCCTTGTCACCAACGCCCGAACCACTCACCGATGATGCTATTTCAAAGAGACTGGAAACAAACGCGGCGTACGCCTTGGGATGATTGTTTGGTTCGTCAGGTTTGGTTCCGTCCCAGAAATGGCCGTCCACACCCGTGTAATGCGTTCCGTCTGGTTTCACGTGCGCGAAAGAGTCGCCGAACGCATGCAGGATACGCTGATTCTCCGGATCAGAAAGAATGTTGGCTTTCGCTGTTGGATTGTCATGGTAGTACTTGAGATCGACCAGTATGCCCCTGACCTTCTCACCCAGTTCCTTCTGCTTGGCCAGGACCTTTACAGGATCAGTCTCACCATCCAGCAGATGATGACTCTGCTGATAGCCGGAAGGATCGTTTCCGGCCTGAACATTGCCCGTTGTGATTGCATTGCGCTTGTCGGTATCCGGCGACCACGCTGCCAAAGCCAAAGCCTTAGCATCGTCTTCGTTGAAGTTGGCCAGATAGAGAATCGTGGCCATGGTGGAGTAGTGTCCGACCTCACTCCAGTTGTTGTCCACGGCATTCTTCGCTGCACTGCTTCCGGCAGCGGCACCAATCAATCCACCCTTGAATGACCCGATGATTGATCCGCCCGCGCCTACAACCGCACTGACGGCTTCCCGCTCGCTTGCGGTCAGATCCTTACTGTCCTTGCCGTAAAGAAGTCTGGCGACAGCCGGCGCTGCGGCCTCTGCACCTCCCGCGGCGATTGCTCCCACGAGGGCATTGCTACCACTACTGGACGCAACTGCGGCGCCAAGCAGGGCGTGCGCAAGGATGTGAGCAGCGCTGCCTTCTTCTCCTCGACTACCAGCATCCACAGTATTCCTGGCCGGATTTTCCTTGAAATACTGACCGATCTGGTATGAGATCGCGGGCGCCAACGTGGCCCCCAGAATTTCCCCGGCACTTCCCGTCGATGCAACCAGGCCGCCGGCAATCGAGGAAACCAGGATTCCTGCCTTCTGCAGGCGTTCGATATCTCTGTCCGACTCAAGTGCCATTGCCACCAGCGCCGTCTTTTCATCCGCACTGAGCGCCGAACTGCGGACGGGGTCGGACAGAATGGCTTTCGCGGTCTCCTTACGGGATTTCGCTTCGTCGATCGATCGGTTGATGTCGGCGCGAATCTGCTGACCTACACTGGCCACCGTCCCCATCGCAGATGCCATCGCCTGCTGGTCCGCTAGCAGCTTGTTGGTGTCAGGCAGGGCATCCAGCGCGCGGTGCGCCGCACTGGCGTCGATATTGATACCCAGCTCAGCTGCCGTGGTCCGGGAACCACCGATCGTGATGTTGCCCTCGGTCAACGTGGCATGGGTGGTGCTGCTGTCACTACCCTTTTCGCTCATCGGTACGCCCGGTGAGCCGTGCGGTGTCGTGGTACCCGGTATCGGGGTCCAGTTGTTAACCGCCCCGCCAGCGCCGCCACTGATGCTTCCCGAACTGGCCTTGTAGTCCATTTCGTTCTTCAAATCGGTGAAGGTCAGGGTCTGTGCGGTCAACTGACTGTTGGCCGCGCTGGTGCTGGCGATCGCGCCACCCACCAGGTTCACGTGGCCGGCATCGACGTGGTAGCCGCCATTGCCGGCAAACAGGCCGCTCTGCTGGCCGACGCCCTGATAGCTGCCGCTGGCCTTGCCGGAACTGACGTTGCCGTCGGCATTCCACGCGGTGCCGAACGACACCTGCACGCGGCCACCTACCTGGCTGTTCTTGGACATGCTCTCGGCGACGTCCTGCAGCGATTCGATGGTCAGCGTGCCACCGGTCTTGACGTCGATGCGGTCGGCGGTGGCGGTCGCGCCGCGAAGGGTGGTATCGCCCTCGGCCTTCATCGAGATGTTCTTGCCGGTCAGCGTGGTGTTCTGCCAGGTGCTGCTCTCGGCATTGGACTTGCTGGTGCCCACACTCGCTTCGGCATAGACGTACACGCCGGTCTGCGCACCCACCGCAACACCCACGCCGACTTCGGCGCCGGCATTGCTGCTCTTGCTGCGGTCGGCCACATGCGCCTTGCCCGCTTCCAGCAGGATATCGCCGGCCGAATCCAGACTGAGCGTGTGGCCTGCACTAAGATTGCCCTGCACCACGTGGATGTCGCCACCGGTACTGGTCAGGTTGACGTTGCCGCCGCCCTGGATGGTGGAACCACGCGAGACCTGGCTGCTGCCGTCGGCACTGCTGCTGGAAGTCTTGAAGCCCACTCCCGCTTCCGCACTGAGCAGCGTGCCACCACCAGCGCCCTTGGCCATGCCTGCGATCGCACTGGCCGACTGGTAGGCATTGGCGCCGGCGGCCAGGCCCTGCATCTGCTGCAGGCGACCGTCGGACTTGCGCGCGGCATCGACGTTGTTGAGCAGATCGATCAACGGCGATTTGACCCGCGCGAAGGCACCGATCTTCAGGTCCTTGTCGCTCTGCGAGTAGTGACCACTCTCGTCGGCGGTCAGCAGTTCGATCTCGGCGGCAGTGATGTTCACATCCTTGGCCGCGATCACGTTGCTGGCAGTCTGCGTGTACTTTCCACCTGCGGTGAGGTTGACGCTGCCTCCCAGGCTGCCAACGGTACTGGCCACCTGCGAGACCTGCGCGCTGTCGTCACGGTGCTGCTCGCGATGCCAGCCCGAGAACTTCTCGGTATCGGAGATCTGCACGGTACCGATGGCCTTGCTGTCAGAACGGTTGGCATTGCTGACCGTGTCCTGGCCACTGCGGATCGTCAGGTCGCCTGCCGCACGGATGTTGACGTCCTTCTCGGCCGCGATGTTGGCGGCGGTCAGGCTGATATTGCCTTCCGTGGTGGCCATGCGCACGCCGCCACCCACCGACAGCTGGGTACCGGTGATGGTATCGCTCTGGCCGGCGCCTTCGCTGCGTGAGTTGTTGGTTCCGAACGGCAACCCGGCCGAGTTGGTGGCGATACCCCAGCCCTTGCCACGACTGTCGCTGCCGCTGCGCTCGGTGTTGTGCGCCACGTCGAACACGATGTCCTTGGTGGCCAACAGCGCGGCGTCACCCTCGGCCGACATCTGCGCACCCTGGCTGGTGATCGAGCCGCCATTGGCGATCAACGTGAGATTGCCTCCCGCATTGAGGTTGCTGACCCGGGCCTCACTGGTGGAGTGGCTCTGGTTGCTGTTCGAGCGCTGGCTGCCGGCCGTGATCGCCGGCAGCACCGCCGCCGACACGCCGGCCGCCACGCCTTCAGCGGTACGCGTGATCCGGCCCATCATCGTGCCACTGTCGGCCATGCCGTCGGTGGCGTTGTCGCGTGCGGTGCGATACGCCTTGGCCGGGTCGTAGGTGAAGCCGACCGAGAACCCGCTGGACTTGCTCGACTGGCTGGCCTGGGTATCCACCGTATCCTGGCGGGCGAGCAGGTTGATGTCCTTGCCGACCAGGGTCAGGTCCTTGCCTGCGGCCACGTCGGACGCGGCGATCGTCAGCTGGTTGCCGGCATTGATCAGCACGTTGCCGTCGCGCGAAGCAATCGCAGAGCCGACCGGGGTGGTCGACTGCTCGGCCATGCTGTTGCTGTTCTTCGAGCTGCCGTAGCCAATGGACGCGGTGCCGTTGGAGAAGCCGCCAGTGAAGCCGGACTTCTTCCTGCTCTGGCTGGACTCGCTGCTGTGCTGATCCTCTGCGGAAGCGATCAGCACATTGTTGCCGGCAGCCAGAGTCACATTGCCGGTGGCATCGATGACCGCACCGACCGCGGTCAGATCATGGCCCGCGTTGACGTTGACCGCCTTGCCCTGCAGCGCGGTGCCGATGGCATAGCTGTCGCTGCTCTCGGCATGGCGGGTGGTGGTGGTGCTCGACAGGGTTTTCTTTTTCTTGTCGTAGCTGTCCAGGCTGAAGTCATGCGTTTCGTTGGCCGAAAGCAGGTTGACGTCGCGACCGGCCGCCACGCTCAGCGTGCCATCCGAGCTGGCAACCTGGGTGGCAGTCAGGTTGATATCGCGGTTCGCTCTCAGCACTACATTGTCGCCAGCCTGCAACTGGCTGCCACGCGCGGTCTCGTCACTCTGGCTGATCTGCAGCGAACTGCGCTTGCCACCGGCACTGAAATCACTGCTGCGGCTGTCTATCAGCACCTGGCTGTTGATGTCACCACCGGCCTGCAGGGCCATGCCGCCATCGGTCTTGATGCGGGTTGCGGCCAGGTTGATGTCCTTGCCCGCCGCCAGCACCACATCGCCAGCGCCCTCAATCGACGTCACCGCATGCGTGGTCTGGCTGTTGCTGGTGTGGTTGCGGCTGTCGTGGTTCAGCGCACTGCTCTGGCCCAGCGTCTGCGCACCCAGTTCCAGGTTGCCACCGGCAACCAGCTGGGTGATGCCGTGGGTACCAGCATTGCGGATCTCCGCTGCCTTGAGGCCGATATCACCGCCGGCCACCACCGACAGCACGCCATCGCCACCGGGGTTGGTGACATACAGGCCGGCCACGCGATCCAGCGTGGTCTTCTGCTGCGACAGGCGGTCGCCCTGGTCCTTCCATTCCGTGGTGGTCGAGGCCACGGTGATGTTGCCACCGGCCTTCAATGCAATGGCATCGGTGGCCTTGACGGTACTGCCGATGATGTCGATGTCCTGGCGCGCCGACAGGCCCACCTGCGCACCGCTGATCTGGCCGCCGGACAGGTTGCGGATGTTGCCGGCATCGATGCTGACCAGCTGCCGGCCGGCAATCGTGCCGCTGTTGACCAGGTCGCCGCGCAGCTTGACATCCACCTCCGCGCCGGCCAGCAGGGCGCCGTCGTTGCCGAGGTCGCCCGGCATCACTCGCAGGTAGACCTGCGGCACCAGCGCGCGCACCACCGAGCCATCGGCCAGGGTGACGTCCTTTTCCACCAGCCAGACGATGTCGCTGGTCAGGCGTGCCATCTGCTCGGCGGTCAGCGCCACGCCGGGACGCAGGCCCCATTCGCTGGCGACCGTGGCGCCGGCCTCCAGCAGCGCGCGGTACTGCTCTTCGTCGCTGGCGTGCCCGGTAAGGAAGCGACGGCCGGTGAGTTCGCCGATCTGCTCGCGCACCAGCTTCTGCTCGTAGAAGCCGTCGCCCAGGCGCTTCTGCGTCTGCGAGGGCTCGAAGCCTGCCCGCTGCAGCAGGTAATCCGAGCTGAGCCAATCGCGATAGCTGGCAAAGCGCGGGTCGGTTTCCACGATGTGGTTGCCACGGTTGGCGTCCACATTGAACAGGCTGGCGGTGGGTGCACTGGCATTCGGGCTGGTGGTGACCACCACGCGCGGATCAGCACCGGTTGTCGTCGTGGCCTGCTTGCCATCCACTGCGGCATTGCCACCACTGCCGGCATGCTCTCCGGCGCGCACCGCCGCCGGGCCGTTGGCATTGGCCTGCCCGGCCTGGGCGGCATTGATGTCCTGCGCCGTGCCAGCACCCGCCCCGGCGTTGCCGGCCTGGCCGGGGCCCTGGGCACCCGCCGCGTCCGCGCGCACGCCGTCGGTCTGGGCGACCGCCTGCTGATGGCCACCGTTGGCGCCCTGCGCCGCGCCAGCGGTGCCCGGCCCCTGTGCGTCCACGCTGCCGGCACCCTGGCCTGTGCTCTGGCCGGGCCCCTGCACGCTGCCCGCGCCGGGGCCGACCGCACCTGCACCGCGGCCGTTGGTATCCAGCTGCGCGGTGCCCTTGCCACCACCGGCGTTGGGGTTGCTGCCCCCGTTGTTGTCGTTGCGCAGGTTGCCGACATCGATGGTGAGCTTGCCACCGGCGGTTATCGACGAACCCAGCGCGCCGGTCTTCTCGGTGATCGGTGCCGCCTTCCAGCGGCTGGAGGAGCCACCGTAGGTGATGGACTGGTTGTCGAAAGTGCTGGTACGGGTCAGCTGCTCGGCAGCATTGATCACCTCGGACTGATCGCGGTTCAGGCCGACGATGGCCAGGTCGCGACCCGCGGCGATGTTGGCGAAACGGTTCTCCAGCCGATCGGTGCTGATCCGCATGTTGCCGCCCGCGTTGATCACGGCGTTGTTTCCTGCCGAAACCACAACGTCTTCCACGGTGGTGCGGGTGGCAATGCGGGTCTTCTCGTTGCCGCTAGTCTCCTGCGGGTGACGCTGCATGTTGATCAGCGTCGCGTCCGGATTGTCATAGTCCGGATAGGTGATGATCTGCACGCAGGTCGTGGTGCAGGTGCCATAGGCGTTGTTGTACCGAAGGGTATCGGTCACGTACTCGATCGGCGGCGACCCCGGACCACGGGTGGACAGATCGCGGAAGGGATCTTCCGCGCCTGCGCCGAGCTGATCGGGATTGTTGCGGTTGTCGGCGCGGCTGACGTAGTAGATCGTGACCGTGCCGTCCTGCACGCTCAGGCGCTCACGTGACGCGCGTGCGCCATGCACGCCACCGCGGGCGAACGCATAGGCGCTGGTGTTGCTGGACAGCCGGATCACCGCCTTGCGGATCTGCTGGCCATCCGGAGTGACATAGGGGGTGTCTTCGAGGATGTCCGCCGGGTTGAGATAGTAGATCTCATACGGCTGGTAATTGGAGGTGGCGCGGAAATCCCGGTTGCTGTTGTTGGCGTTCTTGAACCAGCCGGGCTGCTCCAGCCGGACCGGCGCATGCACGGTGGTGACCGTCTCCACGACCACGTTCTCGCGGATGTTGTTCACCGCCAGCGCGGACAGGTCCAGGTTGCCGCTGACCTCGATGGTGGAGCCGATGTTGTCGACCTTCTGCGCGCTGCCTACCGCGCCCAGACCGTTCAGGGCACCGCCGATGGCGGCGTCGCCATCGCTGAAGATCAGGCTCTTGCCGCTGTTGGTCAGCGTGCCGACGCCGAGGTCCAGGCGCTGGCGCGCGGCGATGGTACCTGCACGGTCCACGCCGCCGATGTTGGCTGCCAGGTTGTTGAGCGAACTTGCCTGGATGGCGACGCGGTCACCGTAGATGCGGCCGCTGCCGATGTTGTCGACGGTCGCGGCGGTAATATGGGTGACGTTGCCGTCCAGCAGGCCGTAATTGACCAGTGCGCCGCCCGCTGCAAGGCGGGTCAGGCCGATGCTGCTGATCTCGCCAGTAGAGGCGTTGGTGATGTTGCCCGCATTGATGTTGACGTTGGCGCCGGCCAGCTTGCCGGTGTTGTCCAGGTTGCCCTGGATGGACAGGCTCAGCGTGCCGTTGGCCACCATCTCGCCACGGTTGGTGTGGCTCTGTCCCAGCTCCAGGGTCATGTCACCCTGCGACATCAGCCGGCCGTCACCGATGATCTCGCGGGTGCGGAGGGTCTGCTGCCTGCCGGCCACCAGGGTGCCGCCGCTGTTGACCAGGGTATCGGCGCGGACGTCGGAGCTCAGGGCCGCCGACACCAGGCCACCGCTGTTGTCCAGGCGCTGGTTCACCTGCAGCACGAGGTTGTCGGCAATCACCTGGCCGTTCTGGTTGTCCAGGTTGCCGGTGGTCATCTGCAGGGTCTTGCCCTGCAGCCCCAGTGCAGGACCATTGCCCGGGCTGAGCGTATTGCGGTTGTCGACATGGCCGGCCTGCAGGTCGAGGCGGCCGGTCGCGGCCACCAGGCCGCCACTGTTGAGCAGCGCACCCTGCAAGCCGATGTCGGCATTGCCGCCGGCGGTCACACTGCCACCGGTATTGGCCAGCTGCTGCGCGCGCAGCAGCAGGTCGGCCGCACTCACCAGCGAGCCGCCGCCACTGTTGTCGATGTTGATGGCCTGCACGTCGGCACCGGCCTTGGCGGACACCGCGCCACCACGGTTGTCCAGATCGCCGCTGCGGATCTGCAGCGTGCCACTGCTGACAATGCCGTTGCCGTTGGAACCGGCGTTGATCAGCCGCTGTCCGGCGGTGTTGATGCTGAGGGCTGCCGCCGACTGCAGCAGGCCGCCTGTGTTGTCCAGGGCACCGCTGCGCAGCTCTGCGTTTCCGGAAAGGCTGGCAATGATGCCGCTGCGGTTTTCCAGCGCCTGGCCGCGGGTATCCAGCTGCAGGTCGTTGGCGATGATCCGGCCACTGTTGTTGTTCAGGCCGCTGGCCGAGACCTGCAGGTGCTTGCCGGCCTGGACCAGGCCGCCCTGGTTGCGCAGCGCATCGGCGCTGGTCAGCTGCATGTCCTGAGCAGCAGCCACGGTGCCACCATCGTTGTTGATGGACTGTGCCTCGGCCAGCAGTGCGCCTCCGGCAGACAGGGTGCCCTTGTCGCTGTTGTCGAGCAGGCCGTCGACGCGCACGGTCAATGCGCTGCTGCCATCGCTGTGCACGATGCCGCCGCGATTGTCGAACGCGCCTGCGGTGAGGGTGGCGTCTCCTGTGGTCAGGATGCGGCCACCGCGATTCTCCAGCGCGTGGGTGATCGCCAGGGTGCTGATACCGCCGCCGGCAGCCTGGATCGTGCCCCGGTTGTTGAGCAGCTGAGCGCTGCGCAGATCCAGCGTGCCATTGCCGGCAAGCGTGCCACCGCTGTTGTCCAGCCTGTCGCGCGCGGACACCTTCAATGCATTGCTGCCAGAGGCGATGATCGAACCGCCCGCGTTGAGCAGCGTGCCTGTATCCACGGCGATGCGGGTAGCCGACAGCGTGCCGTCACGCAGGTCGGTGGTTTCGCCGGTCAACTGCAGGGCGCCATTGCTGAGCAGCTTGCCGCCCTGGCCATTCAAGGTGTGTGTGTTGATGGCCAGCATGCCGGTGCCAGCCTGCTGCACGGTGCCGCCGGCATTGCCGAACACTGCACTGGTCAGTGTCAGGTCACCATTGCTGGCGATCAGGCCGTTGCCGCCATTGTCCAGTGACGTGGTGGCCTGCACGGTGCTGGCCTGCGTGCCCGTCGCCAGCAGCTTGCCGTTCTGGTTGTCGAAGCGGTCGGCGTTGAGGGCGAAGTGATCGGCAGTGAGGGTGGCGCCGCGATGGTCCACGGTCACCGCATCCAGCTGCAATCCGCCTGCCGTGGCGATGCTGCCGCCGGCGCCGTCCAGCTGGGTGGCCTGTACGGTCAATACGCCCTTCCCTGCATGGACGATGCTGCCCGCGGCATTGACCAGTTGCCCGGCATCGACACGCAGGTTGCCGGCATTGCTGGCGAGGGTGCCGCCGCCGTTGTTGAAACGGCCGGTGACGGTGATCCGGCTGTCGGACGTACCTGCCGAACTTAAGGTACCGCCCGCATTCGACAGCGAACCGGCGCTGATCTGCTGCGCACCGTTGGCAGCGATGGTGCCGCCGTCATTGCCCAGCGCGCCGCGTACCTGCAGCGACATCGCCTGGTTGCCGGTAGCGGTCAGCGTGCCCGCCGTGTTGTCCAGCTGGCCGGCCTCGACGCTGACCTGCTGCGCGGCCGTGGTGCCCGCACTGAGATCGATGGTCTCGCCCTTCAGTTGCAGCTCGCCATTGCTGACGATGCGGCCGGCATGACCCAGCAGCGTGTCGGCATCGATCTGCAACAGGCTGTCGCCCGCCTGCTCGATGCTGCCGGTGCGGTTGTCCAGCGAAGCCGCTGACACGCGCATGCCCGCACCGCTGGCGATGACACCCTTGTTGCTGTTGTCGAGCAGGCCATCGGCCTTTGCCACCAGGCGTGCAGCGCTGTGCAGCGTGCCGCCCTGGTTGTCGATGCTGCCGGCGGTGATGCCGAGCCCGCCGTTGGCCAGGATGCGACCGCCACGGTTGTTGAGGTTCTGGCCGATGTTCAGCTGGCTGGCCGCCGTACCGGCGGACTGCAGCGCACCGCCAGCATTGACCAGCGCGACGCTGCGCAGGTCCAGCCCACCGTTGCTGGATACGGTGCCACCGCTGTTGTCGATGCGTTCGCGCGCGCTCAGCCGCAGCATGTCGCTGCCGGTCGCGGTGAGCGTGCCGCCGGCGGTGATCAGGGTGCCGGTATCCACCTCGATCCGCTTGGCCGAGGTCACACCCGTGCGCAGGTCGGTGGTGGTGCCCTTGAGCAGCAGGCTGCCATTGCTGACCAGCGTGCCGCCCGTACCGTTGAGCGTTCCGGCGTTGATCGACAGCACGCCTTCGCCGGCGAGCTGCACGGTGCCGCCGGCATTGCCGAACTGCGCAGCCTGGATGTCCAGGTCGCCGTTGCTGGCCAGCAGGCCACCCCCGCCGTTGTCCAGGCTGCCGACCACGTCGATCCGGCTGCCCTCTGCACCGGTCGCGATGACCTTGCCGGCCCGGTTGTCGAAGGACTGTGCGTCCAGCGCGATGCGCTCGGCCTGCAGGGTGGCGCCGCGATGGTCCACGCTGCCCGCCTGCAGGGTGATGCCCCCTGCACTGGCGATGGTGCCGCCCTGGCCATCCAGTTGCCCGGTGCGCAGCAGCAGGCCCTGGCTGCCGGCATGGCTGAGCGTGCCCTTGACGTTGGCCATGCTGCCGGCGTCGATCTTCAGCGCCGCACCATTGCTGGCCAGCATGCCGTTGCTGTTGTCGAACAGGCCGTCGATGCGGAGCTCAGTGGACGCGCTGCCGGCCGAACTGAGCGTGCCGCCACGGTTGGAGAGCTCACTGGCTTCGATGTGCTGGGCACCGTTGCTGGCAATGGTGCCGGCGTCGTTGGCCAAGCGACCGCTGATCTGCATCGCCAGCGTTCCAATGCCCGTAGCGCGCAGCGCACCCGCACTGTTGTCCAGGCTGCCGGCCACGATGTCGAGCTGCTCGGCCGCCACGGTACCGCCGCGGAGGTCCAGCGACCCGCCCTGCAGATCCAGCGCGCGGGCAGTACCGATGCTGCCGCCCTGGCCCGACAGTGTTTCCGCCTCGATGTGCAGGTTGCCGTTGGCAGAGATCGAGCCGCTGCGGTTCTCCAGCTGTGCAGCCCGGATCGCAGAGGCCGCTTCACCGGCCGCAATCAGCTTGCCATGGTCGTTGACGAAGCGCCCTGCGCGTACGTCGATGGCGCCATTGCTGCCCAGCGTTCCGCCGGTATTGTCGAGCAGGCTGCGGGCCTGCAGCTGAAGGGGCTGGGCGCCCAGCGCGCTCAACTGACCACCTGCCGTGATCACGCTGTCACCATCGATGCTGATGCGTTGCGCCGTCGTGGTGCCGTCGCGCAGATCGAGGCTGTCGCCCTGCAGGTCCAGCGAACCATTGCTGAGCAGGGTGCCACCGGCACCGGTCAGGTCCTGCGTGGTGATGGCCAGGCTGCCGGAACCGGCCTGCTGCACGGTTCCCCCGGCATTGCCGAAGGTGCGCGCGTGGATATCCAGGTTGCCGTTGCTGGCGAAGGTGCCGCCATTGCCGTTGTCCAGCGTGCCCTGCACGCGCAGCGTATTGCTGCCGGTGCCAGTGGCGACGATGCGTCCGCCCCGGTTGTTCCACCCGGCTGCCGTGATGTCCAGTTGCGTGGCGGTCAGCGACGCGCCCTGGTGATCGACTTCGGCCGCGTTGAGCTGCAGTGCGCCGGCGGTGGCGATCTGTCCCTTCGCGCCGTCCAGGCGCCCGGTGTCGATGACCAGGCCGGCGGTACCTGCATGGCTGAGCGTGCCACCTGCGTTCATCAGGGCGCCGCTCTGCAGCTGCAGGTTGCCCGCATTGCTGGCAATGCTGCCGCCGCTGTTGTCGAGCGTGCCGTCGACCCGGATCTGCGACGCCGCGGTACCGGCCGAGTTGAGCGCGCCACTGCGGTTGGACAGCGCGCCCGCGTGGATCTGCTGGGCGCCGTTGGCACTGATGCTGCCGCCGTCGTTGCGCAGCAGGCCCTGCACCTGTAGCTGCATCGCATTTTCGCCCAGTGACAGCAGGCTGCCGCCACTGGTGTCCAGCCCGGCAGCGTCGATCTTCACGTCACGGGCGCGGGTGCTGCCCTTCTGCAGGTCCAGCTGCTGCCCGCTCAACTGCAGCTGACCGTTGCTGGCAATGCTGCCACCGGTCCCCAGCACGGAGGTCGCGTCGATCTTCAGCGTGCCGGTGCCGGCGTGGTCGATGCTGCCGCTCTCGTTCAGCAGGCCATCGGCCGTGATGTCCAGGTCGCCATTGCCGGACAGCAGGCCGCGTTGGTTCTGCAGCCGCTGGCTGGCATGGATGCGGCTGGTGCCGGTGCCTGCGGCGATCAGCTTGCCGCCATCGTTGATGACGGTGCCGCCGTTGATGTCCAGCGCACCATTGGCACCCACGGTGCCGCCGCTGTTGTCCAGGGTGCGCGCGACCTGCAGGCGCAATGCATCACTGCCCGTCGAGGTCAGCGTGCCGCCCGCGGTGGTCAGGTCGCCGGCACGCACATCGATGCGCTGTGCAGCGGTGGTGCCATTGCGCAGGTTGAGGGTATCGCCGTGCAGCTGCAGGGTACCGTTGCTGAGGACGGTGCCGCCCTGGCCCTGCAGGTTGGCGGTGGTGATGCGCAGGTTGCCGGTACCCGCCTGCTGCACGGTACCTGCGGCATTGCCAAAGGATGCTGCGTCGATCTGCAGGTCGGCATTGCTGGCCAGCAGGCCACCGTCGCTGTTGTCCAGATGATTGCGCACGCTGAGCGTACTGGCCTGCTGGCCGGTGGACAGCACGCGGCCACCACGGTTGTCGAAGTCCTGTGCCGTCAGCTCGAGCTGGCGGGCGACCAGCTGCGCGCCGCGGTGGTCGGCACGGCCCAGCAGCAGGTCTGCCGCGCCTGCGGTAGCGATGCTGCCCTGTACACCCTCCAGTACCTCCGCTCGCAGCAGTAGCCCTTCGCTGCCGGCGTGGTTGATGTTGCCCTTCGTGTTGACCAGGGTGCCGATGTCCAGACCCAGGCGCGTGGCATTGCTGGAGATGCTGCCCTCGCCGTTGTCGAGCTGACCGATCGTCCAGGTCGTCGCCGCGCTGCCACCGTGGGCAAGGCTGCCGCCACGATTGATCACCGACTGCGCCTTCAACTCGAAGCCACGGGCGAAGGTCATGCGGCCGGCGCTGTTGTCCAGCTGCTGCACCTGCGCGCTGGCCGCACCCTGGACCTGCAGGGTGCCGCGCATGTTGCGCAGCGCCTGTCCCTGTACCTGCAGGGTACTGGCGCCCAGCGTACCGTCGCTGTTGTCGAGGCTGTTGCGGGCGCTGAGCTGCAGGTCACCGCTGGCTTCAATGCGGCCACCGTCGTTGCTCAGGGTTCCGGCGATGTTGAGCATGCCGGTTGCCAGGGGCGGGAGCGGCGTGACCGGCGGGGTGCCGGTGCCCGGAGAGCCGGTGCCCGGGGTACCCGTGCCGGGCGTGCCGGTGCCCGGATTGCCCGTACCCGGCGTCCCGGTTCCGGGCGTACCGGTGCCAGGCGGGGTACCGGTGCCGGTACCCGGCGAGACGCTGGCCACGTTGCCGATGCGGCCCTGCAGATTGCTGACATCGGCCGCCTGCAGCTGCAGCGCCTGCGTTCCGAGCTGTTCAATGCTGCCGCCACGATTGCGCAGCGCATCGGCGTTCACTTCGATGCGGCGCGCATTGAGCGTGCCACCACTATTGTCGACGTCTACCGGGGTCTGCACGCGCAGCTCGCGCTCGGCACTGAGCGTGCCGGCATTGGCAATCCCGCCGCTGGCGTCGATGCGGGTGTCCTGCTGCGCATGCATCGCGCCGACATTCTCCAGCCGGCCATCGGCGGTGACTACCAGTTCACCGGCCTGCGCGCCGATCTTGCCGGCGTTGCGCACGCCCACGCCGTGTTCGTTGCCGACCAGCCAGATCCGATTCGCGTACATGCCGCCCAGTGCGCCCACGTCCAGCGCGAAGACGGGCGCCGCCGAAGCCGGCTTCTGCGCCTGGACACTGCTGTGATCGGCACTAACCACGTTGCTTCCCAGGCTGGCCTGCAGCTGGTTGGCCCAGATGCCGGCGTTGACCTGCAACGAACGGGTGATGATGTCGGTGTAGTCGGCGCGACTGGTATCCAGGCCTGCACCACCGACTCCGATGCTGCCGCCTTCCACGCGATACCCGTCCAGCACGCCATTGGTGACGATCGGCGTGCCGGTGGTGAGGGTCACCCGGCTGGCGTTGAGGAAGCCCGCGCCATTGACCTGGATGCCGGCCGGGTTGGCGATGACCACCTGCGCCCGCGCGCCCGCGACCTCCACGTAGCCATTGAGGTGGCTGGGGTTGCTGCTGTTGACCTCGTTGAGGATGACACGCGCGGTACCGGTGGCCAGCCACGGATTGCCCTGCACCCAGCCACCCAGCTGGGTCTGCACGTCGCCGCGCGAGTTGTTGAGGATGACACCCTGCTGGCCGACGTCGAACTGCTGGTAGGTGTTGCGCGACACACCGCCGGCGCTGGGCGTGGTGATGTTCACCTGCGGCGTGCCGTTGGCCGAGGTGATCACCGTCGGGCGCTGGTTTGCCGGTGCGCCGGGGTCGGCGGCAATACGGCCGGGATCGGCCGGCGCCTGCTGCGCGGACAGCGGCTGCACCAATCCCACCCAGCCCAGCACCAGCCAGAGCGCGAAACTGATCGGCCGCAGAGTGCCGACGGTATTGCCGCCGCGGTGGTCTACCCCGCCGTGCGCAGCGTTGACCAGCTCGGAGGCGACCTGCATGACGCCGAGCGTACGGTTGAAGACCAGACGGTAGACTTTGTTCACGGCGCTGATTCCTTTCGGTGCTGTTGGGTTGTATGCGCAGCAGGCTGCGCGGTACCGCATCGTGTTGGCCGCGCAGGGGACTGCGCAGGCCGGTCATGTGCAGGCGTCAGAACGAGACGCCCAGGTTCATTCCGAAGGTGGTGTAGGCGGTCTGGAAGCCGCGCGGCTTGGACAGCGGGCTGCCGACGAACGCATCCCAGTTGATGTGGCG
Source organism: Stenotrophomonas sp. 89682_Sma (assembly GCF_056481405.1). Lineage (NCBI taxonomy): Bacteria > Pseudomonadati > Pseudomonadota > Gammaproteobacteria > Lysobacterales > Lysobacteraceae > Stenotrophomonas > Stenotrophomonas sp. 89682_Sma. The sequence goes on along the minus strand of NZ_CM151147.1, from coordinate 127,289 downwards.
GGTGCCACCGCGAAGCCCGAGGGCCGTACCAGTGAGCCGGTCGCCCAGCAATCGGGCCGAGGACGGGCCGGCGACACGCCCGTGATCAACGGCAACGTAGGCCTCCACGCCGCCGCCCAGGGGCACGCCAACTTCATTGCGCAGCAACCAGCCACGCTCACCGGTCAGCGACATTTCGCCATCAAAGCCACGCACGGTGTAGCGGCCACCAATGGAGAACCGGTCCTGCGGCACCAATGGCGAGCGGTTCCACTGCGCACGCCAGCTGCCGATGTAGCGCAGGCTCTGCTTGCCCCACTGCAGCGGCAGGACCAGCTGCGCGTCCGCGGTATAGATGCGGCCATGCGCCGTGCCTTCACCAAACGCCTCTTCCGGCGCACGCAACGCGTTGAAGGCACCGGTACCCTTGCGGTACGCCAGGTTCACATCCAGTGTCGCCTTGCCGATGAAGTGACGGTGGCCCAGGCCCAGCTCCCAGCCGGCCATGCGCCGGCGCTGCACTTCGATCTCGGTATCGTTGATGAAGTTGTCCGATTCGCGGTACCAGCCACGCGCGTACATGCTGGTCTTGGCATGCGCGTTGCGGAACAGCATGCGGGTCAGCCGCAGTTCCGCATTGCGGCTGGAGCCGCTGTAGACGTAGTTCTCGAACGCACCGGCAACGGTCTGCTCATAGTCGTACTTGCTGGCGTTGGCACCCAGCAGCCAACCGCCCAGCGGTACGCTGTAGTGCGCCGCCCAGCTGTCGGTGCCACGTTCGCTGCCGTTGAACACCGATCTGCCCACGTTGACGTAGAACAGATCGCTCAGTCCCGCAGGGTTGTCCACCGACACCGTGGCACCGGCCTGCATCTTGCCCGTGCTCTGGCTGCCGGCATCGTCCAGGGTCAGGTTGACGCGTACCGGACGCGCCTGCTTCCAGCTGATCACCAAGTCGCTTTCGCCGGGTTTGGCGGCCGCGCCATCGGCCGGTGGCGCGATCTGTATGTCCACCGAGGCGGTCGGCACGCGCTGCAGGTTCTCCAGCGCCTGCTCGATGTCACGCAGGTTCAGCACCTCGCCACGCGTCACCGGCATCGCATTCCAGAGGGCGGGGGTACGGCCTTCTCCGTCAGCGAAGCGGATGGCGTTGACGCGCCCTGGCACGACCGTGAGCGTCAGCACGCCGGCCTTCAGGTCCTGCGGTGCGGCAAGGATGCGGGTGGTGACGTAGCCGCGCTCGATGATCGCGTTCTGCACGCGCTTCATCACGATGTCCACGCCCGCCGTACCCAGGCAGCGCCCGGTGGCGGGGTTGCTGCGGGGATCGGCTGCCGCCAGCGCCCAGCGGAAGCGGTCGGCAAGCTCGCCCTGCAGCGCGATGGTGGTGATGGTGAAACAGGGCGACTCATCAACCGGCAGGCGGCCGAGGTCTTCGGTGGCTGGCTGCAGGCGCACATCCGGTGTGGATTCCTGCTGTTCACGCAGCACGCGCTCGCGCTCCTGCTGCCGGAGCAGTTCCTGCTCCGGTGACACCGTCTGTGCCCATGCCGGCGCCTGGAGGCCAGTGATGGCCAATGCCACGCCCACGGACAACCGCCACTGCAACACCCGGCTGCGTACTTTACGTCCCTGTTCCACGATGCTTTTCCCTGCTGATGACTGCCAGACCGACGAAGATGCGGCTGGAAGGGGCAGCACTGTAAGGGAATCACGTGGCAGGAAAAAGCGCCAGCGAACCACGCTGGCGCAAGCCTTCAAGGCAAAGTGTGATGTCCGACGGAGGGCATTCCGCCAGCGGGCAGAGCCCTGGATCTACACTGGAACCAGCAGAGCTCCGTCATTGCGTCGACTGATGCCGGTGGCACAAAGAAAACCTGTACCTGACGCCCGCCACTGCGTGCAGCGCAGCAGTGGCGGGACGCCCTTGAAACCGTGAAACCGGTCAGGCCTCGTAGGCCGATTCACCATGCGAGGTCACATCCAGACCGGTGCGTTCGGCTTCCTCGGTCACGCGCAGACCGACCACGCTGCGCACCACCAGCAGGATCAGCGTGGTCACCACCGCCGACCACACCACGGTGAGGCCGACGCTGACCACCTGCACCCAGACCTGATGGGCGATATCCAGATCCGCCTTGGTACCACCCAGCGACTGTGCACTGAACACACCGGTGAGAATCGCGCCGACGATGCCGCCGACACCATGCACACCAAACACGTCAGCGGTGTCGTCCACCTTCAGCAGGCGCTTGAGGCCGGTCACGCCCCAGACGCAGACCACGCCGGCCACGAAACCAATCACGATCGCGCCGAGCGGGCCGACCGTGCCGCAGGCCGGGGTGATGCCGACCAGACCGGCCACCGCACCCGAAGCAGCGCCCAGTGCCGACGGCTTGCCCTTGCTGATTGCTTCCACCAGCGTCCAGCCGAGCACGGCGGCGGCGGTGGCCAGCACGGTGTTGAGGAAGGCCAGCGAGGCCACGGTATCGGCCGCTGCCGCCGAGCCGGCATTGAAGCCGAACCAGCCCACCCACAGCAGCATCGCTCCGATGTAGGTGAACGGCACGTTGTGCGGCTTCAGCGCGGTCTGGCCATAGCCCAGGCGCTTGCCGACGAACCACGCCGCGACCAGGCCTGCGACGCCCGCATTGATGTGGACAACGGTGCCGCCAGCGAAATCGATCGCGCCCAGCTCACCCAGGTAGCCGCCACCCCAGACGATATGTGCCATCGGGATGTAGCTGAGGGTGAACCACAGCGCCGAGAACAGCAGCACGGCACGGAACTTGATGCGTTCGGCGAAGGCACCGACGATCAGCGCGGTGGTGATGCCGGCGAAGGTCGACTGGAAGGCGACGAACAGATAGTCCGGCAGTCCCTTGATCGGCGTGTTGCCCACCGACTCGGGGGTGAAGCCCTTGAGGAAGGCGAATTCGGTGAACGAGCCGAAGAACGGATTGCCCGCGCTGAACACCGCGCTGTAGCCGTAGGCCACCCACAGCAGCAGCACCAGCGAGAACACCACCAGGATCTGGCTGAGCACTGACAGCACGTTCTTTGAACGCACCAGGCCACCATAGAACAGGGCCAGGCCGGGCACCACCATCAGCAGCACCAGCAGGGTGGAGGTGAGCATCCAGGCCACGTCACCGTGGTCGAAGGCGGGGGCCGCAGCCTCGGCGCTGGCCGGTGCAGCCGCCACCGGTGCCTGCAGCGGTTCAACGGCCACGCTTTCGCTCGGCAGCGGCGACACCTGCGCCTGGGCGTGAGCATTGCCCGGCCAGGCACCCGCGGCCAGCGCACTCAGCAGCATCAACAGGCACACGATATGGAACCGGGCTTGCCACCCGGTGAGAAGGCGCATCTTCATGGGGGAGTCTCCGGAAAGGGGTTACAGCGCGTCGGCACCGATTTCGCCGGTGCGGATGCGGATGACCTGTTCGACGGCGGTGACGAAGATCTTGCCGTCACCGATCTTGCCGGTGCCTGCCGACGATTGGATCGCTTCGATCACCGCATCGGCACGTTCGTCGGTGACCACGGTTTCGATCTTGATCTTGGGCAGAAAATCGACGACGTACTCGGCGCCGCGATACAGCTCGGTGTGGCCCTTCTGGCGGCCGAAGCCTTTCACTTCGGTCACGGTGATGCCCGACACGCCTGCGTCGGACAGGGCCTCGCGGACCTCGTCGAGCTTGAACGGCCGGATGATGGCGGAGATCAGTTTCATGCGCATGTCCCGATGGTGGATGGGGCCAGCGCGCCAGCGCGCGTTGGCATCAGGCAACCAGCGGCCATCACTGTGATGGCCGTGGCTGTTGCACCGGACACGTACAGGGCCGGGACGGCCGTGCCTCTCTCCTTGCACGACCGACGCGGGAGGGAGGGCGGCCCTGGTCGCGTATCCGGTCTTTCTCTTGCCCCTGGATAAGCGGGCCAATGGCCCGCGTTCCATTGCAGCGGACTAACGGTCCGCTCTACAACGGCGGGCCTGCGCCCGCCTTGCGGCTCCCCAGCCGCGAAAACGGAAGCGATGGCGGCGGGTGGGAGGGGGAAGCCCACCGCCATCGCATCCGGTCAGCTGGCGTAGTACAGCTGGTATTCCAGCGGGTGGGTGGCCGCGCGGAACTTGGTCACTTCCTGCATCTTCAGCGCGATGTAGCCGTCGATGAAGTCATCGCTCATCACGCCACCGGCCTTCAGGAACTCGCGGTCCTTGTCCAGCGCTTCCAGCGCCTGGTCCAGCGAGGAGCAGACCTGCGGGATCAGCTTCTCTTCTTCCGGCGGCAGGTCGTACAGGTCCTTGTCGCTCGGTGCGCCCGGGTCGATCTGGTTCTTGATGCCGTCCAGGCCAGCCATCATCAGCGCGGTGAAGGTCAGGTAGCCGGACTGGATCGGGTCCGGGAAGCGCATTTCGATGCGGCGTGCCTTCGGGTTGGACACCCACGGAATGCGGCACGACGCCGAACGGTTGCGGGCCGAGTAGGCCAGCATCACCGGCGCTTCGAAGCCCGGCACCAGGCGCTTGTAGCTGTTGGTGCCCGAGTTGGCGAAGGCATTGATGGCCTTGGCGTGCTTGAAGATGCCGCCGATGTACCACAGCGCCAACTGGCTCAGGCCGCCGTAGCCGTCACCGGAGAACAGGTTGGTGCCACCCTTGGACAGCGACTGGTGCACGTGCATGCCGCTGCCGTTGTCGCCGACGATCGGCTTGGGCATGAAGGTGACGGTCTTGCCGTTGCGGTGCGCGACGTTCTTGATGACGTACTTCATGCGCAGCAGTTCGTCGGCCTTCTGCACCAGGGTGCTGAACTTGGTGCCGATCTCGCACTGGCCGGCGGTGGCCACTTCGTGGTGCTGCACTTCCACTTCGATGCCGACCTGTTCCAGGGTCTTGCACATCTCGGCGCGCAGGTCGTGCAGGGTGTCGGTCGGCGGAACCGGGAAGTAACCGCCCTTCACGCCCGGACGGTAGCCGCTGTTGGCGCCGTCGTACTTGGCGCCGCTGTTCCAGGCGGCTTCTTCGGAATCGACCTTGAAGAAGGTGTTGCCCATTTCATTGGCAAAACGGACCGAGTCGAAGATGAAGAATTCCGGCTCCGGGCCGAAGAATGCGGTTTCGGCGATGCCGGAGGACTTGAGGTAGGCCTCGGCGCGCTTGGCGATGCCGCGCGGGCAACGGCCATACGGCTGCATGGTGGCCGGGTCCAGGATGTCGCAGCTGATCACGATGGTCGGATCGGCGTAGAACGGGTCGACGTAGGCGCTGGCGGTATCCGGCAGCAGCACCATGTCCGACTCGTTGATGCCCTTCCAGCCGGCGATCGAGCTGCCGTCGAACATCTTGCCTTCTTCGAACAGCGACGGCTCGATGATGCTGACCGGGAAGGTCACGTGCTGCTCGACACCACGCATGTCGACAAAGCGCAGATCGACGAACTCGATCTGGTTGTCCTTGATCAGCTTCTCAACGTTTTCCACGGACATCGGTACGACCTCGGATGGGGATGAATGCCTGCTGAGGTACAGCAATGACCGTGCCAACTTTTCAGATGCCGCAAGTCATTGATTTCAAAAAGACCGCCCCGTGCGGGTGCAGAGCAGGGCGCACCAAATGGGTGCACTGCTCACCAGACGCACCCGTTTGGTGCAGCAGGGATCGTCTATTCTCTCGACCTTCTTCCTTCCGCCGCGCGTGCACGCACCGTCCATGTCCGACCTGCTCTCCGCCCTGCTGCTGGGCATCCTCGAAGGCTTGACCGAATTCCTGCCGATCTCCAGCACCGGCCATCTGCTCATCGCCCAGCACTGGCTGGGGGCCCGCTCGGACTTCTTCAACATCGTCATCCAGGCCGGCGCGATCGTGGCCGTGGTGCTGGTGTTCCGCCAGCGCCTGCTGCAGCTGGCCACCGGTTTCAACCAACGCGAGAACCGTGAGTACGTGTTCAAGCTGGGCGCCGCCTTCCTGGTCACCGCAGTGGTCGGTCTGGTGGTGCGCAAGGCCGGCTGGTCACTGCCGGAGACGGTCAGCCCGGTGGCCTGGGCACTGATCATCGGTGGCGTCTGGATGCTGCTGGTGGAGGCCTACACCGCGCGCCTGCCCGACCGCGACCAAGTGACCTGGACGGTGGCGATCGGTGTGGGCTTGGCACAGGTGGTGGCCGGTGTGTTCCCCGGCACCTCGCGCTCGGCCTCGGCCATCTTCCTGGCCATGCTGCTGGGCCTGAGCCGCCGCGCCGCCGCCGCAGAGTTCGTGTTCCTGGTCGGCATTCCGACCATGTTCGCCGCCAGCGCCTACACCTTCCTGGAGATGGCCAGGGCCGGGCAGCTGGACAGCGAGAACTGGACCGAGGTGGGCGTGGCCTTCCTTGCCGCGGCCGTCACCGGCTTCGTCGTAGTGAAGTGGCTGATGGGCTACATCAAGTCGCACAGGTTCACCGCCTTCGCCATTTACCGCATCGCGCTGGGCGCAGCGCTGCTGCTGTGGTTGCCGTCCGGCAGCTGAACAGCACCGGGGCACGGTAACCCCGTTGCCGGCCCCACCCCGTTTCCCCCACGGTTCCCCAAGGAGAATCACCATGAACCGCAAGCTCACCCTGCTCCTCCCGCTGGCCCTGATGGCCGCCTGCAGCCAGACCCCGGCCCCGGCCGGCAACGGCGGCGACGACGTGGCCCCGGCCGCGGCCAAGGCAGCAGACCAGCAGACGCTGGCGCACCTGGATGCGCAGCGCCTGCAGAGCCAGCACTGGCTGCTGCAGCAGGCCACCGGTGCCGACGGCAAGCGCATCGACGCGCTGTTCGCCCGTGAAGACAAGCCGGTCACCCTGGACTTCGCCGACGGCCGCCTGTCGGTCAGCAACGCCTGCAACCACATGGGCGGCAGCTACACCCTGGCCGACGGCAAGCTGACCGTGGGCGCGATGGCTTCCACCATGATGGCCTGCACTGACAAGGCGCTGATGGCGCTGGACGAGGCCGTGTCGAGCCGCCTGCAGGGCGAGCTGAAGGCCACGCAGGATGCCGACGGCAAGCTGACCCTGACCACTGCCAAGGGCGACGTGCTGGTGTTCAACCCGGAACCGACTGCTGAAACCCGCTATGGCGGCGCCGGCGAAACCGTGTTCCTGGAAGTGGCTGCGAAGACCGCGAAGTGCTCGCACCCGCTGATCCCGGACTACCAGTGCCTGCAGGTGCGCGAAGTGAAGTTCGACGACAAGGGCCTGAAGCAGGGTGAGCCGGGCAAGTTCGAGAACTTCTACGGCAACATCGAGGGCTACACCCACGAAGACGGCGTGCGCAACGTGGTGCGCGTCAAGCGCTACGAGGTGAAGAACCCGCCAGCCGATGCGCCGTCGCAGGCGTACGTGCTGGACATGGTGGTCGAGTCGGCCATCGAGAAGTGATGTAGAGCCGACTGTTAGTCGGCTGCATCTTGAAGGGCGGCCGAAAGGCCGCCCTTCTTCATGGTCGGTAGAGCCGGCCGCTGGCCGGCTGCCCTGCGGAGCACTGCCAACACGCGGATATTGCCGGCCAGCGGCCGGCGCTACCCAGATGCATCGGGAGATCGGCATGAAGCACGTCCCCATCCTCTTGGCCGCTGCACTGCTGGCCATGTGCGCGGATGCCTCCGCTGCCAGCACGCCCACCACCGCCCAGCTCGAAGCCCACACATGGCAGCTCACCCGCGCCACAGATGCAAAGGGCAGGCGCATCGACGCGTTGTTCGTCCGCGGTCGCGCGCCCTATACGCTGCGCTTCGGGCACGGTTACATGAGCGAGTTGAACCTGTGCAACAACGTCAGCAGCCAGTACCGGCTGCAGGACAACCAGCTGATCCTGGAGAACGGCATCCAGACAGTGGCCGGATGCATGCGTGGCGACATCGTCGTGCAGCAGGAACGTGCTGGAGCGCTGATGAGCAGCCGGAGACCGGCACCGACGCTTGAGCTGGATGAGCGCGTTGCGCTGGTACTGCGCAACGCGCAGGGCGACACCGCAGTGTTCGAACCGGCACCGTTGCCAGTGAAATGATCAAGGAAACCGTCGAGCATGGCCCGACGCTACAGGCGGAGCCGGCCACTGGCCGGCTCTACCCGTGTGCAGCTCAACCCAACGCCGGATTCAACGTGTAGGTGCCATGCAATGCCGCTTCGGCCAGCACGTGGCCGTGCATGGCGCGATAGGCGTCGGCGGCGGTGAAACGTGCCGGCAGCTGCAGCGACGCCACGTCCAGCGCGAATACGCGGAAGAAGTAGCGGTGCACGCGCTCGTCGTTGAACGGCGGGTACGGGCCGTCGTAGCCCAGGTAGTCACCGGCCATGTCCGGGTTGCCCGCGAACCAGCCGGTGAAGTCGTTCAGGCCCTGTCGGCTGCCGGCCGGGCCGGCGGGTGCGGGCTTGCCCTTCACCTCGAAGCCGTCGCTGCAGCTGCCAGCGGCGATCTCCTGCACCGTGGCCGGGATATCGGCCATCACCCAGTGCACGAAGTCGCAGCGCGGCTGGTCGCGCGGCACCGTCATGTCATTGCGCCCGACCGTCTCCGGCACGGTCGGCACGTCCGGGTCCACGCATACCAGCAGGAACGAACGGGTGCCGGCCGGCGCCCCGGTCCAGGCCAGGTGTGGGTTGCGGTCGGGGGCGAAACCGTTGGCGTCGCCTGCGGCGAACTCACGATCGATCGGTGCGCCGTTGGTCAGGCTGTGGCTGGTCAACTGCATCGGACTCTCCTCACTCTTCCGGGTAACCCAGGCGCACCGCAACCGGGGTGAGCTGGGCGAAGGCGGCGCTCATCACGTCGCGGTAGTTGCGCCAGTGGCCGGCCGGCAGGCGCGGGGCGCCCAGCTGTGCCGCCGGCGGCATCGGCCGCTCGAACAGGCGACCCAGCAGTTCGGCCATCGCCTGCGGATCGTTGCCGATCTGGTCGATGCGCAGCAGCACGTGCGGGTACAGGTCGTCCTCATGCAGCGTGGCGATCTGGTTCAGCGCGCGGGTCAGCCATTCACTGGCTTCGGCCAACGACGTCATCGCCAGCGGCGCGGCGGCACCATAGGCCACCCAGTCCAGCAGCATGTCGCGCGGGTCGCGCAGCACCAGCACCAGGCGGCCCTGCGGCAGCTGCGGGCGCAGCGCCCACAGCAGCGCGTTGTCCCACCACAGCAGCCAGTCGATCACGGTGTCGCTCTGCAGGCCACGTGCCGGCAGCTGTTCACGCCAGCGCTGCACCAGCCGCTCCGGCGTCAGCACGCCCGAGGCCAGGTCCTGCAGCGTGTTGTAGTTCTGGAACGCATCATCGGGCGGCGTGTTGGTGTAGCGGTCGCTGCGCAGCACCGGGCTGGCAGCGGCCAGGCCGGTTGCCACGCGCTCAACGCCCGAACCCGGTGCGCCCCAGAGGAAGATCGGCGCGGAGCTGGCATCGCCGTCGATGGTGCCCTTGTCCGGCCAGCTCGGCGGGGACTTGGCCTGTGGCGGCAGTGGCAAGCGGTGCGGCGCCTGGTCGGCCTGCAGCGACAGCCACGTGCGCAGCGCGTCCTGCGGCTGCCCGGCGCGGTCCTGGATCTCGCCCATCCACGTCCGCAGGTCGGCGCGATGCTCTTCCGGCGCCAGCTCGATCAGCGCCTGCACGCGGGCCACGGCGGCGGCCGGATCGCGCTGCAGCAGGCCTTCGACCAGGCGGGTCTCGCCACTGACGCGGCCCGGTTCCAGGCTGACGATGCGTTCGGCGATTGCTTCGGCCTGAGCGTGTTCGCCGACCATGTCATGCAGGCGCAGGCGCGCCTCCAGGGCCGGCAGGTGCGCGGGCATGGCCGCCATCCAGCGCTCGACCGCGGTCACGGCGCTTTCGCTGCCCACCTGCTCGATGGCCAGTCGCGCCAGCCACACGTCGTGCAGCTGGTCGTTGCTGTCCAGCACCGCATCCAGGCGTGCGCGCGCTTCGTCCTCGCGGCCCAGGCGCTGCCAGGACATCAGCAGCAGCTGCAGCACCTGGCGGTCTTCCGGCTGCGTCTCCAGCAGCGGCAGCAGGTAGTCCAGGGCCTGCAGCGGCTGGCCATTGCGCAGCGACAGCTCACCCGCCAGGCGGCGCATCGACGGTACGTCCATCTCCGGCTGCTGCAGGGCCACCTGCATGGCCTCGGCGGCGGCCGGCACGTTGCCCTGGCGCAGTGCCAGCTGCACCACCAGGCCATGCAGCGAGGACAGCGACGGATTGAGTTCCAGCACACGGCGGAACGACTGCTCGGCGAACGCCAGCATGTCCTTGCCCAGGTAGGCAAAGCCCAGCGCGTACAGCACGCGGGTATCGTCCGGCAGCGCCTTGCTGGCAGCCGACAGCAGCGCCAGTGCACGGTCGGCGTCACCGCGGCGCAGTGCAACCATGCCGTCGATGGTCAGCAGCTCCGGATGGTCCGGCTCCACGCGCGCGGCCAGGGTCGAGATGCGCTGCGCTTCGTCGAAGTCATTGCGGCCGATCGCCAGGTGCGCCTGCATCAGATAGGCGGAGAACGAGTTCGGATCGAGGCCGGTGGTGCGCACCAGTGCTTCGTCGGCACCCTCGAACTGGCGCAGTGCCAGCAGCAGGCCGGCATGCTGCAGGTGCAGCTGGGCGTCGTCCGGGGCCAGCCGCAGCGCCTTCTGCAGGGCCTCCATCGCCTCCTCGGCGTTGCCCTGCTGCTGCAGCGCAAGCGCCAGCCAGCGGTGAGCGTTGGCCTGGCCGGGTTCGTCATGGGTCCACGCCTGGGCCAGCTGCACGGCCTGGTCGGCCTGGTTCTGGCGCAACGCTTGGATGATCTGGTCTTGCATGGCAGTCCGGTTCAAGTGCAAACCCGCATTGTAGCGGGCTGCGCGCTGCCTCCGGTTCAGGCCCGCAGGACCCGCTGCAGGCGCTGCGCAACCCAGCGCTCGGAGAAGCCGTCGCCACGCCAGTTCTCGATGAAACCGCAGTGGCCACCCCAACAGGCGGTTTCCAGGTGCGCCTGGCGCGGCAGCTGCCAGTTGTTGAAGGTGGCATACGGGATCACCGGGTCATCCTGCGCCATCAGGATGTCGGCCGGCACCTGCAGGGTGGACAGGCGGTCGCCGGCAATCGAGTAGCCGTCGAAATAGGCCTGCAGCGAACCGAAGCTGGTGTGGCGCTCGACCAGCCAGGCGGTCAGCGCACGGATGTCCAGCTTCAGCACGCGGTCGTCGCAGTCGCTCAGCTCGGGGAACAGATCGCGCTTGCGGCGCAGCGAACCTGCCCACTTGCGGCGGAAGTACCAGTCGTACATCGCCGGGCCGTTCTCGATGCTTTCCATGGTCAGCGCCGGGTCCAGCACCGGGCACACCGAGGCCACGCGCTGCAGCGGCACGCCGGCGGCCGGCGCGCGCAGGGCCAGGCGCAGCACGAAGTTGCCGCCCAGCGAGTAGCCGGCGGCCACCAGCGGCAGCTGCGGCCAGCGCCGGGCTATGTCGCCCGCGGCATGCACCACTTCGTCGATCAGGTTGGAGTGGAAGATGCCGGGGTTGAGGTGATGGGTGTTGCCGTGGTCGCGGAAGTTCAGCCGCACCACGTCGAAGCCCTGCTCCAGCATGCGCGCGGCCGCCATGCGCATGTAGCTGGACTCGGCACTGCCTTCCCAGCCATGCAGCAGCAGGGCCATGCCCTGCGGCTCGCGGCCTTCGACATGGCTGTGCCAGCCCTGCAGGCGAACGCCATCGCCGCCATCCAGGATCAGCTCCTCGCTGACCGCACCGGTAGCGGCCAGCAGCAGCAGGCCACGCTGCAGGCGCATGCGGCTGGAGCTGAGCATCGACTGCAGGTGGGGATTGCGCAGCCAGCGCGGTGGCTGGTAGTCAGCCGCATGCAGCGTCGGCGTGCCGGCGTCCAGGACAGGTGGCGGGATCAGGGCCACCGCAGCCTCACCCGGCGCTCATGGCCGCCACGATGCGCGCCCGCGAGGTTTCCGCGATGCGCCGACGGCCTTCCAGGTCCTGTGCACCGATCGGTGCCAGGAAGTGCACTTCCGCACGCCGCGCCGGCTCGCCGAGCAGGCGCAGGAAATTGGCGAAGAAGCTTTCGTTCGGGCCGAACGCGACGATGGTCTGCGCGTCGCCCTTCACCCCGTACACCAGTGCCACCGGTTGCACCGGCACGCCGGTCTCGACCGCGGCCTGGAAGATGCGGGCGTGGAACGGGCCCACTTCGTGACCGCCGCGGGTCCGCCCTTCCGGGAACACGCCCACGGCCTTGCCTTCGCGCAGGCGGTCGGCCATCACCTGCATCACGCCGCCGAGCGATTCGGTGTTGCCCCGCTGGTGGAAGATGGTCTGGCCTCGCGCGGCGAGCCAACCCACCAGCGGCCAGCTGGCGATCTCGCGCTTGGCGACGAAGCCCATCATGCGCTGGCTGTGCAGGATGCAGATGTCGACCCAGCTGACGTGGTTGGCGACGAACAGCACGGCGCCGGGCAACGGCCTGCCGATCTGCACCAGGCGGAAGCCGAAGATCCACATCAGCCCACCCTGCCACCAGTTGACCACCTTGGCGCCGAAGGTCGCCTCGCCCACGCGCAGCTCGCCCCACGGCGGAAGCATGCCGATCAGGATGAGCGGCAGGAACACGATGATGTGGACCAACAGCAGCGGTACGCGGTACAGGTAACGGCACACACGCGCCACGCCGCCACGGGGGGCCGGAGTGGGGGAAGTCATCCGCGCACGATACCGGAGGGCCGTCATCGCTGCCAGCCGATTTAGGCCATAACAGCCATCGACCGGGGCAATCGGCGGGGAACGCTGGGTTCCGCCGCCGTCAACGAGCCCCGGGAGGCTCAGCCGTGACCGGCAGCCACCACCGCCAGGGTCAGCCGCGAGACGCATACCAGGCGGCCCTGCTCGTCCTCGATGCGGATCTCCCACAGCTGGGTGCTGCGGCCGACGTGCAGCGCGCGGGCGGTGCCGGTGACCGTGCCCGAGCGCACGGCGCGCACGTGGTTGGCGTTGATCTCCAGGCCCACGCAGACCTGCTTGCCAGTATCCACGCACAGGTTGCCGGCGCTGCTGCCCAGGGTCTCGGCCAGCACCACCGAGGCACCGCCGTGCAGGATGCCGTAGGGCTGGCGGGTGCGCTCATCCACCGGCATGGTGGCCTGCAGCCAGTCCTCGCCGGCGGCGCTGAAGACGATGCCCAGGGATTCAATCGCCGTGTTGCGGCTGAGCGCGTTGAGCTGCTCGATGGAAACGGCTTCGCGGAAGACCTGGGCCATGCGGGTACCTTCAGAGGATGGGAACGAGACCGGCGCCGAATGCGGTCAGCATGCGCACCAGCAGCCACTTCGGGCCGACATTGACTTCGGGGAAGTCGCCGACGGCGACGTAGCAGCGATGGAAATCAGGATCCTGCCGCGGCAGCGGCTGCGGGCACTCGGGGCCGGGCTGGAACTCGTAGTCGGTGGCATAGCGCCACGGCCAGAAATCGAGAATGGGCAGCGCTTCGGAAGCCTTGCCGACGCTGTAGTTCAGCCCCGACAGCACCGGTGGCTTGGCCCGCGGCGCCACCGTCCAGGAGTTCTGCGGGTGGGTGTCACGCAGGATGCTCTGCGCCAGCTCCTCGGCAAAAACCGGGTCGTCGATGATCACCGCGCCTTCGGTGTTGTAGTTCTCGCTGCGCGGATCGAAGTTGTGGGTGCCGACCACGCCGATGCGGCGGTCGACCACCAGCGACTTGGCATGCAGGCCCATGCGCGCGCCCTTGCGGGTGACCGGCAACGGCTTGTTGACCGCTTTGCTGCCCAGGAACGACGGCCGCGTCTCGGTGCGCAGCAGGCGCGTTTCCACCTCGCTGCCGGCGGCGCGACGGCGCGCGCGTGCGTTGTCGTAGGCACCATCGCTGTGGCGATGGTTCAACGGGCCCTGCTTGCTGCCTGCACCCGAACCACTACTGCTGCCACTGCGTGCGTTGCTGCCGGCGGCACTGCCACCGATCAGCGGGTTGCGGTCGCCCTCGTCTTCACCCCCGGGCGCGGCAATCGGGTCCGGCAGCAGGTTGCGGTAATCGACCGGCGCATCCAGCGGGAACGGCTTGTATTCGAAGATGTTGAAGCCCAGTTCGCGCATGTTGCGCCGCTTGTACTTGTACGACAGCGCATACACGATCGGGTTGTCGGTCGCCGCCAGGCTGTTGCTGGACACCACCACGCGTGGTGGCTGCGGGCGCTTGCGCAATTCACGGAACAGCTTCTGCGCCGGCTTGGACAGCACCAGGTACGGCGTCTGCAGGATCACTTCCTTCTGCGCACTGGCGATCAGCGCATCCAGCTGTGGCTCGGTCACATGCTGGCCGGCCAGCGGTGCATCGGCCTTCTCGCGGCGATGCTTGCGTGGCAGGTCGGCCACGTAGCGCACCGAAGCCACCGGTAGCGCGGTATCGACGAAGGAACGGGTGACGAACTCGGTGTCGTTGGCTTCGGCACTGACCCGCTGTACCCGTTCCGGGCGGCGGAAGCTGGCCGGCGGCAGCGTTGGCACACCCTCGCGCAGCAACGTGCGGCCCACGTCGTTGAGGCGCTCGGCCGGCACGCTGCGGTGTGCGCGCCAGAATGCGTCGAAGTTGGCCGCCATCGCACGTGCTTCCGGGCCGGCGATCAGTACATCGCGGTCGCGGAAGTTGTACTCGCGGTCCCAGTCGTAATAGTCGTCCTGGTAGTTGCGGCCACCGACCACGCCGATCGCATCGTCGATCACCAGCAGCTTGTTGTGCATGCGCTGGTTGAACCGGCGGAAGCAGCACAGCACGCTGCCGGCATAGTCGAAGTAGTTCAGCCGGGCCTTGCCGAAGGTCGGGTTGTAGACCCGCAGCTGGAAGTTCTGGTGCGCACCGGACAGGGCGCCGAGGATCTGCAGGTCGGAGATCGCCGAGAGCTGGTCGATCAGCAGCCGCACCTTCACCCCGCGCCGCGAGGCGGCCAGCAGTTCGTCGATGACCAGGCGGGCGCTGTCATCCTTGTCGAAGATGTAGGTCTGCAGGTCGATGCTGCGGGTGGCGCTGCGCAGCAGGTTCAGGCGTGCCACCAGGGCGCCCTCGCCCTCATCGAGCAGGGTGGCGTAGTGGCGCGGTCGTTCCGGGGTGGATTCGGTGAACGCCCGGCCGGCCAGCGCCCGCAGCGGTGAGTCCTGTGCACAGCGGTCGGCACGCTGGCAGTCGACCACGGTCGAACGTGCCTGCACGGCGATTGCCTCGGCGCGGTCGCGCTCGGCATTCGACAGCGATGCACAACCGCTGCCCAGCAACACGGTTGCCAGCGCCAGTACACGCAGCAGGAGGTTCACGGTTTCGGCGCCTCGCTCAGGCGCGCACGCAATACGAAAGTCACTCGGTCACTCAAGGCAAGCTGCCAGCTGTCCATGCCGTACCGGCCTCGCTGCACGGTACCGCGGCTGACGACGTCGCAATCATAGCCGGGTCGGGCACACTCCGCCTTCTCGACCTTCAGTGTCTCGGGGTGGCTGATCCCGCGCAGGGTCAGCCGGCCGTTGATGTCGCCACCGCTCTCCACGGTTTCCGGCCAGTACGGCAGCGAGTCGAACTCGACCACCGGATGGCGGCCGGCATCGAAGAACTCCTCGCCGCGCATCCAGCCGGTGTAGCGTGATTTGCCCGGAATCTCGACCGAGCGCGTGAACATCTTCAGGTGCACCTGGTGGCGGCCGTCGGAGAGGATCTCGATGCGCCCTTCGAAGTGCGGGAACAGGCCTTCGATACGCTGCCCGAAGCGGGTGCGCACCTCGAAGCCGATCTGCGAACGCTGGGTATCCAGGCGCATCACCCGGTGCGCCTCGGCGACCACCGGTGGCAGGGTGGTTGGCGTGGGCACGGCGGCCCAGGCCGGGCCAAGTGCCAGCAGCGCGGGCAGCAGATAGCGGCTGCGCCGCGCCAGGCTCATCGGATCACGGCCACCAGAATGCGTTCAGGCTGGCCACGCCTGGCTCGATCGAGGCCTCGCGCGGGAAGCCGAGCACGGCGATGCCGGCCGGCGGCATGCCGCGGTAGTCGCTGCTGGTGCCCTCGGTCATCAACGCCACCAGCCGCTCCAGGCCCGGGTTGTGGCCGACGATCAGCACCCGGTCGAGATCACGGCGGTCGTCCACCAATGCCGCCAGGGTGCCGGGGGTGGCTTCGTAGATGCGGTCTTCCAGGCGCTTTTCCACGTAACCGATGGTGCCGAGCACGGCTTCCAGGGTTTCGCGGGTACGCCGCGCCGGTGAACACAGCACGCAGTCCGGCAGCAGGTTGTTTTCCTTCAGCCACTTGCCGGCGGCTTCGGCTTCGGCCAGCCCCACCGGCGACAACGGCCGGTCGAGGTCGGCCTGGCCGGGGGTAGCCGGTTCGGCATGGGCGTGGCGCAGCAGGATCAATTCACGCATCGCGGGTTTCCATGAAGAAGAGGATGCAGCAGAAAGAGTGACGCAGGCATCAAAGCTTGAGCCAGGACAGCAGCGGCTCCCAGTCGGCCTGGTGCTCGCGCACCTGGGCGGAGCGGTAGTCGAACAGGCTGCGGCCGAGGCCGGTCATGACCACGTAGCTCTGGCTGTCACGCAGCTGCGCGACCACCGGGTACGGCCATTCGGCCAGCATCTGCAATGCCTGCTGCGAGGTCTGGGTCCAGGGCTTGGTGCGGTTCAGGACCAGCCCGACCGGCAGCTTGCGGCTGTGCACCCGCGGGTTCTGGGCCAGACTGTTGAGGAAGCCGACGATGGCTTCGATGTCCAGCGCCGAGGGCAGCACCGGCACCACCACCGCGTCGGCAGCGTCAAGGAAATGGGGGATATCGTCGGCCAACGCACCAGCCGGTGCGTCGATGATGACGGTTTCGGTGCCATCGGGCAGCTTCTGCGCCCACTGCTTCTTCCGATACACATCAATGGGGAGCACCGCGCTTTCCAGCCCGGCACGCCGTTGCGCCCAGCGGGTGCTGGAGCCCTGAGGGTCGGCGTCGGCGATCACCGTGGCCCTGCCCTGCAATGCCGCGTACGCGGCCAGGTGGGTGGCGACGGTGGTCTTGCCCACCCCGCCCTTGGAACCGGCCACCAGGATCGTCTTCATGCCAGCCTCGCTTCCGGGTACGTGCCCCGAGCGTACACCGGCGGTGGTGACGGGAGGTAGCACCGCGCTGAACCTGCGGCCATCCCTTTGCTATCGTGGCGCCCCCGAAGGATCGAACCGGCATGAGCGAGCTGCAGGACCTGAGCGCACTGATCCGCGCCAACACCCCCCTGATCGTGATCGAGACCCAGGACGAGGGTCGCATCGTCGACCTGTTCCGGCAGACGCTGATGCACGTCTGGCGGGCGCTGCACCGGTGGTCGATCACCGAGGGCCTGCGCCGCATCGACCTGGACAGCGAAGATCCGCCGGCCGGGCCACCCGACGCCAGCGCGGCCCTGCAGATGATCCGCCAGGCCGAGCAGCGCGGGGTCTACCTGCTGCTCGATTTCCACCCCTACCTGGGCTATGCCAGCCACCAGCGCGCCTTGCGCGACCTGATCCAGCGCCGCCACAGCGAACCGCACGTGCTGGTGCTGATCGGCGCCAAGGTCGAACTGCCGGCCGAGCTGGAAGCGCTGGCGGTCCGCTTCAACCCGCGCCTGCCCGATGCCAACGCCCTGCTGAAGATGCTGCGCGAGGAGGCCGATGCCTACGCCCGCGAACACGGCGGCCGCCGCGTCGAGGTCGACAGCGAGGCGGTGAAGAAAATCCTGAAGAACCTGCAGGGCCTGAGCCTGGTCGATGCCCGGCGCATCGCCCGGCAGCTGATCTACGCCGACGGCGCGCTGCGCGACGACGACCTGCCGCAGCTGGCACGGCTGAAGTTCGAGCTGCTCAACCGCAGCGGCCACCTGTTCTTCGAGCATGACAGCGCGCGCTTCGGCGACGTGGCCGGCGCCAACCGGCTCAAGCGCTGGATCAACCAGCGGCGTGTGGCGTTCATCGCTGGCTCCGCACCGGCCGGGCTGGACCCACCGCGCGGCATGCTGCTGCTGGGCGTACAGGGCTGCGGCAAGTCGATGCTGGCCAAGGCCACCGCTGCCGGCTTTGGTGTGCCGCTGCTGCGCCTGGACGTCGGCGCGCTGTACAACAAGTACCACGGCGAGACCGAGGCCAACCTGCGCCAGGCCCTGGCCTCGGCTGAGCAGCTGGCGCCCTGCGTGCTGTGGATGGACGAAATCGAGAAGGGCCTGGCCAGCGGTGGCGAGGACGGTGGCGTGTCGCGCCGCGTGCTCGGCCATCTGCTGACCTGGATGGCCGAGCGCAAGGCACCGGTGTTCATCGTGGCCACTGCCAACCAAGTGCACGAGCTGCCTGCCGAGCTGCTGCGCAAAGGCCGCTTCGACGAGATCTTCTTCGTCGACCTGCCCTCGCCTGAGGTACGCGTGGAGCTGCTGCGGCTGCACCTGGGCCGGCGCCAGCTCAACGCCGACGACTTCGCGCTACCCGCGCTGGCGGCTGCCGCCAATGGGTTCTCCGGCGCCGAGATCGAGCAGGCGATCGTGGCCGGGCTGTACGCGGCACATGCCGAGGGCCGGCCGCTGGACACCGAGCTGCTGATGAACGAGATCCGCGCCACGCGGCCGTTGTCGGTGCTGATGGTCGAGCAGGTGGAGGCACTGCGGGCGTGGGCGTCGGGACGGACGGTTTCCGCGGACGATTGAGTTTCCGGCGAACGGCGCAGCCCCTCGTGGTTGATCGCTCAAAGCAACAGCCGTGGTTGGCCGGGCGGGGTGGGTTCGCGGGGGACGCCGTAAACCCATCCATGGGGGCTTGGCCGCGGCATCCCTGCCGCGGACTGATCTGGCCCCCCGTCAGCGGACGCCAAGAAGCGATACTTTGATCGCACCTGGAGGTCCCTTATGTCCCGTATCACCCGTCGTAGCTACACCGATGAGTTCAAGCACCAAGCCGTGGAGTTGGCCGAGTCGCTCGGGCCTGCCGCAGCAGCCCGTCAGCTGGAGATGTCGGTCAAGACGCTGGCAAATTGGCTTGACGCGGTCCGTGCTGGCCGGTCGTTGACCTCTGAGGCTCGCAGGCCGGCCACCGACCTGGAAAGCGAGATCAGCCGCCTTCGGGCCGAGAACGCCAATCTGAAGATGGAGCGGGAAATCCTAAAAAAAGCGGCGGCGTTCTTTGCCAGAGAGTCCAAGTGAGGTACGCCTTCGTCGCCAGTCAAAGGACTCACTACCCGACCAGGTTGTTGTGTCGGGTTCTTAGGGTTTCTGTCTCTGGATTCCATGATTACCTGCGCCGGCAGTGTGCCCAAACGTGCGATGTCGATTCGGCCCTCCGTACCGAGCTTCGGGCCATTCATGTGACCAGCAAGCGCAGTTATGGGCGACGTCGGCTGGTCAGGGCCTTACGAGCCAGGAATCACCCAGTCGGCCACAAGCGCGTGGCACGGTTAATGGCCGAGGAGCGAATCCAGGGCAAGACCAAAGGCCGATTCCGACCCAAGTCCTCCGGCGGCTCATCTCAGCTCGCCCCCAACCTGCTGGATCGGCAATTTGCCCCCGGAACCGGACCGACGGCGTGGGTTGGGGATATCACGTATGTCCCCACCCGCCAGGGATGGCTGCATCTGGCCGTGGTCATCAGCGTCCAGACCCGGCAGGTGCTGGGCTACAGCGTTTCCAAGCGCCTGACTGAAGAGCTGGTGGCGAAAGCATTTGCCAATGCTTGGGCTCTGCATCCACAACGACCCGGCCTGATCTTCCATTCAGATCGTGGTGGGCAGTACTGGGGGAACCAGTTTCGCCAGCTGCTGCAGTCCCATGACGTGGTCCAAAGCATGAGCCGGCCTGGCAATTGCTGGGACAACGCGGTGGCCGAGAGCTTCTTTGCGACGCTCAAGACAGAAGAGGCTGCCGAGCCTTACGCCAGTAGGGAACAAGCCAGCCAGTCCATCGCTGCTTACATCCACGGCTTCTACAATCCAGCCCGGCTACACTCGGTGCTGGGCTACCGCTCGCCTAACAACTACGCCCGGCAGCGCCGGGCTGCCGCCTGAAACGGCTTCATGGCGTCCGTTTTCAGGGGGCCAGATCAGACACCCCCGCGAACCCACCCCGCCCGGCCTCTGACAGTTTCCGGGGGCGATCAGCCACGTAGAAGAAAGAAGAAGAGCAAGAGCAAAAGCAGAACCGGTTGGCTGGCCGCTTTTTTGTAGAGCCGAGCCCACGCTCGGCTGCTCTTCGATCAGATTTCCAGTATTCGATTCCGATGCAGATTCATCCACGCATGGCGTGGATCTACCGTGTCGACCAAGGTCGACACCTACCAACAGCTGCGTCGAACCGTCAGAGGTGGGGTGGTGTGGGTTGGCAGGACCGTTGGCGCCATGGATGGCGCCATCGAGCCCCCAGGGACGGGTTTACGGCGTGTCCTGCCAACCCACACCGCCCCGCCATCCCTCGGATTGCCCGCTGTTGCTGTTGCTTCGGCTGTTGCTTCGGCTGTTGCCTCTGCGGGTGCCGGGTGCAACCCGGCCGGACCCCCTCCCTCAGGGCCAGGCCGGCGGGGCAGCCAACCACGCCTGCTGCACTTCGGCCAACGACGCACGCTCATCCTCGCGCCATTGCGGCAGCAACTGCGCATAGTTGGCACTGGTGCTCCATTGCGACGGCTCGGTGCGCACCGCCGCGGCATACCACTGCACCGCTTCCTGTTTCTGCCCCATCCGCCACAGCGCCAGCGCATAGGTCGGTGGCACCCAGCTGGGCTTGCTGCGCGCATTGCCGGCCGATGACAGCCATTGCTCCAGCGCGGCCTCCGGCCTGCCCTGGCGCAGCAGGTCCCAGCCATAGTTCCAGCGCACGCTGCGGCCCACGCTGCTCTGTGCCGGCGCCTCCTTCAAAGCCTCGCCGTACAGCTGGTCGGCCAGCTCGGCACGGCCCTGGGTGCTGGCCACCGACGCCAGCTGCACGGTGGCTTCCACCGCGCGCCGGCCACGCTCGCGCAACCTCACCAGCTGGGTGACCAGCTCATCGCCTTCGCCCTGTATCGCCACCATCGGTGCCGCCGCCAGGTCGCTGTCGAAGTAGAACTCCTGTGGTACCGGCATGGCCGGCGCGGCCCACGCCGTGGCCGCTCCCGAGGCCAGCAGCACGCTGGCCAGGATCTTTCCTGGAACTGACATCCCTTCTCCCCAGGCTGCACAACCGCAGCCTCCCTCTCTCGCCCCGATCCTAACCCCAGCAGCGGCGCGGGCGCGAGTGCCGGGACCACCACGGCCCCGCTGCTACAATTCGCGCCTTTCCCGCCGCGTGCCTGCACGCGGCCGGTGCCAGCCGATCCTACCGGGCCAGCCATGACCAGTACTGCGCAACTCACTTCGCCCTCCTCCGCCGACCTGCTCGACCGTGATTACACGCTCGACCACAAGTACACCCGCAACGAGGGGCGGATCTACCTGAGTGGCGTGCAGGCGCTGGTGCGGCTGCCACTGATGCAGCGCCTGCGCGATGCCGCCGAAGGCATCGACAGCGCCGGCTTCGTCAGTGGCTATCGTGGCAGCCCGCTGGGTGGCTTCGACCTGGAACTGTGGCGCGCGCGCAAGCATCTTGAAGCGGCGAAGGTGAAGTTCACCCCTGGCCTGAACGAGGATCTGGGCGCCACCATGGTGTGGGGCACCCAGCAGACCAACCTGTTCCCCGGCGCCAACGTGCAGGGCGTGTTCGGCATGTGGTACGGCAAGGGCCCGGGCGTGGACCGCTGCGGCGACGTGTTCAAGCATGCCAACGCGGCCGGCACCTCGCGCTACGGCGGCGTGCTGGCACTGGCTGCCGATGACCATGCCTGCCGCAGCTCGACGCTGCCGCACGGCAGCGAAGACGAATTTGTCAGCGCGATGATGCCGGTGCTGAACCCGGCCGGCGTGCAGGACATCCTCGACATGGGCCTGCTGGGCTGGGCGATGAGCCGTTACACCGGCCGTTGGGTCGGCTTCAAGACGATTGCCGAGACGGTGGAATCGTCGGCGTCGGTGCAGGTCGATCCGATGGCGCGCCGTATCGTGCTGCCGGGAGATTTCGAGATGCCGTCGGGTGGCCTCAACATCCGCTGGCCGGACCCGCCGCTGGACCAGGAGATGCGCCTGCACCGCTACGCGGTGAAGGCCGCGCAGGCGTTTGCCCGTGCCAACGGCATCGACAAGGTGGTGATGGATGCGCCGCGCGCGCGGCTGGGCATCGTCACCACCGGCAAGAGCTACCTGGACGTGCTGCAGGCGCTGGAATACCTGGGCCTGGACGAAGCGGCGTGCGCCGACATCGGTATCCGTGTGTACAAGGTCGGCATGACCTGGCCGCTGGAACCGCAGGGCATCGCGCGCTTCGCGCAGGGCCTGGAAGACATCATCGTGGTGGAGGAGAAGCGTGCCTTCATCGAGCGCCAGATGAAGGAACAGTTCTTCAACTGGCCGGCCAGCTGGGGCCAGCGCCCGTCCATCGTCGGCAAGTACGACGAGAGCGGCGAGTGGATCCTGCCGTCCACCGGCGAACTGACCCCGGCCACCATCGCCGGCGTGATCGGTCGCCGCATCCAGAAGTTCTTCAACAACGAATCGATTGAACAGCGCCTCCAGTGGATGCAGGAAAAGGAAGCCGAGCTTGCGTTGCCGCGCGCCAGTTTCCCGCGCGTGCCGCACTACTGCTCCGGCTGCCCGCACAACACCTCCACCACCGTGCCGGAAGGCTCGCGTGCGCTGGCCGGCATCGGTTGCCATTACATGGTGACCTGGATGGACCGCAGCACCGACACCTTCACCCACATGGGCGGCGAAGGCGTGACCTGGGCCGGGCAGGCGCCGTTCACCGATACCCCGCACGTGTTCCAGAACCTGGGCGACGGCACCTATTTCCACAGTGGTTCGCTG
Source organism: Stenotrophomonas sp. 89682_Sma (assembly GCF_056481405.1). Lineage (NCBI taxonomy): Bacteria > Pseudomonadati > Pseudomonadota > Gammaproteobacteria > Lysobacterales > Lysobacteraceae > Stenotrophomonas > Stenotrophomonas sp. 89682_Sma. The sequence goes on along the minus strand of NZ_CM151147.1, from coordinate 104,410 downwards.
GCGATCCGCCAGGCGGTCGCGGCCGGCGTCAACATCACCTACAAGATCCTCTACAACGATGCGGTGGCGATGACCGGCGGCCAGCCGGTGGACGGCCCACTGAGCGTGCCCGACATCGCACGGCAGATGCGCGCCGAAGGCATCCACACCATCGTGGTGCTGTCGGACAACATCGGCAAGTGGACCGGCCAGCGCGAACACTTCCCCAGCGACGTCGAGTTCCACGACCGCAGCGAGCTGGATGCCGTGCAGAAGCGCCTGCGCGAAGTGAAGGGTGTTTCGATCCTGATCTACGAACAGACCTGCGCCACCGAGAAGCGCCGCCGCCGCAAGCGCGGCAAGCTGGAAGACCCGCAGAAGCGGGTGCTGATCAACTCGCTGGTGTGCGAAGGCTGCGGCGACTGCGGCAAGAAGAGTTTCTGCGTGTCGGTGCTGCCGAAGGAAACCGAGTTCGGGCGCAAGCGCGAAATCGACCAGTCGAACTGCAACAAGGACTATTCGTGCGTGAACGGCTTCTGCCCGAGCTTCGTCACCGTGCACGGCGGCCAGCCGCGCAAGGGCAGCAAGCGTGATGCCTCCACGCTGCTGGACAACCTGCCGGCGCCGACCATCCGCGGCACACTGGAACAGCCCTGGAACATCCTGATCACCGGCGTCGGCGGCACTGGCGTGGTGACCATCGGCGCGCTGCTGGGCATGGCCGGCCACCTGGAGGGTAAGGGCGCGACCGTGCTCGACCAGACCGGACTGGCGCAGAAGGGTGGCGCGGTGACCACGCACATCCGCATCGCACGCCGCCCGGATGACATCCACGCCGTGCGTATCGCCGCCGGTGAGGCCGACCTGGTGCTGGGCTGCGACATGGTGGTGGTCAACGACTACTGGGCACTGTCCAAGGTGCGCGCCGGTCGTTCGCAGGTGGTGCTGAACACCTACGAAGCGATGCCGGGCACCTTCACCACCCGTCCGGACATGCAATTCCCCGCCGCCGACATCGTCGCCGGCGTGCGCGTGGCCCTGGGCGGCCAGGAGCCGCTGCTGCTGGATGCTACCCAGCTGGCCACCGCGCTGCTGGGCGATGCCATCGCCGCCAACCTGTTCATCCTCGGCTACGCCTGGCAGCAGGGGCTGGTGCCGCTGTCGTTCGAGTCGCTGATGCGCGCCATCGAGCTGAATGGCGCGGCCGTGGCGATGAACCAGCAGGCGTTCGCCTGGGGTCGCCTGGCCGTGGTCGATCCGCAGGCCGTGCAGCAGGCCGCCGGCCTGGTGCGCAACCGCCACACCGATACCGAATCCACCCCGGGCCCGCTGCACCCGTTGCCGCCGGGCGAGTGGGAAGGCAACGAATGGGGTGCAACCGCCGCACCGCGCAACACCGCTGACGAACGCGAGCTGCGCGGCCTGCCCTCGCATGGCGGCGACGTGGCGTTCCTGCCGCTGGACGACGCGCGCCTGTCGCGTTCGCTGGACGAAATGATCGAGCGCCGCGCCGCCTTCCTGGTCGAGTACCAGGATGCCGCCTATGCCAACCGCTACCGCGACCTGGTGGCACGCGTGCGCGCCACCGAGGCCGACCGCATCGGCGGCTCCACTGCGTTGACCGAGACGGTAGCCCGCTACCTGTTCAAGCTGATGGCCTACAAGGACGAGTACGAAGTGGCGCGCCTGTACACCAGCGGCGACTTCCAGCGCCGCCTGCAACAGCAGTTCGAGGGCGACTACCAGCTGCGCTTCCACCTGGCACCGCCGCTGTTCGCGAAGAAGGACGAGCAGGGCCGGTTGCTGAAGAAGGAATACGGTCCGTGGATGTTCAAGGCCTTCGGTCTGCTGGCGAAGCTGAAGTTCCTGCGCGGCGGACGCTTCGATGTGTTCGGGCGCACCGACGAGCGCCGCATGGAGCGCAAGCTGATCGGTGACTACGAGGCGACCGTGCAGGTGCTGCTGGACGGCCTGGATGACGACCGCCTGGCACTGGCGGTGGAGATCGCCAGCATTCCCGAGCACATCCGCGGCTTCGGCCACGTCAAGGAAGCCCACTTCGCGCAGGCCAAGGCGCGCGAAGCTGCCCTGCTGGCGCAGTGGCGCAACCCGAAGGCGCTGCATATCGTGCAGGTGGCCTGATGGTAGTGCCGGCCGCTGGCCGGCATCCCTCCTGGCAATCGGTTGCCGGCCAGCGGCCGGTACTACCGGCGGTTTACCCCAACCGCCACAGCAATAGCCGGTTGTTGGCCGGCATCGCCACGTCGCCCAGGCGGGTGAAGCCATTGTCGGCCGCCAGCGCCTGCACCGCTTCGCTATCGCGGATACCGCTGCGCGGGGCGCGCGCCTTCAGCCAGCCATCGAACTGTGCGTTGCTGTCGCTGGTGTAGCGACCGCCGTAGTTGAACGGGCCATACACCGCCAGCAGCGCGCCATGGCGCAGCACCGGTGGCAGCGCGACGAACAGCGCCTGCACGTAGTCCCAGCCCATGATGTGCAACGTGTTGGCGCTGAACGCGGCGTCGAACGTACTTCCCTCCGGCAGGCTCAACCCGGGCGCCGGCGGCAGTTCCACCTGCAGCGCCACCGGCGGCAGCAGATTCAGCAAGGCTGCTTCGGCACGCCATGCCTCGATGCCAGGGAGATGATCCGGGTGATCACTGGGCTGCCAGCGCAACCACGGCCAGCGCTCGGCGAAGAAGGCCGCGTGCTGGCCGGTACCACTGCCGATCTCCAGCACCCGGTGGCGGTCGCCCATCCACGGGTCGAGCGCGGTGGCGATGGGATCGCGGTTGCGCTCGCAGGCTTCTGAATACGGCTTGCTCGACATCGAGACGGCGTCCAGGCGGGGTCGGCCCCATTGTGCACGAGGGGGTGTTGCTCGGCAGGGCTGCGCCCTGCACCCGCCGAAGCCAGAGCCAGAGCCAGAGCCAGAGCAACATCAAAAGCTGGCATTCCGTGGGATGGCAGGGTGGGTCCGGTTGCGGGGGACGCCGTAAACCCGTCCTTGGGGGCTTGGCCGCGGCATCCATGCCGCGGACACCCCCGCAACCGGACCCACCCCGCCTTCGACAGTTTTCTGCGGTCTGTTGGAACGGCATTGGGGTCAGATCCGTTTTCCGCAGGAAAACGGATCTGACCCCGGATTCATTTCGATATCTGACAGATTGTGTCGACCAAGGTCGACACCCACCAACAGCACACGGAACCTGTCGAAGGTGGGGCGGTGTCGGATTGCGGGGTGTCAGCCGCATGGATGCGGCTGCCAAGCCTACACGGACGTACTTGCGGCGTCCCCGCAATCCGACACCGCCCCACCAACCCACGGATAGCCCGCTTTTGACGTTGACGTTGCCCTGGCTTGAAGCAGGTGCAGGGCTGCAAGCCCTGCCGAAACCCTCCCCAACCATGACTGCAGTCACTTGCCCGAAGCCGCCGCGCTGGCGAAAGTCGGGCAGTTGACGTGATCGGTCCGGCCCGTTGCCAACCGCACGCAAGCGAGAGAGAGAAACGCTGTGCAACGACGTGAGTTCCTGGCTTTTTCCGGTCTGGGCCTGGCGGGCCTGCTGCTGCCGCATTCCCGTGCCATCGCCGCCGAGCAGCTGCTGGCGCCGGTCGATACCGCCCAGCGCCGGCGCCTGGCCGAGGTCGCGCTGGCAGCCGCACGCAGCGCCAAGGCCAGCTACTGCGATGTGCGCATCGGCCGCTACCTCAACCAGTCGGTCATCACCCGCGAGCATCAGGTCGGCAATGTGACCAACCGCGAGTCGTCCGGCGTGGGCGTGCGCGTGATCGTCAACGGCGCCTGGGGCTTCGCCGCCACCCATCAGCAGACCGAGGCCGCCGTGCGTGCCGCGGTCGAGCAGGCCGCCGCGATCGCGCGCGCCAACGCCGCCATCCAGACCCGGCCGGTGCAGCTGGCACCCACCCCGGCGGTCGGCGAGGTGCGCTGGCAGACGCCGGTGCGCCGCAACGCGATGGCGGTGCCGATCCAGGACAAGGTCGAGCTGTTGCTGGCGCTCAACGCTGCGGCGCTGAATGCGGGTGCCGACTACATCAATTCCACCCTGTTCCTGGTCAACGAACAGAAGTACTTCGCGTCCAGCGACGGCTCGTTCATCGATCAGGACATCCATCGCATCTGGCTGCCGTTCACCGCCACCGCCATCGACAAGGCCAGCGGCAGGTTCCGCACCCGCGCCGGCCTGTCCTCGCCGATGGGCATGGGCTACGAATTCCTCGACGGCGATGCGCGCGGCAAGGTGCAGCTGCCCGGCGGCATTACCGCCTATCGCGATTCCTATGATCCGGTCGAGGACGCCATTGCCGCCGCCCGCCACGCGCGCGAGAAGCTGAAGGCGCCCTCGGTGAAGCCCGGCAAGTACGACCTGGTGCTGGACCCCTCCAACCTGTTCCTGACCATCCACGAGAACGTTGGCCACCCGCTGGAACTGGACCGCGTGCTCGGCTACGAGGCCAACTACGCCGGCACCAGCTTCGCCACGCTCGACAAGCGCGATGCCGGCTTCCGCTGGGGCAGCGATATCGTCACCTTCTTCGCCGACAAGACACAGCCCGGCAGCCTCGGCGCGGTCGGCTACGACGACGAAGGGGTGAAGACCCAGCGCTGGGACCTGGTGCGCGACGGCATCCTGGTCGACTACCAGGCCACCCGCGATGAAGCCCATATCCTCGGCCGCGATGCATCGCACGGCTGCAGCTATGCCGATTCGTGGTCCAGCGTGCAGTTCCAGCGCATGGCCAACGTTTCGCTGGCACCGGGCCGGACGCCGCTCAGCGTCGAGGACATGATCAAGGACGTGGAGAACGGCATCTGGATCCACGGCCGCGGTTCGTATTCGATCGACCAGCAGCGCTACAACGCGCAGTTCGGTGGCCAGCTGTACTACCAGATCAAGGACGGAAAGATCGCCGGCATGGTCGAGGATGCGGCCTACCAGATCCGCACGCCGGAATTCTGGAATGCCTGCACCGCCATCTGCGATGAGCGTGACTTCCGCCTGGGCGGTTCGTTCTTCGATGGCAAGGGCCAGCCCGGCCAGGTCTCGGCGGTCTCGCACGGTTCGTCCACCACCCGCTTCAACGGCATCAACATCATCAACACCGCGCGCAGTCTCGGCGCTTGAGCCACCCATCCTTTCGACATGGAGAGCAGCCTTGCAAAGACGTGACTTCCTGGCCCTGACCGGGCTTACCGCGGGCGGGTTGATCGTGCCCTCCTTCTTCGGCAAGGTGATCGCCGCCGAGCAGCTGCAGTCCAGCCTCGACCCGGCGCTGAAGAAGCGCCTGGCCGACGCCGCCCTGCAGGCCGCACGCAGCGCTGGCGCCACCTACTGCGACGTGCGCATCGGCCGCTACCTGCGGCAGTTCGTGATCACCCGCGAGGATAAGGTGCAGAACGTGGTGAACACCGAGTCCACCGGCGTGGGCATCCGTGTGATCGTCAATGGTGCGTGGGGCTTCGCCGCCACCAACGCGCTGGGCACTGCCGATGTGGCCAAGGCCGCCCAGCAGGCGGCGGCCATCGCCAAGGCCAACGCCGGCGTGCAGACCGCACCGGTGCAGCTGGCCAAGGCACCGGGCGTGGGCGAAGTGAGCTGGCGCACGCCGATCCGCAAGAATGCGATGGAGGTGCCGATCAAGGAAAAGGTCGGCCTGCTGCTGGACGTCAACGCTGCAGCAATGGGCGCCGGTGCCAGCTTCGTCAACTCGATGCTGTTCCTGGTCAACGAGCAGAAGTACTTCGCTTCCACCGATGGTTCCTACATCGACCAGGACGTGCACCGCATCTGGGCGCCGATGACGGTCACCGCCATCGACAAGTCCAGCGGCAAGTTCCGTACCCGTTCGGGCCTGTCCTCGCCGATGGGCCTGGGATACGAGTACCTGGATGGCGCCACCGCCGGCAAGGTGGTCGGCCCCAATGGCGTGGTCAACTACAGTTCTTCCTACGACATGAAGGAAGACGCCATCGCCGCCGCCAGGCAGGCGCAGGAGAAGCTGAAGGCACCGTCGGTGAAGCCGGGCAAGTACGACCTGGTGCTCGACCCGTCGCACACCTGGCTGACCATCCACGAGTCGATCGGGCACCCGCTGGAACTGGACCGCGTGCTCGGCTACGAAGCCAACTATGCCGGCACCAGCTTCGCCACCCTGGACAAGCGCGAACAGCATTTCCAGTACGGCAGCGAGCTGGTCAACATCTTCGCCGACAAGACCCAGCCGGGCAGCCTCGGCGCGGTGGCGTACGACGATGAAGGCGTGAAGTGCAAGCGCTGGGACCTGATCAGCAACGGCAAGCTGGTGGACTACCAGACCATCCGGGACCAGGCCCACATCCTCGGCAAGAACGAGTCCGACGGCTGCTGCTACGCCGACTCGTGGTCCAGCGTGCAGTTCCAGCGCATGGCCAACGTGTCGATGGCGCCGGGCAAGAAGCCGCTGAGCGTGCCGGACCTGATCAAGGACGTGGAGAACGGCATCTACATCATCGGTGACGGTTCGTTCTCGATCGACCAGCAGCGCTACAACGCGCAGTTCGGCGGCCAGCTGTTCTACGAGATCAAGAACGGCCAGATCACCCGCATGCTGGAAGACGTGGCCTACCAGATCCGCACGCCGGAGTTCTGGAACGCCTGCACTGCCGTGGCCGACGAGCGCGACTACCGCCTGGGCGGTTCGTTCTTCGACGGCAAGGGCCAGCCGGGCCAGGTCTCGGCGGTCTCGCACGGTTCTTCCACCGCGCGCTTCAACGGCATCAACGTCATCAACACCGCACGCAGCCTCGGCTGATCGGTCAGGAGCCCTTACACCATGAGTATCTTCACCGAAGCCCAGGCCAAGGCCATCCTTGACAAGGTCATTGCCCTGTCCAAGGCCGATGAGTGCACCGCCGTGCTGGCCGGCGCGATCGACGGCAACATCCGTTTCGCACTGAACAACGTTTCCACCAGCGGGATTGTCGATAACACCGAACTGGCCGTCACCGTCGCCTTCGGCAAGCGCGTGGGCACTGCCTCGATCAACGAGTTCGACGATGCCGCGCTGGAACGCGTGGTACGCCGCGCCGAAGACCTGGCGCGCCTGGCCCCGGAGAACCCGGAGTTCATGCCGGCCATCGGCAAGCAGAGCTACCGCGCCAGCCCGACCTTCAGCGAATCCACGGCCGCAATCGATCCGGCCTTCCGTGCCAAGGTTGCCGCCGATTCAATCGCGCCGTGCCGTGGCCATGGCCTGATCGCCGCCGGCTTCCTCGAAGACGGCCAGGGCTTCCAGGCCACCGCCAACAGCAACGGCAACTTCGCCTACCAGCGCACCACCAACTTCAATTACACCTGCACCGTGCGTACCGAAGATGGCCGTGGTTCGGGCTGGGTCGGCCGCAACCTGAAGGATGCGGCGGACTTCAAGGCGGACCAGGACATCCGCATCGCCATGCGCAAGGCCACTGAATCGGCCGAGGCCAAGGCGCTGGAGCCGGGCAAGTACACGGTCATCCTGGAACCGGCAGCGGCGGCGGGCCTGATCAGCTTCATGATGAATTTCTTCAGCGCCCGTTCGGCCGATGAAGGCCGCAGCTTCCTGTCCAAGAAGGGCGGCGGCAACAAGCTGGGCGAGCAGGTCTATGACCCGCGCGTGACCATGATCGCCGACCCGTGGCATCCGGACGCACCGGTGCTGCCTTGGGACAACGAGGGCCTGCCCCGCGAGCGCATGGCCATCATCGAAAACGGCAAGATCGCCAACCTGGACTACTCGCGCTTCTGGGCGCAGAAGCAGGGCAAGACCGCCAAGGCGTCACCGGGCAACCTGCTGATGAGCGGTGGTGACAAGAGCACCGCCGAGCTGGTGCGCGGCACTCAGAAGGGCATCCTGGTCACCCGCACCTGGTACATCCGCATGGTCGATCCGCAGACCGTGCTGCTGACCGGCCTGACCCGCGACGGCACCTTCTACATCGAGAACGGCCAGATCAAGCATCCGGTGAAGAACTTCCGCTTCAACGAATCGCCGGTGATCATGCTCAACAACATCGAAGAGCTGGGCAAGCCGGTGCGCGTGGCCGGTGATGAATCCAGCTACGTGATGATGATCCCGCCGATGAAGCTGCGCGATTTCACCTTCACCTCGCTGTCCGACGCCGTCTGATGGATCGCCGGGCCTGCCTGCGCTGGTTGGCCGCTGCCGCTTCGGCGGCGGCGCTGCCGGCCTGGGCACAGGCAGGCCCGCGCAGTTCGCGCTACGACTTCTGGTTCACCCGCCTGCAGTACGACTCCGGTGACTGGGACGTGGATGCGCGCATGCCGTCCAACCTGATCACCTCGCTGATCGACTACACCTCGCTGCGGGTGGATCCGCAGGAACACGTGGTGGCACTGGCCGACCCGCGCATGCTGGAAGCGCCGTTCTGCTACCTGGCAGGGCACACGCTGGTCGAGTTCAATGCCGCCGAACGGCAGAACTTCGTGCGCTACGTGCGCAACGGCGGCTTCGTCTTCGTCGATGACTGCAACCATGACATCGACGGGTTGTTCGCCACCTCGTTCGAAGCGCAGATGGGTCGCCTGTTCGGGCCCAGGGCATTGCAGAAACTGCCCAACAGCCACGCGCTGTACCGCAGCTTCTTCCGTTTCCCCGACGGCCCGCCCGCGACCAGCTTCGAGCTCAACGGCTGGGGCGACGACCTGGTGCACGACTACCTGAAGGGCATCGAGGTCGATGGCCGCCTGGGCCTGCTCTACAGCAACAAGGACTATGGCTGCGAGTGGGACTACGACTGGCGCAACAAGCGTTTCCTGGCCGAAGACAACACCCGCTTCGGCGTCAACATCGTGATGTACGCGTTGAACAACTGATAGGACCTGCACGCCCATGACCGCCCCCGACCTCGATTCCCTGCTGCCGCGCCTGCACGATCTGCGCGCTGCGCTCGCACGCGCGGTGGTGGGCCAGAACACCGTGGTCGAGCAGCTGCTGATCGGCCTGCTGGCCGGCGGCCACTGCCTGCTGGAAGGTGCGCCCGGGTTGGGCAAGACGCTGCTGGTGCGCTCGCTCGGCCAGGCCCTGGAACTGCAGTTCCGGCGGGTGCAGTTCACCCCGGATCTGATGCCCAGCGACATCCTCGGCACCGAGCTGCTGGAGGAAGACCACGGTACCGGCCATCGCCATTTCCGTTTCCAGCAGGGCCCGATCTTCACCCACCTGCTGCTGGCCGACGAACTCAACCGCACCCCGCCCAAGACCCAGGCCGCACTGCTGGAGGCGATGCAGGAGCGCACGGTCAGCTACGCCGGCACCACCTACGCACTACCCGCGCCGTTCTTCGTGCTGGCCACGCAGAACCCGATCGAGCAGGCCGGCACCTACCCGCTGCCGGAAGCGCAGCTGGACCGCTTCCTGCTGCACGTGCTGGTGGATTACCCCAGCGAGGACGAGGAACGGCAGATCCTGGAGCAGACCACCGGCGGCACCACCGACACGGTGCCGAAGGTGATGGATGCCGAGGCGGTGATCGCACTGCAGGCCGCGGTGCGCCAGGTGCATGTCAGCCCCGATGTGCTGGCGTGGATCACCCGCCTGGTACGTGCCAGCCGGCCTGGCGAAGGCGCACCGGCAGCGATCAACCAGTGGGTGAAGTGGGGTGCGGGCCCGCGTGCCGGCCAGTCGCTGGTGCTGGCAGCGAAAGCACGCGCGTTGCTGCAGGGCCGCTTCGCCGCCACCCGCGAGGATGTGCAGGCACTGGCTGCGCCGGTGATGCGCCATCGCCTGCTGCTGTCGTTCGCCGCCGAGGCCGAGCAGAAGTGTGCCGACGACGTGGTCGCCGCGCTGCTGCAGGCCGTGCCGTTCCCGGGTTGAGCCACGCGTGAACGCAGGTACGCCGTTGATCCTGCCGCCGGAACTGCGTGCGCGCCTGCGCCTGCTGCGGTTGCGGCCGCGCCTGGCCAACGGGGCAAGCGGCATCGGCCAGCACGCCAGCCGCAGCCGCGGTGCCGGCCTGGAATTCGCCCAGTACCGTGCCTACGAACCGGGTGACGAGCTGCGCCAGATCGACTGGAAGCTGTATGCGCGCTCGGACCGCTTCTTCGTGCGCGAGTCCGAACGCGAAAGCCCGATCACGGTCTGGCTGCTGCTCGATGCCACCGCCTCGGCCGGCCAGGCTGATCGCGCGGCACCGCAGCGCACGCGACTGGACCACATGCGTGGCGTGGCCGCATGCCTGGTTGAACTGGCCCTGCAACAGGGTGATCGCTTCGGCCTGCTGGCGATCAATGGCGATGGCCTGCAACTGGTACCCGCGGCGAACGGCGCGCGCCAGCGCGACCGTGTGTATCTGCAGTTGCAAGCGCTGCAGGCACGAGGTGGCTGGCCTGCGCCTGATCGCCTGCGGCCGCTGTGGGAACGGGTGCGTCCAGGCGACCTGCTGCTGGCGATCGGTGATGGCTTCGATGAGGCCGGTATCGTGCTGCTGGAACAACTGGCCAGCGCCCGCCGCGAAGTGGCATTGCTGCAGATCCTGACCGCTGACGAGCGCGATTTCCCGTTCGACGCCGGCCACCGCTTCCGCGACCCGGAAACCGGCGAAGAACTGCTGGGAGATGGCGCGGCGATCCGCACCGACTACCTGCAGCGCTTCGCCGATGCACGCAGCGCGCTGCAGGCGCGCCTGCAGGCCAGTGGCATCGCCAGCGCCAGCGGTTGGCTCGACCAGCCACTGGACCAGCCGCTGCAGGCGCTGTTCGGCCTTGGGGGCGGCGCATGAACCTGTTGTTCCCGCTGGGCCTGGCCGCGCTCGCCGCATGGCTGCTGCCGTTGTTGATCCACCTCGCCCGCCGCCATCCGTACACGCCGCTGGATTTCGCCGCGCTGCGCTGGCTGAGCGCGCAGATCCGGCCGCGCCAGCGCATCCGCTTCGATGACTGGCCGCTGCTGCTGGTGCGGCTGCTACTGCTGGCCGCGCTGGCGCTGTTGCTGGCGCGGCCGGCGTTGACTGGCCCTGCGCCGGTCCCCGCTGCATGGACCGTGGTGGCCCCAGGACTGGATGCCGCCGCACTGCGTGGCACCGTCAACGATGGCAACTGGCATTGGCTGGCAACCGGCTTCCCCTCCATCGACCAGGCACCGCTGGCCTCCAATGCCTCCCTGCCCAGCCTGCTGCGCGAACTGGATGCCCAGCTGCCGGCGGGTACCGCGCTGACCGTGCACGTGCCCGATCCGCTGCCCGGCCTGGACGGCGCACGCCTGCAGCTGTCGCGCGATGTGCAGTGGCACCCGCATGCCGTCGCGGCCCCAGCTACACAGGCCGCCACGACGCCGCCACGGCTGCGCGTGCACGCCGATGCGCCCGCCGGGGTGCAGCGCTGGATCGGTGCACTGCAGCGGGCCTGGGGCGTGCAGACACCCTCGGCACCGTTGACGGCCGATGCCTTGCCCGAACGCGGCGAGATCGGTGTCTGGAGCCGCAGCGACGCACTGCCGCCGCACTGGCAGGCGTGGCTGCACGACGGCGGCAGCGTACTGAGCGCTGCAAAACCTGCCACCGAGGCCAGTGTGCTGCTGCGCAGCGCCGATGGCGCGCCGCTGCTCTGGCAACAGCGCGTCGGCCACGGACGCTTGCTGTCACTGCCCGGTGACTGGGACATCACCACCCATGCCGCGTTGCGCGACGCGCAGCTGCCACGCTCGCTGCTGCTGGCACTGCAACCGCCATCGCCCCCACGCGTGGGGGATGCAACAGACCACGCGCCCCGCCAGACCGCCCTGCCAGCCTCGACGCCGCCGCTGCGTGAGCCGACCGCATGGCTGCTGCTGGCCATCGTGCTGCTGTTCGCCGTCGAACGCTGGATGGCCAGCAGCGCCCGGCGCAGGGAGGCGGCATGAACGCGTTGCAACGTGCCTGGCAGCGTGCGCGGCGCCGGCGCGCCCTGATCACCCTGCTGCTTGGCCTGCCGTTGGCGCTGGCCGCCACCGCGCTGGCCCTGCGCCTGTCCGGCTTCGATCTGGCCTGCGTGGCTGGGACGCTCGTCGTGCTCGCCTGCGCCGCCGTTGCGACGGCGCGTGCCCGGCAGCTCGACCGTCGGTGGCTGCAGCGGCAACTTGATGCCAGCGGCACCAGCGAGGACAGCGCGGACCTGCTGTTCGCCGAAGCCGCCACGCTCAATCCGCTGCAGCAGCGCCAACGCACGCACGTGCTGGCCACGCTGGAGCGCCGCATGCCGGAGCTGCGACCGCGCTGGCCGCGCGCGGCGCTGGCCTTGTGCTGGATTGCGGGCCTGACCATCGCACTGCTGGCATTCGGCTGGCCTCGCCCGAACAGCGGCCCCGTCGCCGTTGCACCCACGGCGCGTGACAACACCCTGCCCGCGGGTCCACTTCACCTGCAATCCAGCCGCCTGCGCATCGACGCACCGGCCTATACCGGCCAGGCCACACTCACCCAGAATGCGCTGGATGCCAAGGTTGCCGCCGACAGCCGGCTGTCGTGGTCGTTGCGCTTCGACCGTGCACCGGACAAGGCGTGGCTGCAGTTCCACGATGGCCGTCGCCTGCCGCTGAGCGAACGCGATGGCCAATGGCAGGCACAGGACGTGGCGCGCACGCCGGCGCTGTATCGCGTGGTGAGCGAACCGGCACTGGCCGAGACGCGCCTGCATCGGCTGGACGTGGTGGCCGACCGTGCACCCTCCGTGCGCGTGCTGGAACCGGCGGCCAGCCTGGTGCTGGCCACGCCCGGGCAGCGCCAATGGTCGCTGCGCTTCGAGGCCAGTGACGACTACGGCGTGGCCGCACCGGCAACGCTGTCGATCACGACCACCCAGGGCAGCGGTGAGAACATCACCTTCGTCCGTCGCAACGTCAGCCTCACCGGCAGTGGCGAGCCGACCGCACGACGCTTCGCACATACGCTCGACCTCGCCGCACTGGGCGCGCAGCCCGGCAACGATGTGATCGCCCAGCTTGAGGTGCGCGACAATCACGCACCCACGCCACAGACGGGGCGCAGCAGCAGCGTGATTCTGCGCCTGCCCAGTGCCGAGGTCGCGCTGGGTGCCGAACTGGAAGGACGCATCAAGAAGACGCTGCCGGCCTACTTCCGCAGCCAGCGACAGATCATCATCGATGCCGAGGCGTTGATCCGGCAGCGGCGCGGTCTCGCCGCTGATGACTTCATCAAGCGCAGCGATGCGATCGGTGTCGACCAGCGCATCCTGCGCCTGCGCTACGGCCAGTTCCTGGGCGAGGAAAGCGAAGGCGCCCCGAAGCCGCCGCCGACCAGCGACCTGCCCACCAGCGATGCGCCGCCCGCAGATGGCCACGACGACGATCACGAGCACGGCCATGGCGCGCAGGCCGATGCGCACGACGACCATGGCCATGACCATGGCGGTACAGCCAACGCAGATACCCCGCCGGTGTTCGGCAGCGCGACCGACGTGCTTTCCGAGTACGGACACACCCACGACCACGCCGAGGCGGCCACCCTGCTCGACCCGCAGACCCGTGCCACGCTGAAGGCCGCGCTGGACCAGATGTGGTCGGCTGAAGGCGAGCTGCGCCAGGGCCGGCCGGAGCAGGCGCTGCCATTCGCCTACAAGGCGCTGGGCTTCATCAAGCAGGTGCAGCAGGCCGAGCGCATCTACCTTGCCCGGGTCGGGCCGGAGCTGCCCCCCATCGATGAAGGCCGCCGGCTGGGCGGTAATCGCGCCGGGCTGTCCAGCCGTGAACTGCCGCTGGCCGCGCGCACGCCGCCGGACCCGGCCATTGTCGAAGCCTGGCAGCGTCTCGGCGATGACATCGGCACACCCGATCTCGATGCGCTCGCGACCTGGCAGCAACGCAACGCTACCTACCTGCCCGATGCACTGGACCTGGCTGCCGCCATCGAGCAGCTGCGCATCGAGCCCGGCTGCCGCGACTGCCGCCAGCGCCTGCGTGCGCAGCTGTGGCGTGCCCTGCAGCGTCCGTTGCCGCAGGTAATGCGGCGCAGTGCAGCCGATGCGATGGGGCAACGGTATCTCGACGCGCTGGAGGCGCAGCCATGAGCGCCTCCGGTCCGAACCTGTGGATTGCGCTGGCACTCGCCCTGGTCGTGGTCATCGCCAGCGTGCGCCAGTTGCATGGAAGCACAACGCACCCAGGCCGCCGCTGGATCATCATCGCGCTGCAGATCGTCGCTGCCACGCTGCTGTATTTCTGCCTGGTGCCACCTACCCATCAGCAACCCGCCGCCGGCCTGGTCGTGCTCGGCGCCGAGGCCGACAAGGCAGGCGCACCGCCGGCCAGCGAAGGTCCGCTGCTGCTGTTGCCGGAAGCGGGCGATGTACCTGGTGGACAGCGTATCCCCGACCTGGCCACCGGGCTGCGCCAACACCCCGCCTCCACGCTCACCCTCGTTGGCGCCGGCCTGGTCGCACGCGATCGCGACGCGGCGTTGCCGGGTGACGTGCGCTGGCAGGCAGCACCCGCACCGCGCGGCTGGGTCGCGCTGCAGCCACCGGCCGACGTTGCTCCCGGCGGACGCTTCGAGGTACAGGCGCAGTCGCGCGGCGCGGCAAAGGCGAAGGCCGAGCTGCTGGACCCGGCCGACACCGTGGTCGATCGCGCAGACGTTGCCGAAGACGGCAGCGTCCAGCTCACCGGCATCGCCCGCGCCGAAGGCCGCAGCGTGTTCCGGCTGCGCCTGCTCGACACCGAAGGCCATGTGGTGGATACCGTACCGGTGCCGCAGCAGACCCTGCCGGCAGCGCCCTTGCGCCTGTTGGTGCGTGCCAGCGCACCCGGCCCGGAACTGAAGTACCTGCGGCGCTGGGCCGCTGACGGCGGCCTGCGCGTGCAGGTGCAGGCCGATACCGGTGCCGGGCTCAGCGTGGGCGACGGCGTGGTCTCGCTGGATGCTGCAACGCTGGCGCGCAGCGACCTGCTGCTGCTGGACGAACGCGGCCTGGCGGCCCTGAGTGCAGGCCAGCTGGCCGCCGTGCGCCAGGCGCTGCACGACGGTCTGGGTGTACTGGTACGCAGTGCGGGGGCGCCTTCGGCCAGCGCGCGCCAGCGCCTGCACGATCTTGGCCTGCCCGTGCAGGGCGATGGCAGCGGCCACACCCTCGAACTTCCCGGCGACGGTGACAGCGCAGTCCTTGCCGCGCGCCGTGGCCCGCTTGCCGCCGGCACACTGCCGACCGGCTACGGCGAAGAGGCTGACCGCAGCTCGCACAGTGCTGCGCTGCCTTCGCTGGAAGCACTGGGGTTGCAGGCGCCGGGCAGCAACGCACTGCTGCACGATCGGGGCGGCAAGGCCGTCGGCGGCTGGCGCGCGGCCGGCAAGGGGCGCATCGGCCTGCTGCCCATCACCGACAGCTGGCGTTGGGTGCTGGCCGGCCGCGATGACCGCCACGGCGAACTGTGGAGCGGCGTGGTGGCCACGCTGGCACGCGCGCAGGGCAGCGGTGATGAGCTGTGGTCACCACAGGCGGTTGCCTGGGCCGGCGAACGGCAGACGCTGTGTGGCGTGCAGGCGCCGCTGCAGGCCTTCAACCCGCGTGGCGACGGCGTGCCGCTGATCGTCGATGGTGCGACATCGGCGCTGCGTTGTGCCGGCTGGTGGCCACGTGGCGCAGGTTGGCAGCGCCTGCAGCATGGGGACAGTATCGTCTGGCGCTATGCATTCGACCCGAAGGACGCGCCCGCACTGCATCGGCAGGCGATGATCGATGCGACCACGCAGGCGCTGGCCCGCAGCACGCCCGCGAATGCACAGGCCACACAGCCGGTGGCTGGCTCGCGCTGGCCATGGTGGCTGGCCTTCGTGCTGTGCGCCTCGCTGCTGTGGTGGCTGGAACGACGGCGGTAACTTCGGGGTCGGATCCCTTTCGCCCGCGAGAGGGCTCTGATCCCGCCGATGGGTCCGCGAACCGCATCCACGCATGGCGTGGATCTACTGGCCCCTCATGCGCCCTTCAACGCTTTCCTGCGCGCCGGTACACGCCATTGAAGCGCACGTTCATGCCACCGCACTCGCTGTTGTCGGTCACGATCAGCACCTCGCCCAGCGAATGCACACGCACCCTGCAGGTGTCTTCGGCGAACTCCACATCGGCGCCGCGTGGCGTCGCGCGCGCTTCCACCTGGCCCATGTTCGGCCCGTAGGGACGCTGTTCCGGCGTGGGGTTTGCAGAGGGCCAGTAGGCGTCGCCTTCCACATGCAGCTGTGCACCCTGCACCGAGATGTGCAGGCCGTTGTCGCCATCCTTCCAGCTGCCCGCCCAGTCCCGCAGCGACGGCACCACCGCAGGCACTGGCTGCAGTTTGCTGCGGTCCACCCAGCCCGCACTGCCGCCCACCTTGTTCGGGAAGAACGCACAGCGATAACCACCCAGGTCGCGTCCGGTCACCACCGTATCGCCGTTGACCACATAGCTGCGCTGGCGGCAGGCCGGCTCGCCCTTGCCCGGGCAGCCGTCCATGTCGCCGAGCAGGTACAGGCGCGGTGCGTCGACCACCCGCGCCAGTGCAAACCGGCTCTGTTCGGACGGGAACGCGCCGTTGCGGCAGGCGCCGCCATCGGCGATGCCTGAAGCGAAGGCGGAGGCCGGCAGCAACGCAGCCACCAGGCAGAAAGAACGCAGGGACATGGCGATGGCACCGATGGGGAAGCCGGCAGGATATACCGGCCTACTTCACCGGCGATGGGTCGGCGGCACCCTGCTCCTCGGAGAAGCGCAGCGCACGCTGCTGCTGTTCGGCACTGAGTTCCGGCGGTGGCCGCGCCACCGCAGCCTGGATCTGCGCCGGTCCACCGGTAAGCTTGTTCACGCCCTTTGCGGCCGCCATCACGCCCTTGACCACGCCCATCATGATGTAGCCGCCGCCCATGCTGACCTGCTCCGGCGACGGCGGTTCACTCCAGTCGCGGCTGAAGCGGTTGTCGCCGAACTTCACCGGGTTCTTGAAGCGGTACAGGTCCAGCGGCTCGTCTTCCGGCTTGAGCGCGCGCACTTCGCCAAGGGTGGTGACATTGTCCTGCGGCAGGGTGGTGGAAACCGGCGCGGTGGTTGCCGCCGGAGCATCCGCAGCGGCGGCAGGCCCGGGCACGGGCACCGCTACCGGCGCTACCTGCTGGGCCTGCGCGATGCCCGCCAGCAACAGGCTGGCCAGCAGTGCTCCCTGCGTTCCACGTCGTGCCACAGCCATCCACCCTGTTGGTTGCGTCCAGTGAACAAGGATACGGATACGGGCTTCAGATTTCGTTGCCACTGCGGCGACTGTTCAGCCCATGGAGCAGCTTCGACGCCGGGGGCACTGAACGGTTCACTGCATCCCACGCCGGTGTCTCACATCCTGAGACGTGAGTGTGGTGCCATGTGACCCCTCGCAATCCGTCCCGGCTCCATCTTCCATGGCTTACGAACTCGCCAAGCGCACCGCCGATGCCGAGCAGAAGCTCGCCACCCGCGATGGCCTGCCCGCCCGCGACGGCGCCCTGCTCAGCGCGCGGCTGCAGCGCCGCTACCAAGACCGCATCACCGGCAGCTTTGCCATTCCCGGCCGCGAAGGCCGCTATGCGCCCATTCCCGATTCGGTACCGCCGGCGCTGGCCGCCGCGCTGAAGGCGCGCGGCATCGAACAGCTGTACAGCCACCAGGCCGAAGCCTGGGAGGCCAGCCAGCGCGGCGAGCACGTGGCCATCGTCACCCCCACCGCCAGCGGCAAGTCGCTGTGCTACACCCTGCCGGTGGTCAGCGCGGCCATGCAGGACAAGGCCAAGGCGCTGTACCTGTTCCCCACCAAGGCGCTGGCCCAGGACCAGGTGGCCGAGCTGCTGGAACTCAACCGCGCCGGCGACCTGGGGGTGAAGGCCTTCACCTTCGATGGCGACACCCCTGGCGATGCGCGGCAGGCGATCCGCCTGCATGGCGACATCGTGGTCTCCAACCCGGACATGCTGCACCAGGCCATCCTGCCGCATCACACCAAATGGGCGCAGTTCTTCGAGAACCTGCGCTACATCGTCATCGACGAAGTGCATACCTACCGCGGCGTGTTCGGCAGCCATGTGACCAACGTGCTGCGCCGGCTCAGGCGCATCTGCGCGTTCTACGGCGTGCAACCGCAGTTCATCCTGTGCTCGGCCACCATCGGCAACCCGCAGGCGCATGCCGAGGCGCTGATCGAGGCGCCGGTGACTGCCATCACCGAATCCGGCGCGCCCAGCGGACCGAAGCAGGTGCTGCTGTGGAACCCGCCGGTGATCAACCCGGACCTGGGCCTGCGCGCCTCGGCGCGTTCGCAGAGCAACCGCATCGCGCGCATCGCGATCAAGTCCGGGTTGAAGACCCTGGTATTCGCACAGACCCGGCTGATGGTCGAAGTGCTGACCAAGTACCTGAAGGACATCTTCGACCACGATCCGCGCAAGCCACCGCGCATCCGCGCCTACCGCGGCGGCTACCTGCCCACCGAGCGCCGCGAGACCGAGCGCGCGATGCGCGCCGGCAGCATCGACGGCATCGTCAGCACCTCGGCGCTGGAACTGGGCGTGGATATCGGCAGCCTGGACGTGGTGATCCTCAACGGTTATCCGGGCAGCGTGGCCGCCACCTGGCAGCGCTTCGGCCGTGCCGGTCGCCGCCAGCAGCCCGCGCTCGGGGTGATGGTGGCCAGTTCGCAACCGCTGGACCAGTACGTGGTACGCCATCCGGACTTCTTCGCCGAAGCATCGCCCGAACATGCGCGCATCGCGCCGGACCAGCCGTTGATCCTGTTCGACCACATCCGCTGCGCCGCGTTCGAGCTGCCGTTCCGGGTAGGCGATGGCTTCGGCCCGATCGATCCGGAAGTGTTCCTGGAAGCGCTGGCCGAAACCGAAGTCATCCACCGCGAAGGCGAACGCTGGGAATGGATCGCCGACAGCTACCCGGCCAACGCGGTCAGCCTGCGCGCCGTGGCCGACGGTAACTTCGTGGTGGTCGACCGCAGCGATGGCCGCCAGCAGATCATCGCCGAGGTCGATTATTCCGCCGCCGCGCTCACCCTGTACGAGGGGGCGATCCACATGGTGCAGTCCACCCCGTACCAGGTGGAGACGCTGGACTGGGACGGGCGCAAGGCCTACGTCACCCGCACGCATGTGGACTACTACACCGACAGCATCGACTTCACCAAGCTCAAGGTGCTGGACCGTTTCGACGGCGGCGTGGCCGGCCGCGGCGATTCGCACCATGGCGAAGTGCACGTGGTGCGCCGCGTGGCCGGCTACAAGAAAATCCGCTACTACACCCACGAGAACATCGGCTACGGCCCGGTGAACCTGCCCGACCAGGAACTGCATACCACTGCGGTGTGGTGGCAGCTGCCCCAGGCGCTGCTGCTGCGCGCGTTCGCCAGCAAGCAGGATGCGCTGGATGGCTTCCTCGGCGCGGCCTATGCGCTGCACATCGTCGCCACCGTGGCGGTGATGGCCGATGCGCGCGACCTGCAGAAGTCGGTCGGCAACGGCGATGGTTCCTGGTTCGCGATCGCCGACCAGAGTGGCCGTGGCCAGCTGCGCGGCAGCAATGGTGACCCGGGTGCGGTGGAGCTGCTGCAGGAATTCGTGCCCACCGTCTACCTGTACGACAACTTCCCCGGCGGCGTCGGCCTCAGCGAACCGCTATGGCAGCGCCAGGCCGAACTGGTGCAGCGCGCGCGCGAGCTGGTGCAGCGCTGCGACTGCAAGGCCGGCTGCCCGGCCTGCGTCGGCCCGGTGCTGGCTGCGCAGGAAGAGGATGAGACCTCGCCGCGCGCGCTGGCACTGCGCGTGCTCGACCTGTTCGATGCCGAGGCCTGCCAGCATGTGCCCGACGTGGTGGTGACCGTGCGCGTTCCGATGGAGCTGCTGGCGCCGTGAGCCTGAGCCTGGACAAGCTGCGCCTGCTGCGGAAGCAGGCCGGCGACCCGAAGGCGGCCACGCCGACGACGCCGGATGCAACGCCTGCGCCCCCCGCACCCGTGGCCGCCAACGATGCACGGCAACCACCGGCCGAGCGTTCGGTGTTCGCCTGGGTCGAACAGGAAATCCACCACAAGCCGACCGGTACTGCGGCCGCCGCAGCGGCACCGGCAACGCTGCGTCGGCCGGAGGTGGGCAGCCTGCATCGCCTGCTTGGCCTGCGCACACGCGGTGGTGCCGCCCCGGCACGCGCCAGCGCGCAGGATCGGCAACTGCCCGGCGAAGAGATCGCACCCGGTCTGTTCCTGATCGAATCGCTGCAGCCGCAGACGATTCCGGCGCAGCCCCTGTCGCTGGATTTCGCCCGTCGCGAAGGCCAGCACGTGGCCGCGCGCGACCTGCTGTTCTTCGATACCGAAACCACCGGCCTGGCCGGCGGCACCGGCACCCGCGCCTTCATGATCGGTGCCGCTGACTGGCATGTCTGCCCGCAACGCGGCGAAGGCCTGCGCATCCGCCAGCTGCTGATGTCCACCATGGCTGCGGAGGACGCGATGCTGGCCACCTTCGCCAGCTGGCTGCAGCCGACCACCGTGTTCTGCAGCTACAACGGCCGCAGCTACGATGCGCCGCTGCTGAAGGCCCGCTACCGGCTGGCCCGGCAACGCGACCCGATCAGCGCGCTGGACCATGTCGACCTGCTCTACCCCACCCGCCGCCGTTATCGCGGCAGCTGGGAGAACTGCAAGCTGTCCACCATCGAGCGCCAGCTGCTGCGCGTGGTGCGCGAGGACGACCTGCCAGGTTCTGAAGCACCGGGGGCATGGCTGCGCTTCCTGCGTGGCGGCGATGCGGTGAACCTGCGCCGGGTGGCCGACCACAACCATCAGGATGTGGTGACGCTGGCCTTGCTGCTGCAACGGTTGGTGCACGAGGAACAGCGCGAGCGCGAGACGCTGGCGCTGGTCGGGCAGTAGGCGTTGACGCGGCCTGACGGTGGCAGCGGTGACACTGCCGCCACCATCCACGCCTGGAGCCCGACGATGCGCCTCAATCCCCTGGTCCTGCTCGCCATCCTGCCCTTGGCCGCCTGCAGCCATGCCGGCAGCAGTACCGCGCATGAGACCACGCCGCCACCGGCGGCCGATAGCCCGCATGAGTGCCAGCCCGACAAGCTTGAAGCCTTCACCGGCAAGACCGCCGACGAGGCCACGGTGAAGCAGCTGGTCAGCGCCAGCGGCGCGCGCAATGCACGGGTGGTCAAGCCTGGCATGGCGGTGACCATGGACTTCCGCCAGGACCGCGTGACCGTGCAGGTGGATGCGCAGAACCGCATCGAACGCGCCAGCTGCGGTTGATGTTCCCAGGGTAGTGCCGGCGCTGGCCGGCACCCCCCATTGCCGGCCAGCGGCCGGCACTACCGATCAGAGTCGCTCGGCCTTGCCACTGGCCAGTGCGCGCGCGATCACCTGCTGCGCCTGCTGCGATGCCTGCGCATGCACGCGTGCCTGGCGCTCGCCCAACGCGGCCTGTTGGCTGCCCAGTGCCGCCTGTCGGTTGGCCAGTTCAGACTGCTGTCTGGCCAGGCGCTGCATGTCACGGGTACGGCCGGACTGCGCGGCCTCGCTGCGGGCTTCCTGCATCGCACGACGTGCCTCGGCGGCGGCCTCGCGCGCAGCCTCTCGCGCAACGGCGATGTCGCTGGTCGCACCGCGCGCCGCCTTCGCCGCTTCCGCCGCCGCCTCGCGGTTGATGTCATGCGCGGCCATCGCGTTGCGCGCGGCCTCGGCAGCGGCCAGTGCGATGCGGCGTGCCTCCTCGCTCTGCAGACGCCCCATCTCGCCCATCTGCTTGCCGAGTTCGCCCTGCTCGCGACCCAGCGCACTCTGCTGGCGGCCCAGTTCGCTCTGCTGGCGACCAAGGTCCGCCGCACCGGCATAGGCGCGCTGCAGCGACTGGATCAACATCGGGTCGCGCACCACGTAACGCTTGTCACCCTGGCGGAACCACAGAGCGGGGCCCTTGCCGAGCTGCTTGCGGGCCAGCGTGACATCGTCGATGGCACCGTTGGCGAAAGCCGAATCGCCATCGACCAGCACGAACGCCTGCGGCGGCGACGTACCCAGATCCAGGCGGCCATAGGTACTCATGGACATGCTGCGGGAGGACGTGTGGTCATTGTCCATGCCGGTGTCGACATCGACGTCGACATCAACCGCCACATCCGCGTCGTCAGGGCCAGACGACGCCTCCTCATCGGTCGGCTCGGCGGGAGGCACCGGGGCAACCGGTGCAGCAGGTACCGCTGATGCAGGCGGTGCCGGAGGCGCTTCCGGGGCCTTCGGCGGCCGCGGCACAGCAACCTTCGGTGCGGCCGGAGGCGCGGGCGGTGCCGGCGGCACCGGCGCTGCGACCAGCCGCATCGGCGCCACGCCCACCACCACCACGACGGCGGTCAACGCCATCGCCAGCAGACGCGGGCAGGACCGGTGCGACTGCAGCGAAAGCAGGCGACGCTTGAGGCTGGTGGTGCTCGGTGCGGCACTGGCCACGCCCAGATGCGGCTGCGCTGCCACGCCCAGCTGCAGCAACAGGCGGCCATAGGCCTGGCGACTGGCGCCATGCTGGCCGACCACGGCCGCATCCACTGCTTCCTCGCGGGCCTGGGCGTATTCGCGCACCGACAGGCGCAGCAGGGGGTGGAAGAAGAACAGGTGCTGGGCCAGCGCGGGCAGCAGCCCCCACTGCAGGTCACGACGCTGCAGGTGCTGCAGTTCGTGGGTCAGTGCCAGGTCCAGCGCGTCACCCTGCAGGGCGTTGTCGCCGGCCGGCAGCAGCAGCACCGGGCGGAACGGCCCGACCAGCTGCGGCGAGTCCACCTGCGCGCTCATCCACAGCCGCGGCGCAGGGCGCACGCCGTGCGCGTCGGAGGCCAGCTGCAGGGCCTGCACCAGCGCCTCGTCCTCGCAGGGATAGGCCGCAGCCAGCAGTGCGCGGCAGCGGCGCCACTCACCGAAGGTGCGCAGGGCCATCAGCAACACGCCGGACAGCCACAGCGCGGCCAGTGCGACCGCCCACCACGCAACTGCCGATACTTCGACCGCGGGCAGCGGCATCGCGGCCAGCAACTGTGCAGAGGCCTCCGGGGCCAGCGGGTAGACGATGTCAGCGGCCACGTCGGTCGCGGTCATCGGCACCGCCTGCGGCGCCGGCAGCCAGGCCAACTGCAACGGCTGGCTCCAGAACAGGCCGAGCACGGCCTGCAGCGAGACCAGCCACCACAGGCGGCAGCGGGTCGCCGCCGACAGCGACGGCAGCGCGCGGCACAGGCCGTACACCAGGGCCACCAGCAGCACGGTCTGCAGGCTGGTCCAGCCCAACCGTTCCAGCATCGGGATCAGCATCGTGGTGTCCATGGCTCAGCCCTCGTGGCGACGCGATTGGAGTTGGGCGACCAGCGCTTCCAGCTCGGCCAGTTCGTTGTCGCTGACCTGCTGGCGCTGCGAGAGGTAGGCCACGAACGGCGACACCGAGCCCTGCAGGGTGTTGTCGACGAACTGGGCCACGGCCCCCTGCAGCACGCTCTGCGGGCCACGGGTGGCCTGGTAGCGGTAGACGCCGTCCTGCTGCCGGCGCTGAAGATACCCCTTCGCCCGCAGCCGCTCCATCATCGTCAGCACGGTGGAACGGGCCAGGCCGCGGGCTTCGCCGTAGCCACTGGCGACCTCGCCGACCGTGGCCGGCGCATGTTCATCGATGTACTGCAGCAGGGCCAGTTCCTGGTCCCCGATGGTCTTGCCACGCATGACACCACTCCCTTGACTACACGTGTCGTCACTGTCAGCTTGACGACAACTGTAGTCAACCCCCCGGAAGTCATGGGCCGACGAACGGTAGGCACCACTGAGCGCTTAAACCTTTGACCCGCCCGCTGCATCCGATCCGCAACGCCCCGCTGGAATTCCGCATGTCCCGCCCAATGCTCCGAGTCCTGCTCATGATCATCAGTGCACTGCCCTTCGCCGCCGTCTCTGCCAGCCAGGACCAGGCCAACGACCAGACCCGCCGCCTGATCCGCCAGATCATGCTGGAGCAGCGCATCCCGGGATTGCAGATCGCGGTGGTCAAGGACGGGCAGACCGTGTTGTCCGAGGCCTACGGGCTGGCCAACGTGGAGAACGGTGTGCTTGCCTCGCGCGACACCCGTTTCCCGCTCAATTCGGCCACCAAGGCGTTCACCGGCGTGGCCGCCGCGCAGCTGGCCCAGCAGGGCCAGCTGGATCTGGACGCGCCGGCCTCGCGCTACCTGGATGATCTTCCGCCAGCGTGGAGAGACGTACGCGTACACCAGTTGCTGGCGCATACCTCCGGCCTTCCGGACATCCTTGATGCGAAGGGACTGCTGGGCGGTGGCTCAGAAGCGCAGGCGTGGGCGGCCGTCACTGCGCAGCCGGTCGAAGCCGAACCCGGGCAGCGCTTCGCCTACAACCAGACCAACTACGTACTGCTGGCACGAATCATCGCGAAGCAATCCGGCATGCCCTACGAACGTTTCCTCGCCACCCGCCAGTTCAGCAGCGCACGCATGGCCCGCACCACCTTCGGCGACAGCTACGACCTGATTCCGGATGCGGCGACGATGTACAGCCTGGCCCCGCGAGCCACCGACGCTGCCGATGCACCGTCCCGCCTGTCGCACTGGTTCTACGACATACCGCCTTCGCTGTGGGCCGGTGGCGGCATCCTCACCACCGCCGACGACACCGCGCGCTGGCTGGTCGCGCTGACCGAAGGCCGTCTGCTGCCGGAAACGGCCCTGCGGCGGATGTGGAGCGCAGAGCGCCTGGCGGATGGCCGTGCCGGCCCGTGGGCGGGGGGCTGGCCGGTACTGCGCGCATCGCCCGACCTTCAGGTGGCCGGTATCGGCGGTGCGCGCTCGGCGTTCGTGGTCTATCCCGAGCGCGGCGTGGCGGTGGTGGTGCTGACCAATCTTGTCGGTGCCAATCCGCAGCAGTTCATTCCGCGCATTGCCGATTCCTATGCGCGCGATGCCTCAACGCCCAGTCACGAACGGGTCGCCCTTGCACGGCAATAACGGGCTGTCATCGCAGGGCCATAGCCCGGCAGGCACGGTCCTGGCCACTTCGAAATGATCCTGGTTCCAGCGCAGAAAACCGCCGTGGATGGCATTGCCATGGTCGAAGCTGCGCGCGTCGGCGGCCAATGGCTGCTCGGGGTCGGCTTCGGCCACCCAGCGCAGCACCGGCACCTTGTCCAGCGGCCCGATGAAGGCGAACAGGTCGCCCACGCCCTTGTCCTGGTAGGCCGTCATCGTCGCCGCATCAGGCAGCCCTGCCTGCGCCAGCAGCGATGCGGTGACGTCCTGCAGCGGTGCAGCCCCCTGTGCAATGTAGGCGCGCATGCCGGTGGTGCTGGCTGGGCAGTCCCGCAGCTGCACCAGATAGCCCGTGGCGCCACCACTACTGGAGAACGACCGTATCCAGTAACGGAAACGCGGCCCGTTGCGATCGGTGACCATGAAATCCTGCCGCCCCCCCTGCGCGGGAATGGAAAGCACCTGCACATTGCTGGCACCTTCCACGTTGCACTTCAACTGCATCAGCACCTGCCTGGCAGGTTCGGGCAGCGCAGCGTAGCGACCGCCGGGATGGGCGCTGCCGGAGGCTTCCGGCAGTGCGGGCAGTCCACGATCAGTGGGCAGGGTCTGCTCAGGCAAGGCCTCCGGGTTCGCCGCCGAGCTGGCGGTGGGCGCTGCCGGCGCGACACGCTCTCCAGCGGGCGCGCAGGCGCTGCAGGCCAGCAGCAACACCAATGGCAGACCGGACATCAATGGTAGACGGACCATCGTTCAGCGCCCTCCCATCGCCGGCGCTTCCTGCTGCTGTGCAGGCGCCGGCGCCGGTGCACCCTGTTCGCGCGCTTGCTGCTGCAGCTGGCGCAGGCTGGTTTCCACCGCAGTCTCGCGCACCTCGGCCGCGTTGACGCCTGCGCGCACTGCCGCGGGGTCGCCCGGACTGCCCTGCACCAGGAACAGTGTCTCGCCCGCAGCGCGGCCACCACTGGGATTGCTGGCCACGATCTGGTCGACCCGGGTGATGCCTGCGGCCTTCGCTTCGCGCAGCATCACCAGACTGTAGTCATCGGCATGCTCGGCGTAGCGTCCGCCCAGGGCCTGCAGGTGCGTGCTGATCTGCTGCTGCAGGGCATGGTCGCGATGCTGTGGCTGACGGGGATCGTCGTTGGCCGCGAGCGGCGTGTCCTGTCCCAGCTCGCGCGCCTGGCCGGGTGCAACCGAGGTCAGCACGTACTGCCAACGGTTCTGCCCAGGCGTGCCACGCACCGTCGACACGAAGTCGTCGTACTCGCCGCCGCCGATGGTCTGGCAGCCGGCCGAATCGGTATTGGACCGGCTGCCACGATGGATCTTGAAGGTGTCGTTGAGGTCCTGCACGCCCTGGGTATCGCGCGCATCGAACCAGCCGTCGCCATTGCTGTCGCGCTCCACACGGCCGGCGCCTGCGGTGATCGCGTCCTGCGAAGGGCGCAGCGCAAATTCATCGGGATGGCCATTTCGCGGATGGGTTGTTGCGCGCATCTCGGTGGTGCCTTCGCCCAACCGTCCAAGATCCTTGACCCGGTCGCCGTTGACGTCCTCGCCCTCTGTCTTGGTACGCGGCGCCACGTTGCCGAAGCCGGGGCTGCGTGGCGTGGTCTTGGCGTGACCGTCGTACTGGGCCGTCGGCTCTGTCGTGGCCTGGTTGAACTCGCGCACGTGGCCGTGGCCCTGCGCATCCTTCCACAGCACCACGATGCGGTCGTCGTAGACACCACGCCCGCGTGCCTCGGTGGTGCGGTTCTCATCGCGCAACCCCAGCACCACGCGATCCCGGGTGGCCATCGCATCGTTCGCCGCGGCGTTGCCGCGCTGGGCCACGATGCTGCCGTATACGTCGTACTGCTGGGCCTGGCTCAGGCCGGCGGTCTCTGCTGCATCGGGCATGCGCGGAGGGCGCGTCGCCTCACCCAGGCGATCCAGCATCGGGTTGACCGTGGCCGCATCCGCGGCGGACACGCCACCGCTCCGTCGCAGCGCCTCAAGCTCGGTGGCGCCACGCGCCGCGATGTAGCGATCCAGCGATTCCTGCACCATCGCACTCTGGCCGTTGTGCAGGGCCTCCAGGCGCGCGGCCGCGCCACGGGCGTCGTTCTGCCGCAGCAGGGCGACGACTTCATCGGCCGCTGCGTTGATATCCATCTCCGGCATGATCTTTCCTTGAACGTGATCGGTGTGGAAGTCCAGCCTACCCCACCACGCCGGCGCAGCCTTTGACACACGCCACACACCTGCGCGAAGCCCCATTCAGCAGACCCCACGCAGTAGGCCTGTTCAGCCTCGAGGCCCGCCCATCACCGGCAGGACCACGCCACTGATGTAGCTGGCACAGACCGGCGAGGCCAGGAATACGTAAGCCGGCGACAGTTCTTCGGGCTGTGCGGGCCGGCCCATGTCACTGTCCCTGCCGAATTCAGCGACGTCCTGCGCGGCCTTGTCGGCCGGGTTCAATGGCGTCCACACCGGGCCCGGCGCCACGCAGTTGACGCGGATTCCGCGCGGCAGCAGCTGGCTTGCCAGCGACTTGGTGAACGCGTGGATCGCGCCCTTGGTCGCCGAGTAATCGATCAGCGCCTTGCTGCCGAAGATTCCCGTTTCCGAACCGGTGTTGATGATGCTGGCGCCCTCGCCCAGATGCGGCAGCACCGCGCGCGCCATCTGGATGTACCCGCCGATGTTGGTCTGCAGGGTCTCCTGCAGGTGCGCGTCTTCCAGGTCTTCCAGCCGCTCGCAGTGCAGCTGGAACGCGGCGTTGTTGACCAGGATGTCGATGCCGCCGAACGCCTTGGCCACCTGCTTCACCGCTTTGTCGCAGAAGCGGGGATCGCGCACGTCACCGGCGATCACCACGCAGCGGCCACCTTCGCGCTCCACGTGCTGGCGGGTGATGTCCGCGTCCTCGGCCTCGTCCAGGTGCAGTACCGCCACGTCGGCGCCTTCGCGTGCGAACAGCACCGCCACTGCGCGGCCGATGCCCGAATCGCCGCCAGTGATGATCGCGCGCATGCCCTGCAGTTTGCCGCTGCCCACATAGTCCGGTGCAAGGAATCGCGGCGCCAGCGCCAGTTCGTGTTCGTGCCCCGGCTTGGCCAGCTGCTGCGCCGGCATCGCCTCCGGCTGGCGGCGTGCGCCGGCCTGGGTCGCGCTCTTCTTTGTTGCCTTCTTGCTTGCCTTCTTGGCCGCGCGGGCATCCTTGGCCTTCTCCTGGTCCTGCAGGCGCCGCTGCCGGGCCGCGACGCGGGCGGCGCGGGGATCCCCGGCTGCCGCCTTGCGGGTTGCGGTCTTCACCACGCGCGGGCGATCAGAGTCGGCGACCGTCTTGGTTGGAGTGCTGCCTTTACGTACTTTCGGCGATGCCTTGCCGCGGGCGGGGGTCTTTTTTGTGGTGGCCATGCAGGTCTCCTCGAGGGGGGAATGGGGTTGCCGGCCAGCGGCCGGCACTACCGGGCGCATGCGCCGCAGTACCGGGCGGCACAGGCCGCTCCTGCAGTTTCTCCACCCCTGCTGTTGGCGGCAGTGAGCGCGCCGTGTCCTGCATGTGCACGGCATTCATTCCACCACCACACACGCCGTCGCACCCTGCACGCAATCACACAAGGAACGCCTCCATGAAACATGCCATCGCCACCGCCGCCGTCTGCTTTGCCCTTGCCGCGTGCAGCAGCACGCCCATGGCCCAGGTGCAGCCGATCGACGGTGTGATTTCCGGCCAGTGCCACAGCGACATGGTGCGCGGCGCACTCGGACTGGCGGCTTCGGATGCCACCGTGGCGCGGGCGCGCGTGGACAGCGACAGCCTGCACGTGCGGGTGCTGCGCCACGACGGCCCACGGGTGCCACCGGCCCACGAAGGTGGCGACCGCCTGACCATCGAGAAGGGCCGCACCAACAACATCACCGCGATCTATTGCGGCTGAGCCGGCGTGCCCTGCGCAGCACGCGCAGGGTGGCTTGCTCCCACTGGCGCGGCCCACGCAGGCCGGCCAGCTTGGCCAGTTCGCCGCGCTCCCAGCCGGCGAACACGCACGGGTCGATGTAGGCCTTGCGGCACACCGCAGGCGTGTTGCCCAGCCGCGCCGCCACCTCGCACACCACCGCACGCTGTGCCTGCGCCAAGGCGCGCTGGCTGGCCGGCTCCGGCAGCTCGGTGGCGGCAAATGCCTGTACCGCGGCCACGGTGCCGCCCCACGTGCGGAAATCCTTGGCGGTGAAGTCCTCGCCCATCACCTCGCGCAGGTAGTCGTTCACTGCACCCGAATCCACCGGCTGCGGCGCGCCGTCGTCATCGCGGTACTGGAACAGCGCCTGCCCCGGAAGCTGCTGCAGGCGGCGTACCAGCAGCCCCAGCCTGCGATCGCCCACGGTCACTTCCTGCAGCTGCCCGGACTTGCCGCGGAAACGCATGCGCACCCGGCCGCCCTGCAGCAGCTCCAGATGGCGGTTGCGCAGTGTGGTCAGTCCGAACGAACGGTTCTGCTGCGCATAGGTTTCATTGCCGACCCGCACCAGCGTGTCGGCCAGCAGCGCGACCACCATGGCCAGCACTTTCTCCTTCGGGAAGCCGGGCCGCTTGAGATCGCGCGACAACCGCTGCCGCAATGCAGGCAGGGCCTCACCAAAGGCAATGATGCGGTCGAACTTGCCGGCGTCGCGCTCCCTGGCCCAGTCGGCGTGGTAGCGGTACTGCTTGCGTCCGCGCGCATCGCGGCCGGTCGCCTGCAGATGGCCATTGGCATGGGCGCAGATCCACACTGCGGTGTAGGCCGGCGGAATCGCCAGCGCACGGATGCGTTGCAGGGTGGTGGCATCGCGCAGCGCGTGGCCATCGGCATCGCGGTAGCTGAACCCCTTGCCGGCGCGGCGGCGGCTGATGCCGGGCTGGGTGTCATCAACGTAGCGCAGGCCCGCAGCGCGCGCGGCCTGTTGTTCCGGAGTGGCGGGTGTTGGCATGTCCGGCAGTGTCACTGGTGCGGCGCAGTGATCCTGTCGATAACACAAGACAAACACGTGAGGGTCGGTTCGCCGCTATGCTCGGGCTTTCACAACCCCTTCCGGAGTCATGATGTCGTTTCCGATTCGCGCCCGTTCGCTCTCCGTCCTGTTGCTGCCGGCCGTGCTGGCCCTGACCGCCTGCCAGGCACCGGCGCTGGATGAACAGGATTCGGCCACGGCCCATGCCCAGCAGGCCGCGGAGGCCGCCAAAGCACCGGCCGACGACGCCGGCAAGGCCACCGAGGCACCGCCCGTCGGCACCTGCGATGCCAGCCAGGTGCAGAGCCTGGTCGGCCAGGCCTACACCGATGCCCTCGGCAAGCAGGCGCAGGAAGATGCCGGGGCCAGTCAGGTGCGTGTGCTCAAGCCCAATGATGTGGCCACGATGGAGTTCCTCGGCGACCGCCTGAACATCGAAGTGGACGACAAGGGCGCGGTCAGCGGCACGCGCTGCGGCTGAGTCCGGCCCCGCGCCGGCACTGGGTTGCCGGCGCTTTCCGTTGCACCTGCAACCGTGTATTGCGGCGTTGCAGCAACCTGTGATCTAGTCGAGGCATCCGGTGGCCTCACGATGCGCTCCAGGGAATGAGCGGGGACGAGTGTCGCCGCCAACCCTATACGCATCGAGGTAGAGATGGCCCCCCGCAACCGCCAAGGGCTTTACGACCCGCGCTCCGAGCGCGATGCCTGTGGATTTGGCATGGTCGCCCAGCTCGACGATCAACCATCGCGCCTGTTGGTTGATACCGCCATCGCCGCGCTTTCGCGCATGACCCACCGTGGTGGCGTGGCCGCCGACGGCCTGACCGGCGATGGCTGCGGCCTGCTGCTGCGCCGCCCCGATGCGTTCCTGAAACTGCTGGCCAGCGAGGCCGGCATCACCACCACCGCGCGCTTCGCTGCCGGCCTGGTGTTCCTGCCGCACCAGGCCGACGCGGCGCAGGCCTGCCGCGCGCAGCTGCAGACGCAGGTGGAAGCGGTGGGCTGCAAGGTTGCCGGCTGGCGCGAGGTACCGACCGACGACAGCGTCTGCGGCCAGCTGGCGCGCGACACGCTGCCGCGCATCGAACAGGTGTTCGTCGACGCCGGCGTCGGCCAGGATGATGCCGGCTTCGCGCTGGCGCTGTTCCTGGCCCGTCGCCGCAGCGAGCAGCAGCTGCGCGAACACGCCGACTTCTACGTCACCACCCTCACCCCGGATGCGATCAGCTACAAGGGCATGGTGCTGCCGGACAAGCTCAGCCGCTTCTATCCGGACCTGCAGCGCCGCGAACTGGCCTCCAGCGCCATCGTGTTCCACCAGCGCTTTTCCACCAACACGCTGCCGCGCTGGCCACTGGCGCACCCGTTCCGCATGCTCGCCCACAACGGCGAGATCAACACCATCGAAGGCAACCGGCGCTGGGCGCAGGCGCGCAGCAAGGTGTGGAAGACGCCGCGCTTCGACATCGCCGAGTTCGACCCTGTCATCTCCATGCACGGTTCGGATTCGCAGAGCCTGGACAACATGCTGGAGCTGATGGTCGCCGGTGGCATGGAGCTGATCCAGGCGCTGCGCATCCTGGTGCCGCCGGCCACGCAATCGCTGGAATTCAAGGATCCGGACCTGGCCGCGTTCTACGAATTCCACGGCCTGAACAGCGAGCCATGGGACGGCCCGGCCGGCATCGTCGCCTGCGACAGACGCTACGCCGTGTGTACCCTCGACCGCAACGGCCTGCGCCCGGCGCGCTGGATGCTGACCGCCGACCGCCACTTCCTGGTCGCCTCCGAAGCCGGCGTGTGGGAAGTGCCGACCGAACGCGTGGTGCGCAAGGGCAAGCTCGGCCCCGGCGAGATGGTGGCCATCGACCTCAAGCGTGGCGATCTGCTCGACTCCGACGCGGTGGACCGCATCAACCGTGGCCGCGCGCCGTACAAGCAGTGGCTGCAGCAGGGCGTCACCTACCTGCAGACCGAACTGATCGACCCGTCGCTGGTGGAAGAACCCTTCGACGAAGGCACCCTGCGCAGCTACCACAAGCTGTACCAGCTCAGCAGCGAGGAAGTGGAACAGGTGCTGCGTCCGCTGGCCGAGACCGAGCAGGAAGCCACCGGCTCGATGGGCGATGACACACCGATGGCCGTGCTGAGCCAGCGCAGCCGCCCGCTGTACGACTATTTCCGCCAGGCCTTCGCGCAGGTCACCAACCCGCCGATCGATCCGCTGCGCGAAGACTGCGCGATGTCGCTGTCCACCCAGCTCGGCAAGGAGACCAACATCTTCCATGCCGGCCCGGAGACGGTGAACCACGTCATCCTCAATTCGCCGGTGCTGAGCCAACGCAAGCTGCGCCAGCTGCTGAAGATGGACCAGTACGTGCAGGCCAACCGCCTGCTCGACCTGTCCTACAGCGAAGACGAAGGCCTGCGCGCCGGCATCGAGCGCATCTGCGCCGAGGCCGAGCAGGCCGCACGCGATGGCATGGTGATGCTGCTGCTGTCCGACCGCTACCCGGTGGCCGCGCGGCCGATGGTGCATGCGCTGCTGGCCACCAGCGCCATCCATCACCACCTCTCGCGGCTGGGCCTGCGTTGCGACGTGAACCTGATCGTCGAGACCGGCACCGCGCGCGACCCGCACCACATGGCCTGCCTGCTCGGCTTCGGCGCCACCGCGGTGTATCCGTACCTGGCCTACCAGACCCTGTTCGACCTCGGTCGCCGCGGCATCCTCAAGCTCAGCAAGGGCGGTGAGCAGTCGCAGATCGGCCGCCGCTACCGCAAGGGCGTCTACAAGGGCCTGTCGAAGATCATCTCGAAGATGGGCATCTGCACCGTGGCCAGCTACCGCGGCGCGCAGCTGTTCGAGATCATCGGCCTGGAACCTGAAGTTGTGGACCTGTGTTTCCCGGATACCGCCTCGCGCATCGGTGGCGCCGGTTTCGCCCGCCTGGATGCCGATGCACGCGAACTCCGCGCGCAGGCCTGGGACGCGCAGCAGGACGTGGATGTCGGCGGCCTGCTGAAGTACGTGCACGGCGGCGAGTACCACATGTACAACCCGGACGTGGTCACCACCCTGCAGCGCGCGGCGCGCAGCGGTGACGCACGTGCGTGGCAGCAGTACTGCGATGCCGTGCATGCACGGCCGCCGTCGGCGCTGCGCGACCTGCTGGAACTGGTGCCGGCGGCCACGCCCGTGCCGTTGGACGAGGTCGCGCCTGCCAGTGCCCTGTTCCCGCGCTTCGACACCGCCGCGATCAGCCTGGGCGCACTGTCGCCGGAAGCACATGAAGCACTGGCCATCGCCATGAACCGCCTCGGCGGCCGCAGCAATTCCGGCGAAGGCGGTGAGGATCCCGCCCGCTATGGCACCGCAAAGCGCAGCAAGATCAAGCAGGTCGCTTCGGGCCGCTTCGGCGTCACCGCCGAGTACCTGGTCAACGCCGAAGTGCTGCAGATCAAGGTCGCGCAGGGCGCCAAGCCCGGCGAGGGCGGCCAGCTGCCGGGCCACAAGGTCAACGAACTGATCGCACGCCTGCGCTATGCGCGCCCGGGCATCGGCCTGATCTCGCCGC
Source organism: Stenotrophomonas sp. 89682_Sma (assembly GCF_056481405.1). Classification (NCBI taxonomy): domain Bacteria; kingdom Pseudomonadati; phylum Pseudomonadota; class Gammaproteobacteria; order Lysobacterales; family Lysobacteraceae; genus Stenotrophomonas; species Stenotrophomonas sp. 89682_Sma. Next base: position 70,803 of record NZ_CM151147.1, on the reverse strand, counting down.
CGCCGCACCACGACATCTATTCCATCGAAGACCTGGCCCAGCTGATCTACGACCTCAAGCAGGTCAACCCGACCGCGCTGGTGTCGGTGAAGCTGGTCAGCCATGCCGGTGTGGGTACGATTGCCGCCGGTGTGGTCAAGGCCGGCGCGGACCTGATCACCATCTCCGGCCACGACGGCGGTACCGGTGCCTCGCCTGTCAGTTCGATCCGCTATGCCGGCGTGCCCTGGGAACTGGGCGTGGCCGAGGCGCACCAGGCGCTGCTGGCCAACGACCTGCGCGGGCGCACCCTGCTGCAGACCGATGGTGGCCTGAAGACCGGCCTGGACGTGGTCAAGGCCGCGCTGCTGGGTGCGGACAGCTTCGGTTTCGGCACCGCACCGATGATCGTGCTGGGCTGCAAGTACCTGCGCATCTGCCATCTGAACAACTGCGCCACCGGCGTGGCCACCCAGGACGAGCGCCTGCGCGAGAACCATTTCACCGGGCAGCCCGAGCGCGTGGAGAATTTCTTCCGCCTGCTGGCCGAGGAAGTACGCGGCTGGCTGTCGTACCTGGGCGCGCGTTCGCTGGAAGAGATCGTCGGCCGCACCGACCTGCTGCGGCAGATCGAGGCCGCACCGCGCGACGGTGTGCGCGTGGACCTGTCGCGCCTGCTGGCCGATGCCCGCTACGAGGGCAGCCACTGCGCCCCCCAGCGCCTGTACGAATCACCGGACAGCCTGGCCACGCAGATGGACGGCCTGCTGGCCCCGGCCATCGAACACAAGCGCGGCGGCGAGCACCGCTTCCTGATCCACAACACCGACCGCAGCATCGGCACCCGCCTGGCCGGCGCGGTGGCACGCGTGCACGGCAACCAGGGCATGGCCGAATCGCCGCTGGAACTGCGCTTCCGCGGCAGTGCCGGACAGAGTTTCGGTGCCTTCAACGTCGGCGGCCTGCACCTGGAAGTGGAAGGCGAAGCCAACGACTACGTCGGCAAGGGCATGGCCGGTGGCCGCCTGGTGGTACGCCCACCGCGCGGCGCGCGCTTCGAGGCGCGCAGCACGGCCATCATCGGCAACACCTGCCTGTACGGCGCCACCGGGGGCGAGCTGTTTGCTGCTGGCCGTGCGGGCGAGCGCTTCGCGGTGCGCAATTCCGGCGCGCTGGCGGTGGTGGAAGGGGCCGGTGATCACTGCTGCGAGTACATGACCGACGGCGTGGTGCTGGTACTGGGCAAGGTCGGCCTGAACTTCGGTGCCGGCTTCACCGGTGGCCTGGCCTACGTGCTGGACGTGGATCGCGATTTCGTCGATCGCTACAACCACGAGCTGATCGACATCCACCGCGTGTCGGCCGAGGGCTTCGAGAACTACCGCCAGCACCTGCACCGCCTGATCGGCCGCCACCGCGAACTGACCGGCAGCATCTGGGCGCAGCAGATCATGGACGAGTTCCGCGATTACATCGGCAAGTTCTGGCTGGTCAAACCCAAGGCCGCCAGCATCGAGTCGCTGACCGAAACCCTGCGCCGCGCGGCATGACACGGCGGGGCGCCGTCCGCAACCGGCGCCCCGGCCTCCCCACCGCTGTAGTGCCGGCCGCTGGCCGGCATCCGGAAAACACCACAGAGCCCGCCATGAGCCGCAAGCACGCCTTCCAGTTCCTCGACCTGCCCCGCACCATGCCACAGCGCATTCCGGTGGAACTGCGCACGTCCGGCGACTGGGGTGAGCTGTACGGAAAATTCGGCAAGGAAGACGCGCAGTACCAGGCCGGCCGCTGCCTGGACTGCGGCAATCCGTACTGCAGCTGGAAGTGCCCGGTGCACAATGCCATCCCGCAGTGGCTGCAGCTGGTGCAGGAGAATCGCATCCACGAGGCGGCCACGCTGTGCCACAGCACCAACCCGCTGCCGGAAGTGTGCGGCCGCGTCTGCCCGCAGGACCGGCTGTGCGAAGGCAGCTGCACGCTGGAGGAATTCGGCGCGGTCACCATCGGCGCAGTCGAGAAGTACATCGTTGATACCGCGCTGGCCACGGGCTGGCGCCCGGACCTGGGCGCGGTGCAGCCGAGCGGCCACAGCGTGGCGGTGATCGGCGCCGGGCCGGCCGGGCTGGCCTGTGCCGACCGCCTGGCCCGGGCTGGTATCGCCGCGGTGGTCTACGACCGCTACGAACAGATCGGCGGCCTGCTGCAGTTCGGCATTCCCAGCTTCAAGCTGGACAAGGACGTGATCCACCGCCGCCGCGAAGTGCTCGAGGGCATGGGCGTGCAGTTCCGCCTCGGCGTGGAGATCGGCCGTGACCTCAGCGTGCAGCAGTTGCTGGACAGCCACGATGCGGTGTTCGTCGGTACCGGCGCCTACCGCTACACCGATGGCGGCCTCGACGGTCAGGACCTGAAAGGCGTGCTGCCGGCGTTGCCGTTCCTGGTGCAGAACAGCCGCATCGTCGGTGGTGATGATCCGAAGGGCCGGCCGATTGCCGGCTGGGAAGACACCATCGCCCTGCCCGATCTCAACGGCAAGCGCGTGGTGGTGCTCGGCGGTGGCGATACCGGCATGGACTGCGTGCGCAGCGCGGTACGGTTGGGCGCGGCCAAGGTGACCTGCGCCTATCGCCGCGACGAGGCCAACATGCCCGGCAGCGCGCGCGAGGTCGCCAATGCGCGCGAGGAAGGCGTGCGCTTCCTGTTCAACCGACAGCCGCTGTCGATCGAAGCCGGTGCCGATGACGAAGTGATCGGTGTAACCGTGGTCGAGACCCGCCTGGGCGAGCCGGATGCCAACGGCCGCCAGAATGCGGTACCGATCGACGGCAGTGAATCACTGCTGGAGGCGGACGTGGTGATCATCGCCTTCGGCTTCTCTCCGACCGTGCCGGCCTGGCTGGCCGAACACGGCGTGGAAGGCCAGTCCAACGGCCGCATCGTGGCCGGGGGCAAGGACCGCCTGCCCTTCCAGACCGCGCACCCACGCCTGTTCGCCGGTGGCGACGCAGTGCGTGGCGCCGACCTGGTGGTGACTGCCGTGGCCGAAGGCCGCGACGCCGCCGCCAGCATCATCCGCCTACTGGCGCACTGAATCCGGCGCCAGCAGCACGGCCAGCAAGCCACGCAGTTCCTGCGCCTCTACCGGCTTGGCCAGGAAATGATCGATGCCCGCTTCGCGGCAGGCCTCGCGGGTGCTGTCCAGCACGCTGGCTGTGAGGGCGATGATCGGGACCTGCGCGCGAATCGCGCAGGCGTCGCCACGGATGGCCCGTGCCAGAGCGAAGCCATCCATGTGCGGCATGTGGCAATCGGTGATGACCAGGTCGAACGCCCGCGCCTGCCAGGCCTCGAACGCCTGGCGACCATCGGTGCAGGCGTGCACCTGCAGTCCCAGATCGCGCAGCCGCTGCTCCAGCAGATGCAGGTTGGTGGGATGATCTTCAGCTACCAGCACCCGGGCCGACGACAGTGGCCACGCTGCTTCTGCCGGAAGCGGCAACGCCTCCGCAGGCAACTCACAGGCGTCCAGGTCCAGTTCCAGCCACACGGTGGTGCCCTTGCCCGGCGTGCTGCGCAGGCAAAGTTCTGCTTCCATTGATGCGGCCAGTTCACGGCAGATCGCCAGGTCCAGGCCGCTGCCGCCGAAACGGCGCGTTGTTGATGCCTCGGCCTGCGTGTAGGCAGCGAACACGGCCTGTTGCCGTTCCGGACTGATGCCCACACCGCTGTCACTTACCTGCAGGCGAAGGCGTTGGCCGCCATCGCGCTGCTGCAGCACCCGCACCTGCAGGTCCACGCCGCCATGCTCGGTGAACTTGAGCGCGTTGCCGGCAAGGTTGAACAGGATCTGGCGCAGGCGCAGGCCGTCGGCCAGCGATCCGCCCTGCAAATCCGGATCAAGTTCGATCCGCAGATGCAGGCTCCGGCTGGCCGCCACCGGCATCAGCAGCTGCTGCACCGCACGCACCAGTGCCGCCACGCTCGTGGGCCGCAGCTGCAGCGGCAGTGCCTGCAGCCGTTCGCTGTGCAGCACATCGTCCAGGATCTGCCGCAGCATCTGGGCAGCATCACCCACGGTCACCAGCACCTGTTGCTGGCGGTGATCCAGATCGCTGTCCGCCAACCGCTCGAGCATGCCCAGCAGGGTGCTCATCGGCGTGCGGATCTCGTGGCTCATGGTTGCCAGGAAATGGGTCTTGGCCAGCGCGGCCTGCTCGGCCGCATGGCGCGCCTCGGCCAACGCATGGGTGCGCGACTGCACTTCGCTTACGTCGATCCAGTAGCCACTCCATTCGACGTCGCTGCTGTCCAGGGACAGCGGCCGTCCATGCGAGTGGACCCAACGCCAGCCCTGTGGCGAGCGCGTGCGGAAGATGACGTCGATCGCGCCCCGCGCCAGGGCAGCGGCGTCGACGGTGTCCATCAGCCGCGAGCGATCATCGGGATGAACCGCTGCCAGCAGGCGCTGTTGATCGATCAGGGCGGTTTCCACGCTGATTCCGAACAGCGCCTGCACATCGCCTGCGATCTGGGGAAAGCTGTAACGGCCGGTGGCGGAGCGGCGCGCCTGATAGACCACCGCTGGCAGGTTCGAGGTCACCTCCTGCAGGCGTTGCGCAGCCTCGCGGCGGCGCTCGCTCTCGCGATGCACGCGCCAGTAGCCGAAGGCATACACCAGTACCAGCGCCAGCAGGGTCAGCGAGGCCGGCACCAGCCAGCGCAAGGGGGACGCCGAGGACGGGTGTCGCGGCTGGTCTGGCAACCAGGCCCTGCGGATCGCCGCGCGATCGTTCGCGGACAGCTGCGACACGGCCTGCTCGAACAGCGGGATGACGTCGGCGCAGGCCTGCATCGTGGCCAGCACCGGCGCGTCGTCGATGGAGGCCGGCGCGGCGATTGCCAGCGGCTCGCCCTGATAGTGGCGCAACGCGGCCTCGACCTCGCCAAGATTGGCGACCACGGCATCGACCAGGCCCGTGCCCAGCAGTGACAGGGCGTCGTCGATGGAGGCGGGGGGCAACAGCTGCACGCCAGGTGCCTGTTCGGTCAGCGCCCCGACCAGCGACAGCGGGTCGGGACTGGCCACGGTGCGTCCGCGCAGTGCTTCCAGGCCCAGCACCGGCGATGCATCCCGGCGCCGGACGATGACCTGTGGAAGCTGCACGTAGGGCGCACTGGCCACCCAACCCGCTGGCAACTGCGAGCGCGGCCAGCCCAGCAGCGCCTGGACGTCGGGCGGTACCGTTCCCTCGGCGATGGCGGCGGTTGGCAATGGCTGCATCTGCAGTGGCCGCTGCGCGCCCAGCAGCTTCAGGTACTGCGCGCTGAGCCCGCCCGGCTGGCCCTGCTCGCTGGAGGACAACGGCGCGCGGTCGGCGGGCCAGGCAATGCGCAGCGGCGTCCTGCAATCCGCAGCGGCGGCCAGGGCAGGCAACAGCAGGCCGGCCACGACCGCGGTGGCGGCACGCAGGCCAGCAGCGTTCACGATGGGCATCCTCTTCTGGCGGGCGGAAATGAACGGCCGCGCAGCGGTACCGCTGCCTCTTACGCTAGCGGCGCGTGGATGAGGCGCAATGAAGAAAGTTGTAAAAGCACCAAGATAGGTGAATGGCGACATACACTGCCGCTTTCACCCGTATCTGCGGAGCATTCGATGCGCATCGGCCTGGCTGCCAACCGTCTCCACCACCACGACGCGCGCGCCGCCCTGTTCCGCTGGCTGCGCGTCAGCGAACCCGGTCTGCGCGAGCTGGGCGTGTCGCTGCACGCGGTCGGCCGCACCCATGACGCGATCGAGCGACAGGGCTTCCTGACCGGATACGCAGGCCTGCACCGCTATCCCTACGGTCGCGAGGGTGGCCTGATGAAGCTGGTCGCCGAGGTGGTTGGCATGGGGCCGGAACGGACGCTGGATGGCGCGATCTACCTGATCGACCCGGTCGATCCGTCCTCCGTGTTTCCGGAAGCCACGGCGCTGAAGCGGCAGTGCGTGATCCACGGCAAGCCGTTCATTTCGACCGTGGCCACCGCACGCGACTGGGTGGAGGTGGAACGCATCCACGCCGGTCTGGCCGCCGATGCCGGGGCTGACGACCTGCATGCGTTCGAGGGGCAGACGTTGGCCCTGATCGCGCACGACGCGATGAAGCCGGCGATGCTGGCCTTCGCCGATGAGCACTTCGATGTGCTGGCACGGTTCGGCGAGCGCGTGGCGACCGGTACCACCGGCCAGCGCTTGAACGAACTGGCCTGGAGCCGTGGCTGGCCCAGCGACACGCCGTGGGTGACGCGCTACCAGAGCGGCCCGATGGGCGGCGATGCACAGATTGCAGACCGGGTGCTGGAAGGGCGCTGCCAGCGCGCGATCTTCTTCGAGGATCCGCATGTGGCGCGCCAGCATGAGGCGGATATCCAGCTGCTGGAGCGGGCGGTGACGACGGTGACCGACCAGGCGGTGTGCATTACGGCACCACGGGTGGCGGCGCGGTGGGCGGCGGCGGCGGCGTTGCGGGCGGGGTGAGGGTTTCGGCCAACGGCTGAGCCCCTCGTGGTGGGTGGCATCCGACGGCAAAGCCGTGCTTGGCCGGGCGGGTGAGCCATGCAGGGGACGCTGCAAGTACGTCCCTGTAAGCTCGATGGCGCCATCCATGGCGCCAACGCCCCTGCATGGCCCACCCGCCCGTCCTTCGACAGTTTCCGGTGTGCCCACCACGGAAGAAAGAAGGAAGAGCAAGAGCCGGTCGCGCGCTGTGCGCGCTCTTCTGTTGAGCCGAGCCATGCTCGGCTGCTCTTCAACGTGATGACTGGAATCCCGCGCTGCGCGCGTCAGCCGAGCGTGGGCTCGGCTCTACAGGGTGCGGGGCGCGGTCACAGCAGCTGGCGCAGCATCGCTTTGAGGCGTCGCCCTTCCAGCTGGAAGTAGTCGCGCTGCTCGCGCCAGTCGGGGAAGCGTTGTTCCACTTCATGCCAGAACGCGGGCGAGTGGTTCGGCTGGATCAGGTGGCAGAGTTCGTGCACCAGCACATACTCGAACGCCTCCGAACGACCCAGCACCAGGGCCAGGTCCAGCGCCATGCTGCCGTCGGGGGCCAGCGACCCCCATTGGGACGACATCACCTTCAGCCGCAGGCGGCTGGGCGCGCGCGGCAGGGTGGGCAGGTACTTCGGCAACCATCGACCGACGTCGGTGCGGGTCTGTGCCTCGTAGAACTCGCGCAGCAGGCGGCGCAGGGTGGCGTCACCGCCACGGGTCGGCCACTGCACGCAGGCGCCGTGGGCGTCGATTTCCAGTCGCGCGTAGCGGCCTTCCTGCCAGCGCAGCGGCAGCAGTTCGCCGCGCAGTGGCAGCACGCCATCTTCGCCGGGCTGCAACGGTGCCGGCAGGCCCTGGCCCTGGTACTGGCGCAGCTGCAGCGCCAGCCAGTCACGGTGCTGTTCCAGGAAGCGTTCGCCCATCACCAGGCTTGCCCGCGGCGGCAGGGTCAGGCGCGCGCCGCGCTCATCCACGCTCAGCTTGATGCGCCGCGCGCGCGGGTCGCGCACGCGCAGCACCTCGATCTCGGCATCCTCCAGCCGCAGGCGAACGGTGTCGCGCTGTACGGTGGCGGGCGGGGTCGGGCTGATCAGGCGGCGCAGCAGACGGCTCATGCGCCCAGCATAGCGCCGCTTCGGGCCACCGGATGACCGGCGGCCGTCGGGCTGCCTGTTCAGTCAGCCTTGCTGAGCTTGAAGGCTTCTTCCAGCAACAGGAACAGGCGGCGGATCTCGGCGCTCTGCAGGGCGAAGCGGGCGTCGAACTCGGCGCGGCGGCCGTCTTCGTCGGCATGCTCCAGCTGGTCCAGGGCACCGTCGAGGAACTTCAGCTTGCGCACGATCAGGTCGTCGCCGATCACGAACGACAGGTTGTCTTCGAAGATCAGCGCCAGCTTGGTCACCTGCTTGCCGGCATCCAGGTGCTTGTCGATCTCGTCGCAGCGCAGCTCCTGGTGCTGGCACTTGACCACTGCGCCCCCCTCCACTGGATCCTTCATCTCGCACTCTTCGCCCAGGCTCAGCCCGGTCGGCAGCGGCTCGCCGGCAATCCAGCCGGTCAGGATCGAGCGCGGCGCGACTTCGGCATTCAGCGGCATCGCCGGGAAGCTGCCGAGCAGGCCACGGATGTCGGACATGAAGTATTCGCCGGTCTTGCGGCTGGAGGTATCCACCGCGACGTAGCCGTGCTGCAGGTCGATGAAGGCGTCGTTGCGCGAGGACTTCACGAAGGCGCGCGGCAGCAGTTCATGCAGCAGGTCGTCCTTCATGCGCTTGCGCTCGCGGCCACCCGGGCGGCGGCCTTCCTTCTCCTCGATCTCCTCCAGCTTGCGCTCGAGCAGGTCGTTGACCACCGCCGCCGGGAGGATCTTGTCCTCGCCGCCCACGGTCAGCCACAGGTGCTCGGCGATGCGGTGGGACAGCAGTTCCTTCTCCTCGCGGCCGAACGGCGAGATGAAGCCGCGCGAGTTCATTTCCAGCGCGCCGACCGGCTTCAGCAGCGCGTGCGGCAGCAGGGTGTCGACTTCGGAAAAATCGGTGGTGGTCGGGAAACGGAAGAACGTCAGGTTGCGAAAGAACATGGAATTCCGGATGGCAAAGAGGAAGGGCGGCCGACCTTAAACGGCGGGCGTCTCGGGATCTGCGTCGGCATCGGCCGGGGAACCGGCCAGCCAGGCATGGGCGTCGGGCAGCGGCGCGTCGTCGCGACGGCCCAGCGCCATGAAGTCGAACAGGGTGGTGTCAGCCAGCTGCGAGGGCCGGACTTCGCCCATGGCACGCGCGATCTGCTCGATGCGGCCCGGGTGGTCCTTTTCCCATTGCTTCAGCATCAGGCCGACCTGGCGGCGCTGCAGGTTCTCCTGGCTGCCGCACAGGTTGCAGGGAATGATCGGGAACTGGCGCGCCTGCGCGTAGTCGACGATGTCGCTCTCGCGCACGTAGGCCAGCGGCCGGATCACCACGTGCCTGCCATCGTCGCTGCGCAGCTTCGGCGGCATCCCCGACAGCTTGGCGTGGTGGAACAGGTTCATGAAGAACGTGGCCACCATGTCGTCGCGGTGGTGGCCCAGCGCGATCTTGGTGAAACCGTGGGTTTCGGCGTAGTTGTACAGCGCGCCACGACGCAGGCGCGAGCACAGCGAACACATGGTCTTGCCTTCCGGAATGACCCGGCTGACCACCGAATAGGTGTCCTGCTCGATGATGTGGTACGGCACGCCCAGCCCGGCCAGGTACTCCGGCAGCACATGCTCGGGGAAGTCCGGCTGCTTCTGGTCCAGGTTCACCGCCACCAGCTCGAACGGCACCGGCGCCTTCTTCTGCAGCTGCAGCAGCACGTCCAGCAGGGTGTAGCTGTCCTTGCCGCCGGACAGGCAGACCATCACCTTGTCACCGGCCTCGATCATGCCGAAGTCGGCGATCGCCTCGCCGACCTGGCGGCGCAGGCGCTTGGCCAGCTTGTGCAGCTCGCGCTCGGCCACGCGCGGATCGCGGGCGGCGCGTGGCTGGGAACGCGGCAGGGGATCGGGAAGGGAAATCACGGCACTCATGGGGTCCATTCTAACGGCTCGGAGCCGCCCCGGCCGGGGGTCGGAATTCCCCTCTCCCGGCAGTCATCATCGCTGTGTATGCTCGGAGGCTGTGGACACCTACAGCCCCGCCGAGATCGTCGAACGCCTCGCCGCCCTGCGCGCCGAGCATCGCCTGCTGGATGAACAGATCACCCGCATGGCCGCCAATGGCGAGGACGAGCTGGAATCCAAGCGCCTGAAGCGGCGCAAGCTGCAGTTGAAGGACTGCATCGCCAAGCTGGAAAGCCTGCAGATTCCCGACGAACCGGCGTAGCACCGGTCCTGGTGGGTGCCAACCTTGGTTGGCACAGATGGAAGGTGTGCGGACCAAGGTCCGCACCCACCGCACTGCCCGGCGCTACCTTCAATCCTGCGGCGCAGGCTCGTCCGGGCGTGCCGCTTCCGGGCTGACCCGTTCGATGGTGTGGCGCAGTTCGCGGCCGAGGATGAACTTGGCGTCCTTGGCCCAGGCATCCAGGCGCTCGTCGAACAGCAGCTTGCTGTTCTCGTCCGGCCACACCAGGCGCAGCTCGCGCAGCTTCTGGATGAAGCCGCGGAACAGGGTGCGGTCGAAGAACTCCGGCGCGGCCGGTGCATAGAGCAGGCTCAAGCGCTGCGCCGCCTGCTGGCACAGGCTTTCCAGCTCGGCCGCACCCAGCACGCCCGGGCCGTTCTTCACCAGCACCGAGATGGCGATGTAATAGCGCTCGAACGCCTGCTGCAGCGAATGGCCGATCGCCCGCAGGCGGAACACTTCGTCGGTCTGCCCGGTGTTGCGCGCCAGGATGCCGCCGTCGTCATCATTGACGTTCTGCAGCAGGCCCTCGCGCACGAACACGTTGATGGTCTGGTCGATGCGCTGTGCAAACTCGTCCTCGCTCCACGGCAGGAACAGCTCGGCCTGCAGGAACGGGTACACCGTGCGGCCCAGCTGGACCAGGCCGGTACGGCTCATGCGGCGGTTGTTCTGGAAGCAGCAGGCCACCCACGACGAGGCGGTGAACAGGTGCAGCACGTTGTTGCGGAAGTAGCTCAGCAGCACCGCGGTATCGCCGCTGACGCTGAGCACATCGCCCAGCGGGTGCTTGATGCGGGTGAGGACGTTGATTTCCTCGGCATGGGCGATGATCCGCTCCGGCGAGTGCGGGGTCACCGTCACCCGGTCCGAGTACGGCATCTCGACCAGCAGGGTCTTGCACAGCTCGATCTGCGCGATCAGGTCGGCCTCGCCCATCGCGTGCTTCGGCGTGGACAGCAGCGCCAGCGCCAGCAGGTTGATCGGGTTGACGTCGGCAGCACCGTTGATGTGCACCTGGATGCGCTCGGCCAGCGTATCCACCGTAGTCGACAGCCACGCCGGCTTCTCGTCCTCGGAGACTGCCTCGCCCTTCCACTCCGGCGCCTTCTCGGCCAGCACATCGTTCAGCGCGATCGGCTCGCCGAAGTTCACCACCACCTGGCCGTAGTTCTGCTTGAGCACCTTGGGGATGCCCCACAGCAGCGACCAGATCGATTCCTTTTCCTTCGGCCGCCCGGACAGTTCGTCCAGGTAGCTGCCGCCTTCCATCAGCTTCTCGTAGCCGATGTAGATGGGCTGGAACAGCACCGGCTTGCGCGGCTGGCGCAGGAACGCACGCAGCGTCATCGAGATCATGCCGCCCTTGGGCTGCAGCAGTCGGCCGGTACGCGAGCGGCCGCCTTCGACGAAGTACTCCAGCGAGTAGCCGCCGGCCACCAGCTGCGCGACGTACTCACTGAGCACGGCCGAGTACAGCGCGTTGCCACGGATCGAGCGGCGGATGAAGAACGCACCGCCCTTGCGCAGCAGGGTGCCGACCACCGGCAGGTTCAGGTTGATGCCGGCCACGATGTGCGGCGGCACGATGCCACGGTCGTACAGCAGGTAGGACAGCAGCAGGTAGTCCATGTGGCTGCGGTGGCTGGGCACGTAGACCACTTCGTGACCCGGCGCGGCGGCCTTGAACTTGTCCAGATGGTGCACCAGCACGCCCGCATAGATGCGGTTCCACACGTGGCTGAGCATGAAGCTGGCCGAGCGCACCACCGGGCTGGAATAGTCCGCGGCGATTTCCCAGGCGTAGGCGTGTGCCTTCTTCCAGGCATCGGCCGTCTTCGAATTGTCGCGCTTGGCCTGCGCGGCAATCGCTTCGCGCACCGGTTCGGCGGCCAGCACCTGGTCCACCAGCAGGCGCCGGGTCGACAGGTCAGGGCCGATCACCGATTCACGGATGCGGCGGAAATGGGTACGCAGCACGCGCTGCAGCTTGCGCACCGTGCGCTCCGGCTCCAGGCCTTCGTCGACGGTGTTGCGCAGCGAGATCGGCGGTGCGAAGCGGACGATGGTGCTGCGACCATTCAGCAGCACCGCCAGCAGGCGGCGGAAGCGGCCGACCAGCGCCCAGTTTTCCGAGAACAGCACCGCGAACCAGCCGCTCTGCTTGTCCGGCGCGCGACCGACGAAGATCGACACCGGCACCAGGTGCACGTCCAGGTCATCGCGCACGCGATGTGCCTGCAGGACCTTGGCCAGCGAATCGGAATGGGTCTTGGCACCGCGCTGCTCGGGGATCAGCGAATTGCTGGAGCTGCGCCGCGACAGCGCCAGGTAGGCGCGCTTGCGGCCGGTCGGGTCACCGGCCAGCGGCACCAGCGGCGACGGCAGGCCGGCCTGGCGGCACGCCTTGTCCAGGATCAGCGCGTTGGACAGGCCGTAGTCTTCCAGCACGTACATGACCGGGCGGCCATCGTTGTACTGGCCCGGGTCTTCCGGCTCGATCTTCAGCGACAGCCACGGCTCGACCAGGCGGCCCAGCAACCGTGCCCACAGTGGGCGTCGGCCGGCCGGACGCGCGTGCGCGGGCGGCGGTACCGGGTTCGGGCCGGTACCGGTCGAGGGGGACGCCGGCACCGTATCGGCGGGCGTCGACTGGGATTCTTCGCCGGGGAACGGCAGCGGGTTCTGTTTCGACATCGGCGCCATTATGGCTTAGGCGGCGGCGTTGCCGCTTCCCCACCCTCGGCGGGGGCTTCAGCCGGTGACGGCGACGCAGCGGCGCGGGCCGCATCGGCCTTGCGCAGCAGGGCGTCGGTATCGGCCAGGGTGCGGGTCAGGTACCAATGGCCTTCGCGGCGGCTCAGCGGCAGCTGCAGGCTCATCTCGCGACCGGCGAGGTCGTAGCGCAGGCGTACCAGGGCGTTGTCACCTTCCACCGACAGCAGTTCGCCGCGCACGCTGCGCAACGCGTCGTCCACGCCCAGCCCGTAGCTGCCCAGCACCGCCTTGAGGGTGTGGATGAATGGCGCCAGCTGCGCCAGGCTGCCTTCCATGCCCGCGGCCTGCAGGCCGGCTTCGTCGTCGAAACCGACCTTGTTGGCGGCGCCGACCAGCGCGGCGATGGTGCTGCGTGCGCGGGCCCGGTCACTGATCGGGGCACCCTGCGCCCAGCTGGCCAGGGTTTCGACCAGGGCGATGTAATGCGCCTGTTGGCCAGGCGTATAGCCCTTCTGGTGGCGCAGGTACTGCACACCGAAGTTGCCCATCGACTGTGCGGCCTGGCGCACGGCGCCGGCCTGGCCGGCCAGCTGGCGATCGAAGCTGCGCTGCAGTTCTGCACCGGCGTTGGGCTTGCGCAGTGCGGCCAGCATCGGCAGCAGCTGGTCGCCCAGCGGCAGTTCGGTCAGCGGCCATTGGCTGTGGCCTTCGGTCCAGGCCTGTTGCAGGCGCTGGTACTGGCTCGGCGGTACCGACAGCTTTGCGTAGCCGACCAGATCGTCCTCGGCCAGGCGCAGCGCCATCGCCTGCACCGCCGCGACCGGCTCAGCCGCCGGCTTGGCCGGGTCTTGGGCCGATTCACGACACGCCGCCACGGCCAGCAGCAGCATGGCTGCCAGCCCCCATCCACGCGCAGACCTTCCTCGCACTGCCACGCTCATGCACTCGGACTCCCCGGACCGGTCCGCATCTTGCGGCCTGTGACGTGACAGCGGCAAGCCGGGACGTCACGGTTTCCGCCAGCAAGAGGGGCAGATCGCGCTGCCAGCGGCAGGGGACGCTGGCCCGGCGCATAAAAAAAGAGCCGGGATCACGGGGATCACAGGCTCTTCAAACCGGCGCAGGGCCGGTGGACAGTGTTGTGGCACATGTCCGGTCCGAGGACCGGATGGCGGCGATCCTACGCTGCCGTTCAAGTTAAGGCAACACTTTACCTATCGTCGTATAAATCATTGATTTTATTGATCCACCGGATGATGGACGTAGAAGCAATGAAATCTACGGCAGGTTTTGCGGCGATTCGGGCACAACCGCTCGGTGGACGGACGCAGAAACGCCATCCCGCGCGGGTCGGGATGGCGTTCGGGCCTGCAGCCTGCGCAACGGAATCTCAGCGCGCAGCCAGCGCCGACGCGATTTCCTGCTGGATGGCCCGCGCCGCGGCCTGCGGATCGGTGGCCAGGCGGATCGGACGGCCAACCACGATGGCATCGGCGCCATCGGCAAAGGCCTGGGCCACGCCAACGGTACGCTTCTGGTCATCGCCGACCGGGCCACCGGGGCGGATGCCCGGGCAGACGATCGAGAACCCGGCGCCGGTAGCGGCGCGGATCGGGCCGGCTTCCTGGCCCGAGGCGATCACGCCATCGATACCGGCCGCCTGCGCGGCCAGCGCGCGTTCGACCACTACGTCCACCGGTTCACGGTCGATGCCCATCTGCGCCAGGTCCGGGCGGCCCATCGAGGTCAGCACGGTCACCGCCAGCAGGCGCATGTCGCTGCTGTTGGCGGCGGCGCAGGCTTCCATCATCGCCGGGTGCCAGCCGTGGATGGTGGCGTAGCTGACCGGCCACTGCGACAGGCGCTTGATCACCGCCGCGGCAGTGGCCGGGATATCGAAGAACTTCAGGTCGACGAACACGCGCTTGTCGCGGCGGGCCAGCTCGTCCAGCACCTGGAAGTACTCGCCCGACGCCAGCAGTTCCATGCCGATCTTGTAGAACGCCACGCTGTCGCCGAGGCGGTCGACCCACTCCAGCGCCTGCACGCGATCTGGCACGTCCAGCGCGAAGATCAGGCGCTCGTCGTCGCGCAGCGGCAGCGGCGCGCGGCTCACGGCGCGTAGTCCAGGGCAGCGCGCTTGGCGTCGTGGCGGGCCTGGCGCGACTGGCTGTAGTCATTGTTGAACTGCGCCGGCTCGAAGCCGCCGTAGGTCGGGTTCGGCAGCATCCACCAGCGCTCGCCGAACCAGTCGTGGTACTGCTGCAGCAGCGCGTCACGACCGTCATTGGTGTTGGCGGTCACTTCCACGAAGTCGCCCAGCTGGTCGCCGAACTGCATCAGCACGCGGTATTTCTGCCCGGCCAGGCGGCGGCGGCAGTTCTTCTCGCTGCCGGCCTGCTCGCACCCTTCGACCACGGTGCCCAGGCCCAGGAACACGCTGTCATCGGCCACCGGCAGGCCCTGCTCGCGCAGGTTGGCCAGGGTCGCGTCCTTCAGGTGCACGGCGCGGTTGGAGATGTACAGCAGGGTCACGCCCTTGGCGTTGGCGGCCTTGGCGAAATCAACCACGCCCGGAATGGCCTTGGCCTTCTTCTCGGCCACCCACTGGTCCCAGCTCAGCTCGTCGTATTCCTTGCCGTCGCGCACCAGGCGCGCCTGGTAGGGCGAGTTGTCCAGCACGGTCTCGTCCACGTCCAGTACCACGGCCGGCTTCAGGCCCTTGGCCTCGTTGCCGCGTTCTTCCGGCACCAGCGCGTCCCAGTGGGCTTCCTTCAGCGCTGCATCCAGGTGGTCGGCGGCGGCACGGTAGGTCTGCTCGGTGATCGCCTTGTACTCCTGTGCGCGCTGCATCCACAGCACGGCATTGAGATTGTCGTTGGCGGTCGCATCAAGCGCGCCATCAGCCTTGGCGGCAGCGGCCGGGGCCTCCGGGGCAGCGGCTTCGGCAGCAGGCGCATCCACGCGCTTGCAGGCGGACAGGCCCAGCGCCGCAGTGGCGAGCAGGGTCAGAGACAGGGAAACAGGACGACGCATGGATTCACCGGCAATCAGATATACCCGCGCATTTTACCGGCAAAGGCGGCCTCGGGACGGCTATGCTTGGCGGTTGACCCGTTGCCCTTCCGGAGGCCGCCATGACCGATTCCGTCCAGACCCCCGACGTTCCCCTGCTCGACGCCGTGCAGGCCCGCCTGCTGGGCTGCCTGGTGGAGAAGGAGGCAACCACACCGGACACCTACCCGCTGACGGTCAATGCGGCCCAGTCGGCCGCCAACCAGAAGACCGCCCGCGAGCCGGTGATGAACGTTGACGCCGGCAGCGTGCAGCACGCCCTGCGCCAGCTGGAAACCCTGGGCCTGGCCCGCCAGCACTTTTCTTCGCGCGCCGACCGTTACGAACACCGGCTGCAGGGCGCGCTGGACCTGACCCGGCAGCAGACCGTGCTGCTGGCGATGCTGCTGCTGCGCGGTCCGCAGACGCTGGGTGAGCTGGTCTCGCGCAGCGAGCGCCTGCACCGCTTCGCCGATACCGACGAAGCCCGCCACGCCATCGAGCGCCTGCAGCAGCGCGCGCTGCTGGTGGTGCTGCCGCGCGCCAACGGCCAGCGCGAAGACCGCTACATGCACCTGCTGTGCGGCGAAGTGGACGGCGCGGCGCTGGCGGCGAAGTACGCCAGCAGCGGCGGTGGCAGCAGCGATGCGGTCGACCCGGGCCTGGCCGAGCGCGTGGCCCAGCTGGAAGCGGCGGTGGCCGAACTGCAGGCGCAGCTGGCAGAACTGCGCGGCTGACGCAGCCTGCCGGGGCCGGATCCCGCAGCGCGGGCTCCGACCCCGTCCGCATCAGGTAGTGCCGACCCCTGGCCGGTCACCCCGCACCGATCGGCGCAGGATCGATCCGTGGATCAGCACCCTCCGACCCTGAGAATTCCGTCGCAGTTGGACAGGGCGCGTACCCCCCATTCCTCCATCGTGTACTGATTCACCAGTTTGCTGCCGTTGTTGCGCACGCAGCTGACATTGATGAAGCACTGCGTGCCGGGTCGCCCTTCAATGCGGTTGACATGGCAACTGCGGCTGGCAGACGACGCATTCCATGCGTTCTGACACGCCTGTGTACTGGAACGTGGCGAAAGAGCGCCCATCTGGGGAAGCGTGAATGCAGATGCGGATGCAGACGCCATGCTCAACAACATCGTCACGGCCAAGGTCATGGGCTTCATGAGAACTCCTGGAGTTTCCGGGTTTGGGTAATGACCACAGCGCTGTCCAATGCGGCGCGTCGGTCACCCTCATCAAAGCCGGAAGCATCGGCGGTGAACCGGACGACATGCCGGTTTATCGCCAAATACAAGAGTTCTCATTCGATTCGTGCAGATTGCGTCATGAGCGCGGGGCTGAGACCGCCACCGCCCCCGGTGTCGCGTACAACCGGCTGGGTGAATCCACTCCTGGCAACTGGATCACCCCGCGCTCCTGCATGCCCAGGCCCAGCAGGATCTTCCCGGACACCACGTTGTCCAGATCAGTAATGCCATACAGATCCTGCAGTCCCAGCGCGCCACGCGCGTGCGCGAACACTGCCCGCGCCGCCTCACCGGCATACCCCTGCCCGGCGAATTCCGACAGCACGGCATAGCCGATGTCCGGCCCCGGCAGGCCATCACGCCGCACCAGCCCGGCGTTGCCCAGCCAGGCACCATCGGACAGGCGCTCGATGGCATACATGCCGAACCCGTTCAACGCATAGCTGTGCAGCACCCGCAGCGCGATGTACTCCCGCGCCTGCGCCTCACTGCGCACATTGCGGTCGCCAATGAAGCGCACGAAGCCCGGATCATTCAACAGCGCCAGCATCGGCGCCGCATCGCGATCAGGCTCGATCGCACGCAGGCGCAGGCGTTCACTCTCGATCGGTTGCACAGGTGGACCTCCAGCCGAAACCCCGATTCTGCCTCAAGCCCGGCTGCTGCTTTTGATTTTCTTTGCATTGCCGTGGAAGGAAGCGCCCGGCATCTGTCAGAGGCCGATCGGGGTGGGTTCGCGGGGGTATCCGCGCCATGGATGGCGCGGCTAAGCCCCCAGGGACGGGTTCACGGCGTCCCCCGCGAACCCACCCCGATCGGCCACACTGCGGAACCAACGCGTGCTCCACCACGGAGGGGCGGCGCCGTTGGAGCGCCCTAGTCGAACAACGCTTCGATCGCCGCCAACCCCGCACTCGCCCGTTCCTTCTTGCGCGCCGCATCGGCCACCGGATCAGCGCCATCACGCTGGATCTCCTCGGCCGGGATCTCATCGAAGAACCGGCTCGGCTTCAGCCGCACATGCTCACCGAACTTGCGCGTCAGCTTGCTGTAACTCATCCACAGCTGGATCTTGGCGCGGGTGATGCCCACGTACAGCAGGCGCCGCTCTTCCTGCAGGTTGCCCTCGTCCAGGCTGACCTGGTGCGGCAGCACGCCGTCCTCGCAGCCAACGATGAACACGTACGGGAATTCCAGGCCCTTGGAGGCGTGCATGGTCATCATGCGCACCTGGTTGCCACCCTCGTCCTTGTCGCTGCGCGACAGCAGCGCCAACTGGCCGGCCAGGTCGGCGGCAGTGGCGCCGCGCGGGCCACCCTCGAACCACTGCGCCAGTTCTTCGATGTTGTTGGCGCGGCGCTGGTAGCTGGCCTCTTCCTTGGCCTGCTGGCGCAGTTCGCTGAGCAGGCCCGATTCCTTGGCGACCTTGCGGATCATGTCGCCCGAGGTGACCTGACGCATCTGCGCGCGCAGGTCGCGCAGGATGTCGGTGAAGCGCGCCAGGCTGTTGGCTGCGCGCGGCGGCAGTTGCTGCAGGGCACCGATCGCCTCGGCGGCCTGCGCCATTGGCATGTCCTTTTCCTGCGCCAGTTCGGCCAGCCTGGCCAGCGTGCCGGCACCGACGTCGCGCTTGGGCGACTGCACCGCACGCATGAACGCGGTGTCGTCGTCCGGATTCACCAGCAGCCGCAACCAGGCCAGCGTGTCCTTCACTTCCTGACGCTCCAGGAACATGGTGCCGCCGGTCAGGTGGTAAGGGATGCGCAGCAGCTGCATCGCCTTTTCCAGCGGCCGTGACTGGAAGTTGCCGCGGAACAGGATGCAGAAATCACTCCACGGCACGTTGCGCGACTGCGCCACGAAGGCGATCTCGGCCGCGACCTTTTCCGCTTCGTGCTCGCTGTTGCGGCATTCCCATACGCGGATGCGTTCACCGTCTGCCTGGTCGCTCCACAGCTTCTTCAGGTGCTCATGCGGGTTGTTGGCGATCAGCGCGTTGGCCGCGCGCAGCACGCGGTTGGAGCAGCGGTAGTTCTGCTCGAGCTTGATGATTTCCAGCGCAGGGTAGTCGCGCCCCATCTGCTGCAGGTTTTCCGGGTTGGCACCGCGCCAGGCGTAGATCGACTGGTCATCGTCACCCACGCAGGTGAAGTTGCCCTTGTCGCCGGCCAGCTGCTTGAGCAGCCGGTACTGCGCGTCGTTGGTGTCCTGGCATTCGTCCACCAGCAGGTAGCCGATGCGCTCACGCCAGGCCAGCGCGATCTCCGGGTTCTCTTCCAGGATCTGCACCGGCAAACGGATCAGGTCATCGAAGTCGACCGCATTGAAAGCCGTCAGGCGCAGCTGGTAGCGCTCGTAGACGCTGGCCGCTTCCTTCTCGCGGTTGCTGCGCGCGGCGGCCATCGCCTGCTCGGGCGACAGGCCGGCGTTCTTGGCGCGCGACACCAGGTTCTTCATGTCCTCGATGTCGTCGGGCTTGGCCCCGTACATCAGGTCCTTGATCTGCGCGGCGGCATCATCGGCATCGAAGATCGAGAAGCCACGCTTCAGGCCCACGGCCGCGTGTTCGATCTGCAGGAACTTCAGGCCCAGCGCATGGAAGGTGCAGATGGTCACCTCGTCGGCGTCCTGCTCGCGCAGGCGCTTGGCCACACGCTCGCGCATTTCCTTGGCCGACTTGTTGGTGAAGGTGATCGCTGCAATGCGGCGTGCCGGGTAGCGACCGCTGCCGATCAGGTGGGCGATCTTTTCCACGATCACGCGCGTCTTGCCGCTGCCCGCGCCGGCGAGCACCAGCAACGGACCTTCGATATGCAGGACGGCGGCGGCTTGGGGGGGATTGAGACCGTGCATGGGAATGGGATTGTAGCGGGGCCGCAGCGGGCGGACCTGACTTGCATGCACACCGTTCCTAAGCTATTGATTCGCCACCGGAGCACTGGAGCCAGGTGCATGCGCCCGACCGCCTCTGCCGCCCTGCTGGGCACCCTGCTGTTGCTGCTGGCGCCGTTGGACGCCCGCAGCGCGGACTGCGCGCCCGATCCTGGCGCATCGTTGCGGTCTGCGCTGATGACCCAGGGCTTCCTGCAGGCTCATCCTGACCTGCACTGGCGCGAGCTGGGCCTGCAGTCGTGGCGACAGGGCCGGCCCGATCATGCGCTGGTGCGCTTCAAGCGGGCAGCCGCGCACGCCGACAAGCTGTCGCAGTCGCTGGTCGCGCGCATGTACCAGGAGGGCACGGGTACCGCCCCTGATCCGGTGCTGGCCTACATCTGGATGGACCTGGCCGCCGAACGCGGCTACCGCGACCTGCTGCTGGAGCGCGAGCGCTACTGGAACCGCCTGGATGCCGCGCAGCGGCAACGGGTGCTCACCGAAGGGCCGGCGCTGTATGCGGCCTACGGCGATGCCACGGCCAAGCCACGCATGGAGGCTGCCATGCGCGTGGACCGCCGCCGCTTGACCGGCAGCCGTACCGGCTGGGTCAGCTCGATGCTGCAGGTGGAACTGTCCGACGGCCCGGAAGCCGGCTGGCCGACCCGTGGCGATGACTACTATCGGGATGCGTACTGGGACCCTGCAGCGTACTGGTGCATGCAGGACCGCATCTGGGAACAGGAATTCCGCGGCCGCAGCGTCGAGGTCGGCCCACTCAGCCCCGTGGAAGGCGCGGGGCGCTGACGTTTCCCGCCAACCGTCCTGACCGGAGGCTTCTTCGATGCCCATCCGGACCTGTTCTGACGCAGCATGGCCCAGCAGGCCGAACGGGACAGACAGCCCGCCAGGGCGCTGGACTACTAGAAGCGTTCGGCGCGCTACGCCGACAAATTCTCCCAGGCCATGGTGGCGCGGCTGTACCAGGAGGGCCTCGGTACCCGGGCCGATCCGGTGATGGCCTACATCTGGATGGACCTTGCCGCCGAGCGCATGTATCCCGATTTCCTGGTGCTGCGGGAGCACTATTGGGCACGCCTGGGCGCACTGCAGCAGGCACAGGCGATCGAGCGCGGCCAGCAGGTCTATGCCGACTATGGCGACCGCGTGACCAAGCCTCGCATGGAGCGCGCCCTCAGGGACGGCCGCCAGCAGATCACCGGCAGCCGCCTCGGGTACGTGAGCTCCGGCCTGATCGTCGTCCCCCGCCGCGGCAACGAGCAGGGCATCGTGACGCCGGGCAGCATCGTCTACGACAACGACTACTGGCGCGTCGCCGACAACTGGTGCCTGCAGGACAATTAGTGGCGCCCCGCGCTCACCCCCAGCGTCGAGATAGGACGGCCGGACGCGGTCCGCGACGACAAGGCGGTGGACGACTAGAATTGGCCGATGGCCAAGCTCTATTTCTACTATTCGGCGATGAACGCCGGCAAGACCACGACCCTGCTGCAGAGCGCGCACAACTACCGCGAGCGCGGCATGCGGGTGGCGATCCTGACCCCGCGCCTGGATGATCGTGCCGGCGCCGGCGTGGTGGCCTCGCGGATCGGCCTGCGTGCCGACGGCATGGCCTTCGACCGTGACACCGACCTGCAGCAGTGGGTCGAGCAGGACCTGGCCGCCAACGGCCCGATGGGCTGCGTGCTGGTGGATGAAGCACAGTTCCTCACCCGCGCCCAGGTCTGGCAACTCAGCGAGGTGGTCGACCAGCTGCGGATTCCGGTGCTGTGCTACGGCCTGCGCACCGATTTCCGCGGCGAGCTGTTCGAGGGCAGCCAGTACCTGCTGGCCTGGGCCGACGAGATGCAGGAGATCAAGACCATCTGCCACAGCGGCAAGAAGGCAACGATGACGGTACGCGTGGACGAACATGGCCACGCGGTAAAGGATGGCCCGCAGGTGGAGATCGGTGGCAACGACCGCTACGTGTCGGTCAGCCGTGCCGAGTTCAAGAAGATCACCCGCGGTGAAGGGCGGATCGACCCGGCGCAGGCGCCCCTGCCGCTGTAAGGCGTGTTCTTTTGCAGGGCTTGCTGCCCTGCACCCGCAGAGGCAACAGCAACGTCAACAGCGAAAGCTGGCATTCCGTGGGATGGCGGGGCACTGTGGGTGTGCGGGGACGGCGCAAGTACGTCCATGTAGCCTTGGTCGCCGCATCCATGCGGCTCACACCCCGCAAACCCACAGTGCCCCGCCTTCGACAATTGGCCGGCGGCCAGTAGATCCACGCCATGCGTGGATGAAATTGTCAGATATCGAATCAAGTTCCGGGGTCAGATCCGTTTTCCTTCGGAAAACGGATCTGACCCCATGAGCAATTCCAACAGATCGCGACGATCTGTCGAAGGCGGGGTGGGTCCGGTTGCGGGGGCGTGAGCCGCATGGATGCGGCGACCGAGCTTACATGGACGTACTTGCAGCACCCCCCGTAACCGGACCCACCCCGCCATCCCACGGATAGTCAGCTGTTGCTGTTGCCGTTGACTGCAGCAGGTGCAGGGCTGCAAGCCCTGCAATCCCGACCCACTCAGTACAGCGTGCGCTCCGGCGCACCCGCCGGCGGCGGGGTGTACTGGTACAGCCACGTCTCGGTGAGCGTCTTGCCACCACTGCGCAGGAACAGGCGGATATCGATCTGCTCGGTGCTGCCCTCCGGCGGCACCAGGTCGAACATCGCGCGGTAACCATCGATTTCGCGCAGCGGCCGCGCCGACACGATCTCGACCCGGCCGCGGCTGGCTTCCACCACCGCCTCGACCTCGGCCTTGTCGATCAGCCTGGCCAGCTCGCCCCCCTCGAAGTCCACCGCGAAGCGCCAGCTGAAGTACTCGCGCTTCTTGCCGACCACGCCGCCCAGGCCGGTACGGCTGGCCACGCAGTGCGCCAGCGGCGGGCGCGCCGGCGGTTCGGCGCCCCAGTACAGGCGGTAGCCGACCAGCAGCTCCTGGCCCGGCTGCGGCTTTTCCTTCGGGTTCCAGAACGCCACGATGTTGTCGAACGTCTCGTCCACGGTGGGAATCTCCACCAGCTGCACCGAGCCCTCGCCCCATTCGCCCTTCGGCTCCACCCACAGGCACGGGCGCTTCTCGTAGAACACGCCGTCGTCCTGATAATGGTCGAAATTGCGGTCGCGCTGCAGC
Source organism: Stenotrophomonas sp. 89682_Sma (assembly GCF_056481405.1). Lineage (NCBI taxonomy): Bacteria > Pseudomonadati > Pseudomonadota > Gammaproteobacteria > Lysobacterales > Lysobacteraceae > Stenotrophomonas > Stenotrophomonas sp. 89682_Sma. The sequence continues at coordinate 47,826 of NZ_CM151147.1, read as the reverse complement.
AGGCCGAAGCCGCGCGGGTTGCGATCCACGAACATGTTGAAACGCAGGTTGCGCGGGTTCAGCAGCGGCCGCCAGATCCATTCGCCGGCGCCGGTCCACAGCGACAGGCCATCGGTATCGTGGATCTCCGGGCGCCAGTCCCATGCCATGCGGCGGTCGTTCTCGCCCACCTGGTACATGCTGGTGCACGGGGCGATGCCCAACCGCTCGATCGCCTTGCGCGGGTACAGCGCACTGTCGATGTCCATCAGCAGCACGTCGCCATTGGTGATCGCGAAGCGGTAGGCGCCGGCCACGCTGGGCGAATCCAGCAGGCCGTAGACCACGATCGTCTCCGAATCGGCCGACGGCTGTTCCAGGTAGTAGGCGATGAAGTCCGGGAATTCCTCCGGCTTGCCCATGCCGGTGTCGATCGCAAGGCCACGCGCGGACTGGCCGTACTGGCCTTCCTTGCCGACCGCGCGGAAATAGCTGGCGCCGAGGAAGGCAGCGAAATCGCGGTCGGTATCCTTGCGGGTGTTCAGGCGGAAGCCGGCGAAGCCGAGGTCAGCCGGCAGCTCGCCATCCTTGATGCCGCTCTTGCCGTAGTTGAACGCCGCGCCGTCATAGGCCAGTTCCTGCGCCTTGCCGTCGACCACGTCGAACATGCGCACCGGCGAATGGAAGTACAGGCCCAGGTGGAAGAACTTGGCCTGGAACTTGCCCGGCTGGTCGGCCCACAGGGCGTGGTCCTGGCGGTAGCCGATCGACTGGTACTGGTCCCAGTCCAGTCCTTCCAGACGACCCGGCAGCACCCGCTTGTGGCTCTTGTAGGGCGCCTGTGCCAGCGCGCGCGCCTGGCCCTTCAGGGTGGCGAAGTCGAACGGCTGCGGCTGGCCGAGGCGGCGCAGGCCCATCTGGCCGCTCTTGCTGGCCGCGCACGCGGGCAGGGACGGCAGGCCGAATGCAGCCAGGGCGAGGGAGGCATTGCGGATGAAGTCGCGTCGTTGCATGCAGGCGCGTCAGGCACAGGGAGGAAGGTCGGCCATCATAGGCAGACAAACGTTAACGGGCAGCGGAGACGCGCCCTGCCCGTTCAGCTGCCGCTGGCCGCCGGCTCAGCGCTGGCAGTGGCTGCACCAGACGCTGGCGCGTTGGCCGATGGTGGCGTGCTTCAGCGCGCGGCCACAGTTTGGGCAGGGCAGCCCGTCGCGGCCGTACACCAGCAGTTCCTGTTCGAAGTAGCCCGGCGCGCCATCGGGGCTGATGAAATCACGCAGGGTGGTGCCGCCGCGGGTGATGGCGTAGCCCAGGATCTCCTTCACCGCGTCGGCCAGGCGCTGGTAGCGTTCGCGCGAGATCTTTCCCGCCTCGCGCAGCGGACTGATGCCGGCCTTGAACAGGCTCTCGGCCGCGTAGATGTTGCCCACGCCCACCACCACCGCCTGGTCCATCAGGAAGGTCTTCACCGGCGCACTGCGGCCACGGCTGCGCGCAAACAGGTAATCGCCGTCGAACCCTTCGTCCAGCGGCTCCGGGCCCAGCCCCTGCAGCAGCGGGTGGATCTCGCCGGCCGGCTGCCAGAGCAGGCTGCCGAAGCGGCGCGGGTCGTTGAATCGCAGCAGGCGGCCGTTGTCCAGGCTGATGTCGACGTGGTCATGCGCGCGCAGCGGGGTATCACCGGGCAGCACGCGCAGGCTGCCGGACATGCCCAGGTGCAGCACGGCGCTGCCGATGGCGGTGTCCAGCAGCAGGTATTTGGCGCGGCGGCGGATGTCCTCGATGCGCTGCCCCGGCAGCAGCTCGGCCACTTCCGGCGGAATCGGCCAGCGCAGATCGGCCCGGCGCAGGATCACGCCATGCACGCGGCGGCCCTGCAGGTGCGGCGCCAGGCCGCGGCGTGTGGTTTCGACTTCGGGCAGTTCAGGCATGCGGCGATTCTACGCCGGGCATGGCCCGGCGCTACCGGGACCAGTGCACCTGGTAGCGCCGGGCCATGCCCGGCGACGGTGCAGAGTCAGCGCGGCGGCGCCGCCAGCTCCCGTGCATCCAGGAAGCCGTCGCCGTTGGCATCCTGCGTGTGGAAGCGCTGCACGATCACCTGCCGCTGCTGCTCGCGGCTGATCGCCCTGCCCTTGCCACCGGGCAGTTCCTCGGCCGTCAACACGCCATCACCATTGCGGTCCATGCGGTCGAAGGCATACAGCATCCACTGCACGTACTCGGCCTCGCTGACCTTGCCGTCGCCATCGCTGTCCATCCGCTGCAGGTAGCTGGCAGTGTCGGTGACCTGGGCCAGCACCGCGCCCGGCAGCAGCGCCGCCAGCAATAGTCCGTACCCTGCCCTCACGCGCCCACCAGGCTGTAGCCCTTCAATCGTGCGGCGTAGGCCTGCAACGCCGCGATACCGCTTTCCTCGGCCTCGCGGCACCAGGCCTGCAGCTGGTGCAGGCGCTCGGCCGCATCGTGGCCGCGGGCCTCGAGCAGCGCCGCCAGCCGCGCGCGATACTCCACCAGGGTGCGGATGCGCGGGCGTTGTGCCACCCATTCGCTCAGCTGGGCGCGGCTATCGGGCTTCAACCAGCGACCATCATTGACCAGGCCACGGCGCAACCGGCGCGGCAGCAGGCGGCGCAGCTTGGCACCGGCGTGAGCGGCCTCCTCGCGCAGGGCGGGCATGAACACGTTGCGCTGGTAATCGGTCATCGCCTGGAAGCGGTGCGACAGCAGCGCCTTCAGGGTTTCGGCATCGGGCACGGCGATGTTCGGGCGCACGTCCATGGCCGGCGCCACCCGCAGCACCTTGGCCAGGCGCAGCGCCTGCAGCAGGCGGATCGCACTCCAGCCGATGTCGAATTCCCAGCGCCGCATCGCAAAGCGCGCCGAGCTGGGGAAGGCATGGTGATTGTTGTGCAGCTCCTCGCCACCGATCCAGAACCCCCACGGCGTGAGATTGGTGGAGGTATCGGCGGACTCGTAGTTGCGGTAGCCCCACCAGTGACCCAGGCCATTGACCACGCCGGCCGCCCAGAACGGAATCCACGCCATCTGGATCGCCCACAGGGCCACGCCGGGCAGGCCAAACAACACGGTATTGATCGCGAACAGCAGCACCGGCCCCAACGTGGCATGCGGGGTATACAGGCGGCGCTCGATCGCATCATCGGGGGTGCCGCGCCCGTACTGCTCGATGTCCGCGCGCTGGCCCCGAGCTTCCCGGTACAGCTCCACGCCGTGCCAGAACACCTTGCCGATGCCGCGGGTGACCGGACTGTGCGGATCGTCCTCGGTCTCCACCTTGGCGTGGTGCTTGCGGTGGATGGCTACCCATTCGCGGGTGATCATCGACGTGGTGAGCCATAGCCAGAACCGGAACACGTGGGCCAGTGCCGGGTGGAAATCGACCCCGCGATGGGCCTGGCTGCGATGCAGGTACAGGGTCACCGAGAAGATGGTCACCTGGGTGAAGACCAGCAGCACCGCCAGCATGGCCCACCAGCCCAGGCCCAGCACACCACCGGTCAACAGGGACATCAGGGCATCGGGCATGGCGGCTCTCCGTATCGACGCGGGGATGGCAGACATCATGGGCGCTTGCGTTGCAAACTGCATCCCTGCGGCGGTGATTGCCACCGTCATCCGTGGCACCGTTCACAGTTGGGGACCTGAGTTGTCGAGCCTTGATCCACGCGCCAGCACCATGACTGCCGCCCCGCCCGTTGCGGAGCTGCCCCCCTTGATCGAACTGGACCGCGCCACCGTGGTGCGCGGCCAGGTGAAGGTGCTGCACGGGCTCAGCCTGCGCATTGCGCAGGGCCAGCACACCGCCCTGCTCGGCCCCAACGGTTGCGGCAAATCGACCTTCATCAAGCTGATCACCCGCGAGCTGTACCCGCTGGCGCAAAGCGACGGCACGGTGGCCGTGAAGGTGCTGGGCCAGAACCGCTGGCAGGTGGACCGGCTGCGTTCGCAGCTGGGCATCGTCACCGGCGACCTCAGCAGCAACCTGGCCGACATGCCGGGACTGACCGTGGAACAGGCGGTGCTGTCCGGCTTCTTCGCCAGCTACGTGGTGCCGGCCTTCCGCGAGGTGACTGCCGACATGCGTGCACGCGTCGGTGAGACACTGGCGATGACCGGCGCGCTGGCACTGCGCGAGCGCGCCTATGCCGAACTGTCGGCCGGCGAGACCCGCCGCGTGCTGATCGCCCGCGCGCTGGTCAACCGGCCGCAGGCACTGCTGCTGGACGAACCCTCCACCGGGCTGGACCTGGTGGCCCGCGAGCAACTGGTAGCGACCATGCGGGTACTGGCGCAGCAGGGCATCACCCTGGTGCTGGTGACCCACCACATCGAAGAGATCATTCCCGAAATCGAGCGGGTGGTGCTGCTGCGCGACGGCCGCGTACTGGCCGACGGCACCCGCGCCGAGCTGCTGCGCAACGAACCGCTGTCGGCGGTGTTCGGCGGCGCGATCACCGTATGCGAGCAGGAAGGCCGGCTGACCGCGTACGCGGGCTGAGACGGAGCCCTCGAGGGAAACAAGGGGCTTGGAAACCGACGGGCCTGGGAAACCGATGGGCCCGGAAACCGGCGGCGGTAGAGTCGACTGTTAGTCGACTATCGCGCGCAGCGCGGGATCTTTGCGATTCAGGCGAAGGGCAGTCGACTAACAGTCGACTCTACCCCGTCGTCATGTCATTCCCCGTCGTGATGCCATCCCCCCGTCATGGCATCCCCCCTCGTGATCCCATTCCCCATGTGATGCCATTCCGTCGCCATGCCGGTGCAGCGGGCCGGAACCCGGCCCGCTGCACGCAACCTCAGAACCGCAACGCCAGCGCGCGCGATTCGATCGGTGCCATCCGGCTCTGATCCTGCAGCTGCAGGTCGCGCAGCTCGTACGGCGCGCCGAAGCCGGCCGGCAACGCGGCCTGGTCGAACGGCAGCACCAGCTGGCCACGCCCCGGACCATCGAACCACGCGGCCGCATGCGCCTGCGCGACCGGCTTCAGCTGGCCATCGTGGCCGGTGGCATACAGCGTGCCACGCGCCTCGTAACGGCCAGCGGCGGCTACCTGCAGCGGCAGTGCGACCTGTCGACTGGCCGGGTCCGGCGCCGCCTGGCCACTGAAGCGGGCGGTCGGACGCGCCACCGCGAAGGCGACCTTGCCATCGCGCAACACACCATCGGCCTGGGCGAACACCTGCAGCTCCCACAGCCCCTGCGCGTTGCCGACATCAGCCGGAATCCGCACCTGCGCACGCAGGGCACCATCGGTGGTGCGCAGCAGGCGCTGCGGCCAACTGCGGCCGTCCGGCGCAACCAGCAACGCTTCACCGCCCAGGCTGCTGCGGCGCGAGGCCAGCGTTGCGGGAGTAGCGCCGTCTTCCAGCAGGCGCGCCTGCAGCTGCAGGTTGCCACCGGCCAGCACCTGCGCCTGGTTGGCCTGCACCTCCAGCCGCAGCGGACTGTTCGGTTCCAGCACCTGCACCACGTAGCGGCCCTGTGCCTGCGCGCTCTGCAGCGTGTACGCACCGGCCGCACTGGTCGCGCCGGTACGCAGCATGCTGCTGCCATCACTCACCGGCATGCCGGCCTCCTGCAGCGCGCGCGCGTCGACACTGCGGGCCACGCTGCTGCGGCCTGCCGGGTCGCGCACCTGCAGCGAGTTGGCCGGCACTGCACGCGCGCCTTCGGCCGGGCTCAGCTGGATCACCGCATCGGCGGCCGTCAGCGGTAGATCGAGGCCGCGCTGCAGTTGCGTGCCATCGACCTGCTGCCAGTAGCTGCGGCTGACCGAGGCATACGGCGTGGCCGCCTGCAGCGGCTGTGCCGGGTCCAGGGCCCAGGCAAAGGACAGCGGCGCGTGTTCGCTTTCATCGGCCGGCAGCGGCGCGGCAACCAGCGCCGCAGGCACCTGATCGCCGGCACGTGCGGCACTCAACGGCTGCGCAGCCTGCGCTGTGGAGAGGGCCAGCACCGCCAGCACCGCGCTGGCCAGCAAGGTGGAATGGGTCGTCATGGTCATCTCCCTCACTGGGCCAGGTCGGTGCGCAGGATCGTGCCGAGGCCGAAGCACTCGCGGCGGCTCTGGTTGTGGCTGAGCGGCTCGGCATCCTTGGTGCGCTGCTTGTCGGTGAACCAGGTGGTGCCGGCGGCCTTCTGGCTGCTGCACTCCAGGAAGCCGTCGGAGCAGGACGACAGCCAGTTCTGGGTGAACTCCAGACCGACATTGGCGGCGTAGCCCCCGCAGTAGCTGTTGTTGTCCCACACCGCCGATTCCACGTCGCTGCCGACCACGGCGCGGAACGGTTTGGGCAGCGCCGGGCGACCCGCGGTGCCGTACAGGTTCTGCGCGTTGTAGGTGGCCATGCTCGCCACCTGCTGCTGGCGCACCGCGTCGTTCTTGTAACCCAGCAGCCAGCCCAGCGAGGTTTCGAAGGTGTTGCCGTTGAGCACCGCATCGGCCAGCGGCGTGCCGGCCGAGGACGGTGCCAGCGCGTTGACCTTGCGCACCGTACGGATGATCTTCGGATAGCGGCTGTCGTAGGTCGGGTTGGACAGGATCCAGCGCATCACGTTGCCGCCGTTGGAGTGGGTGATCACCACCAGCTGGGTGATGCCACGGCTGTCGATGAAGCCGGTCAGCTGGTTGGCCAGGCAGCCGGCGGCCTCCGGCTTCCACATGTACTGGGTGAAGTCGCAGTTGATGACCACGTAGTTGCTGCTGTTCGGCAGGCCCTGGCGCACGGTGTCGATGATGGCCGGCTGCCAGTAGTCCTGGGTGGCATTGGTCTGCGCGCCGGTGCCATGCACGAAGGCCACGCCGACCACGTCGGCGGCCTGCGCCGACGTTGCTGCAAGCCCGAGGAGCAGGGCCAGGACGGTACTTCCTGTTGCGGTGCTGCGCATCGCTTCTCTCCCTCTGTCTGCGGATCCCCCCGACCCGGCTGGAACTGGACGGCCCTGGCGCTTGCCGTTGTGCCGATGCTCACGGTGCAGCGGCGTGAAAGTCCGTGCGCTGCGCCCGGATTCAGGAGACTGACGCCACTCGATGACGTTTTTCATATCGCGGCAATGACCATGCCGGGTCTGGCCGTATGACCGATGGCCACTGCGGTGTCGTATACGGGCTGCGATCATGGCGCGATGTTTTTTCCCCGGAGCCCGTCCATGTCGCTGATTTCCCACCCTGCCCGCCCGCTGCTCTGCCTTGCCGTGGCCGTGGCCCTGGCCGGTTGTGCCGCCACCGCCGCCAAGCCGACCGCCGTCGAGGCCAACATCACCACCAAGGCCGTGGGCTATCTGGACAAGGATTCGGTCCCGGCCAGCCTGGACCTGGTGCCGGCGCCGCCGGTGGCCGGTTCGGCCGCCCTTGCCTTGGACGAACAGGTCAGTCGTGAAGCGCGTGCACTGCGTGGCAGCGCGCGCTTCGCCCAGGCCGGCGTCGATGCGGAACTCGGCTTCCCCGAAGGCGCCAACCACTTCTCCTGTGCCGCCGACATCGACGTCGACGCGGTGAAGACTCCGGCGCTGTACCGCCTGCTGGAGCGCAGCCGGATCGACGCCAGCGCCGCCACCAAGGCGGCCAAGAACCACTACCAGCGCCCGCGCCCGTTCATGGTCAACGGTGAACCGACCTGCTCGCCGAAGGACGAGGAAGGCCTGCGCAAGAACGGTTCCTACCCATCCGGCCACACCTCGATCGGCTGGGCCTGGGCACTGATCCTGTCCGAGATCGCGCCGGACCGAGCCGATGCGATCCAGGCCCGCGGCCGCAACTACGGCGAGAGCCGCCTGGTCTGCAACGTGCACTGGCAGAGCGACATCCTGGAAGGCCGCTTCATGGGCGCCGCCGCCGTGGCCCGCCTGCACGACAACGCCGCGTTCAACAAGGACCTGCTGGCCGCGCGCCAGGAGATCGCCGCCGCGCGCAAGGCCGGCCTGCATTCCAGCCGCGACTGCGCGGCCGAGAACGCCGTGCTGAAGGTGCGCCCGCAGAGCGCGCTGTAAGCGCACGCCGGATGGATCGTTGCCGGCCAGCGGCCGGCACTACCGGTTGCGACGCATGGGTAGCGCCGAGCCATGCCCGGCGGACACCGAACGCAGAAGGGCCGGCATTGCGCCGGCCCTTCTTCATTGCATCAATGCAACAACCGCATCAGAACTTCGCAGTGAACTCCACGCCCCAGGTCCGCGGCTCGTTGAGGAAGCCGGTCAGGTTGTTGAAGTCGATCGCACCGACCACGCGGGTCTGGTTGGTCAGGTTGCGACCGAACACCGCGACGTCGTACTGGCCGTAATCCCAGTTGTAGCCCAGGCGCAGGCCGCCTTCCAGCGAACTACGGCCGCGGAATTCCGGCGACTCGTAGATGAAGAAGTTCACCGCGCTGCGGTAGGCCCAGTCGGTGTAGGCGTACAGCTCGCTGCCGTCGCTGAGCGGGAAGCCCACGCGCAGGGTCGCGTTGTGGATCCACTTCGGTGCCTGCGGCAACGGGTTGCCGTTCACCAGCGCATAGGTCTGGCCGTTGATCACCGTGGTCGGGTCGGTAATGGTGCAGCCACCGCCGCAGATCGCCACCGCCAGGTTCTTGTCCTTGATCTCGGTGTCGTTGTAGCTGCTGCCGAAGGTCAGCAGGACGTTGTCGGCCAGGTAGGCCTCCAGGTCCAGCTCCACGCCCTGGCCGATGGTCTTGTCGGCATTGAGCAGGGTGGCGGTGTTGTTGCTGCCGCCCACGGCGATCAGCTGCTGGCCGTCGACGTTGTAGCGGAACACGCTCAGGCCCAGGCGCGCGCGGCGCTCGAACAGGTCGGCCTTGATGCCGGCTTCATACGAGATCACCTTCTCCGAATCGGCCTGCGACAGGCCCGGCGCGAAGGCCAGGCGGCCCTGGATCGACGGTGCGCGGAAGCCCTTGGCCACGCGGGCGTAGGCGTTGATGTCGTCGGTCAGCTTGTACACGCCGCTGACATCCCAGCTGACGTCGTTGACGTCGGTGTTGGCCAGGTACGGGCCGCTGACCGGGGTGCCGAACGGAACGGCCTGCAGCACGCTGGCGCTGAAGTCCTTCTTGTCCTGGGTATAGCGCACGCCGGCGCGGAGCTTGAAGCGGTCGGTGACATCGAAGTCGCCCGAAGCGAACACCGCCCACGCCTTGTTGCGCTGGTTCTGCACCACGTGGCCGGTCTGCGGGTTGCCCGGGGTCAGCGAGTCGTAGTTGAAGTTGTTGATGGTCACGTCTTCATCGAAGTAGAAGACGCCGGCCTGCCAGTCGAAGCGGCCCCATTCGTTGGACTCGATGCGCACTTCCTGCGTCCACTGCCGGTGGTGCGGCAGGCCGTCGGCCGACTCCGACGAGAACGGAATCAGGCCCGGACCGTAGTTGCCGGCACCGAGGAAGGCCGCACCGTAGCCGCCGTCGATGTCACCGCGGTTGAGCGATTCGGCGGTCTCGTAGCCGGTGATCGAGTGCAGGGTCACCGAGCCGAGGTTCCACTGCAGGCGCGCGCTGCCGCCCCAGGTTTCCAGGTCGGAGAAGTTGACGCCGTCGTTGGCCACCTTGTCGCGGTCGAAGTTCTCGACCAGCGAATTGCCGCCCTTCTGGATGATGTTGGCGCGGAACAGGCGCGCGGTGCCGTTGAGCTTGCGCTTGTGCAGGTTGAACAGCGCTTCGAAGTCGTCGCCTTCGTACAGGAACTGCACGCGGCCGGCGGCTTCGTCATAGCCTTCGAAGCCACTGTTGGGCGCACCGGCGCGGGTGTTGTCGACCCAGTCATCGCGGCGCTGGTAGATCGCCGAGACACGTGCCGACCAGCGGTCGGTCAGCGGGCCGCCGTAGGCGCCCTGCACATTCCAGCTGTTGTAGCTGCCGTAGCCCACGCGCACGTAACCGTCGGCATCCTGCGACGGACGCGCCGAATCGAACTTCACCACGCCGGCCGGGGTGTTGCGGCCGAACAGCGTGCCCTGCGGGCCACGCAGCACTTCCACGTTGGCCAGGTCGAACAGCGGGAAGCCCTTCAGCAGCGGGCTTTCCTGCACCACATCGTCATACACCAGCGACACCGGCTGCGAAGCATTGAGGTCGAAATCGGTGTTGCCCAGGCCACGGATGTAGAAGCGCGGGAAGGCGCGGCCGTAGGACGACTCGATGTTGAGGCTGGGCACGCGCGCGGCCAGGAAGCGGATGTCATCGCCGGCCGAGCCGAGCACATCCAGCTTCTCGCCCTGGATCGCGCTCAGTGCGACCGGTACGTCCTTGGCGTTCTCGACGCGGCGCTGCGCGGTCACCTGCAGGGCATCGAGGGCAACCGGATCCTTGGCGGCGGGGGTTTCCTGGGCGGCTGCTACCAGCGGCAGCAGGGCGGAAAGAGCGGCAACGAGGGGGCGCGCGACCGGAAGGCGGCCACGGGAAGTACGGGTCGGGGACATGGCGGTAGGCTGTGTTTGGAGGGGTGGTAAAACGGCGCTACCAGATAATTGTTGCAATACAGCACCTACGCCGCAAATGCCCGCCGTTCATGGCCCCATCACCGGCGCCCCCGGGTGCTCGCTAGACTCGGGGTTTCCACCGCGACGGACCCGCCGCCATGACCCAGTGGTACTTCCATGCCTCCGCCCAGGCCGAGCGCATCGGCCCGCTTGATGACGAGGCCGCGCGCCGCTACGCGCAGGCCAATCCACGCGCGCTGGCCTGGTGCCAGGGCATGAGCGGGTGGACGCCGACCGCCGAGGTGGCCGAGCTGCAGGCGCCGGCCCCGGGCATGCCCAACACCCCACCGCCGGTCCCCGCCGGCGCCAGCGGCCGCGCCGACGACATCGAGTTCCGCATCGTCGGCCATGAAATGCAGTTCGTGGAGATCGAGCTCGACCCCGGCGAGAGCGCCATCGCCGAGGCCGGCGCATTGATGTTCAAGGACGCCACGGTACAGATGGACACGGTGTTCGGCGCCGCCAACGGCGACCAGGGCGGCGGCTTCATGGGCAAGGTGATGGCCGCCGGCAAGCGCGTGCTGACCGGCGAGAGCCTGTTCGCCACCGTCTACACGCAGAGCGGGCACGGCAAGGGCAAGGTCGCCTTCGCCGCGCCCTACCCGGGCACGGTGCTGGCGATGAAACTGGACCAGCACGGCGGCCGCCTGATCTGCCAGAAGGACAGCTTCCTGGCCGGCGCGCGCGGCGTGCAGATCGGCGTGCAGTTCCAGCGCAAGATCATGACCGGCCTGTTTGGCGGCGAGGGCTTCATCATGCAGAAGCTGGAAGGCGACGGCTGGGTGTTCATCCACGCCGGTGGCTGCGTGGTCGAACGCGAGCTGGCTGCCGGTGAACGCCTGGACGTGGATACCGGCTGCGTGGTGGCGTATCACCCCACGGTGGACATGGACGTGCGCCGGGTCGCCGGCATCAAGAGCATGCTGTTCGGCGGCGAGGGCGTGTTCCTGGCCACGCTGACCGGCCCAGGCAAGGTCTGGCTGCAGTCGCTGCCGTTCTCGCGCCTGGCCGGCCGCATGTGGATGGCAGCGCCGCAGGGCGGCGGCCAGAGCCGCGGCGAAGGTTCGGTGCTGGGGGGTCTTGGCCGGATGCTGGACGGCGACAACCGGTTCTGACCCACTCGTTTGGTAGGTGCCGACCTTGGTCGGCACTGGAATCTGCGTGTGCCGACCAAGGTCGGCACCTACGGGGTCGTTTTTTGCTGAATAGGCAACTCCCCCACCCTGCCCGCCCCGCCACGGCTTCGGTATGCTGGCGCCCTTTCCCGAGTCCGGCGCCGCGAGCGCACTGCCGATGAGCCTGTTCCGCCCCCGCATGCTGCTGTCCGTCGCCCTGATCGGCCTGCTGGCCGGCTGCGGCGGCGATCCGGTCCGGCCCACGCCGCCGCCGGCCCCCACCGTGGTGCCGCAGGCCAAGCCGGTGAAGATCGGTATCGCGCTCGGCGGTGGCGCGGCCAAGGGCTTCGCCCACATCGGTGTGATCAAGATGCTGGAAGCCAATGGCTTCGAGCCCGCGGTGGTGTCCGGCACCAGTGCCGGCAGCGTGGTCGGCGCGCTGTATGCCAGCGGCATGGACGCGTTCCAGATGCAGAGCAAGGCGGTGGCGCTGGATGAAGCCAGCATCCGCGATGTGCGCCTGTTCTCCGGTGGCCTGGTGCAGGGCCAGAAGCTGCAGGACTACGTCAACGAACAGGTCGCCAACCGTCCGGCCGAACGCCTGAAGAAGCCGTTCGCCGCCGTCGCCACCCAGCTGGAAACCGGCGAGCGCGCGATCTTCGTGCGCGGCAACGTCGGCCAGGCGGTGCGCGCATCGAGCAGCATTCCCGGTGTGTTCGAGCCGGTGAAGATCGGCGGTCGCAACTACATTGATGGCGGTGTGGTCAGCCCGGTGCCGGTGGATGCCGCACGCCAGCTCGGCGCCGACTTCGTGATCGCCGTGGACATTTCCAGCAAGGCCAGCGGGAAGGCGCCGACCGACATGCTGGGCATCGTCAACCAGTCCATCTCGATCATGGGCCAGCGCCTGGGCGAGCAGGAACTGGCGCGCGCCGACATCGTCATCCGCCCGAAGGTGCTGGACATCGGCGCCGCCGATTTCAGCCAGCGTGGCACCGCGATCCTGGAAGGCGAGAAGGCCGCGATGGCAGCCATGCCGCAGATCCGCGCGAAGATCCAGCAGCTGCAGCGCGCGCGCGCCGCTGCAGCGGCGCCGGCCCCGGTGGCCGCGCCGAAGTGCGAGGAAGCCTCGCGCCTCGGCAAGCTGATGGGCCGCAAGGACAAGTGCTGATTCCTTGATGCGTGGCCACCGGGCACGCCCGGTGGTCGCTCAGGGCTCCAGCTGCGACAACGGCAACGCCTGGAACCCCTTCACCGTGCGCAGCACGAAGCTGGAATTGGCATCGGCCACGCCGCCGGCATTGAGCAGCCGGTCCAGCAGGAAGTGCGAGAAGTGCTCCAGGTCGCGCACGTAGACGTGCAGCAGGTAGTCCATGTCGCCGGTCAGCGCGTGGCAGGCCACCACTTCATCCCAGCCCTGCACGCTGTCCACGAAGTGGCCGATGGCGGCCTGGTCGTGCTTTTCCAGCTGCACGCGCACGAAGGCCTGCAGGCCCAGGCGCAACTGCCGCGGTTCCAGCCGCGCGCCGTAGCCGACGATCACACCCTCGCTTTCCAGCCGCTGCAACCGCCGCAGACAGGCCGAAGGCGAAAGATTCACCCGCGCCGCCAGTTCGGCGTTGGTGGCGCGCCCATCCCGCTGGATTTCAGCCAGCAGGCGTATATCCGTGCGATCGAACTGGACTTCTCCGGCCATTGTTGCCCCGCAACATGGTGAGTACGCAATGATCTTGCGCCAACAAGGCCAATCGGCGCAACTTTTGCAACCCTGTTGCGCGCGCCCTGCCCTAGCATCGTGGGTATCCCGTCAAGGAGTGCCGCATGGACCTCGCCCAGCCCCGCCGCGTCGAACACCAGCAGACCGACAAGGGCTACGTGCCGGTGTACACCACCGCGCTCGTCGAGCAGCCGTGGGACACCTATAGCGCCGACGACCACGCCACCTGGAGCACGCTGTACCAGCGCCAGCGCGAGCTGCTGATCGGCCGCGCCTGCCAGGAGTTCCTGGATGCACAGGACGAGATGGGCATGAGCGCGCACATGATTCCGCGCTTTGACCAGCTCAATGAGGTACTCGGCGCGGCCACCGGCTGGACCCTGGTCGGCGTCGAAGGCCTGCTGCCGGAACTGGATTTCTTCGACCACTTGGCCAACCGCCGTTTTCCGGTGACCTGGTGGATCCGTCGCCCGGACCAGATCGACTATATCGCCGAGCCGGACCTGTTCCACGATCTGTTCGGCCACGTGCCGCTGCTGATGAACCCGGTGTTCGCCGATTACATGGAGGCGTACGGGCGCGGCGGCGTCAAAGCGCACGCGATCGGCCCGGATGCGCTGCAGAACCTGACCCGCCTGTACTGGTACACGGTGGAGTTCGGCCTGATCGACACGCCTGAAGGCCTGCGCATCTACGGTGCCGGCATCGTGTCGTCGAAGGGCGAGTCGCTTTACTCGCTGGAATCGGCCGCGCCCAACCGCATCGGCTTCGACCTGCAGCGCATCATGCGCACGAAGTACCGCATCGACACCTTCCAGAAGACCTACTTCGTCATCGACAGCTTCGAGCAGCTGATGCAGGCGACGTCGCCGGACTTCACCCCGATCTACGCGGCACTGGCCGACCAGGCGCACCTGCCTGCCGGTGACGTGCAGAGCGATGACCGCGTGTTCCAGAAGGGCACGGGGGAAGGCTGGGCCGACGGCGGAGACGTGTAAGCACAACGCGCCCGGCTTCGCACTGAGAACGGCGCACATGGGTGCGCCGTTTTCAGTGATGCCTGTTGCCTGCGCCGTCGCGGCGGCGCAGGCGAGGGCAGGGTACTCAGGCGTCCACGGCCCGGCAGGAACCGCGCACCATCAGCTGTGGATGCACGCTGGCCGCAGTCGGGGCCTCAGGCACCTCGGTCTGCACCAGCATCGCCGCCGCCATGCGGCCGATGTCGGACACATGACGGCGCACCGAGGTCAGCGGTGGCCACAACCGCGAGGCCAGCGGGCTGTCGTCGTAGCTGACGATCGACAGCTGCTGTGGCACGGCAATACCCGCGCGCAGCGCAACCTGGTAGACACCGGCCGCCATCTCGTCGTTGCCGACGAAGATCGCGCTGGGGCGTTGCCCGCCCATCAGCAGGCGCTCTGCGGCATGCACGCCGGACTCGAAGGTGTCGTCCGCTTCAAGTACGCGCTCACCCGGCAGGGTCAGGCCCACCTGTGCCAGCCGATCAAGGAAACCATGGGTACGTTCGCGTGCGGCCCGCCGGTCACCCGGTCCGGCGATCACCGCGATGTCACGATGGCCGAGCGATAGCAGGTAGCCCGCTGCAGCGGCAGCACCATCGCGGTCATGGGTGACCACGGCCTGGGTTTCATCCTCCGAAGCATGCGCATCGATGCGGATGTAGCGGCAGTCGATCGCGTCGAGCATCTGCGCCAGCGCCACCGACTCGGAGGCGCGCGGGCCCAGGATCACGCCATGCAGTTTCTGCTGCTGCACGAAGCGGCGCACGCCGTCCGCACAATCCGGATCCTGGCTGTTGCACGGGTGTACCACCAGCTCATAGCCGGTGCCGCGCAGCGCTTCCAGCGCGCCGTGCTGCAGGTCGACAATGCATTGGGCGCCGGGGTCGTCATACACCAGGCCGATCAGGAAGGAGCGGCGGAACGCGAGCCCGCGCGCCAGGGGGTCGGGCACGTAACCGACCTCGCGCATCAACGCCTCGACCTTGTCGCGGGTGTCTTTGCGCACCAGCGGCGAGTTGTTGATGATTCTTGAAACCGTTTTCTTGGAAACTCCCGACAGTCGTGCGATGTCGTTGATCGTGGCAGCCTTGCCCTTCGATGCCGGCAACGCGGCATCGCTAATATTTCGCACTGACATGTATAGAACCAGGTAAGTCGGAGAATTCTAGCCTTGCGCCCGTCGGGCGCGAAGTTGCGGAATGTCGCAGCGGATCTGAATCGTGTCGTGTTCGACACGTTCTGCTGCGCGAGGTTCCATTGTGATCGCTCTACTGCCTCTGCATCTGAACCGTTCTCTCGCGCGTGTTCACCCTGAATGCGGACGCGACGCGCGCGAACGCCAACATTCCCTTAACCATGCTTCGCTACATTCGGGGCATGGACCTGCAGACTTCTCCGTTTCCGCCGTTCCGTGGCCGCGACCGGTTGATCGCCGCAGTCGATGCGGCGATGACCTCCGGTGATGCCGAGCGCATCACGGCCGACCTGCAGCTGGCGCTGCAGGAAGCCATAGCCGACAGCCGCATCGAATTGCCCGAATGCGTGCATCGGCCGGTCAGTGATCATTACGCGCGACGTCCGCTGTACCACAGCCGCGAACACGGCTACAGCGTGATTGCCATGAGCTGGGGCCCAGGGCAGGGCACGCCGCTGCACGACCACGATGCCATGTGGTGTGTGGAGGGAGTGTGGTTGGGCGAACTGGAGATCACCCGTTACGAGCTGCTGGAGTGCGCCGGCGAGCGCTGGCGCTTCCGCCGCCACGCCGCGCTGCGCGGCGGCTGCGGCAGTGCCGGCAGCCTGATCCCGCCTCACGAGTACCATACCCTGCGCAACGCCAGCGATGACACACTGGCGATCTCGGTACACGTGTACGAGGCGCCGATGGAGCGCTCGGCGGTGTTCGATCCGCTTGGGGGTGACTGGTACCAGCGCCGTATCCAGGCGTTGCAGGCCGATCCGGCCTGAGCCGGGCAGAGGGCAGAGGGCAGGGCAGCGGACAGCGTCTTCGCAGCGCGCATGGCATCATGCGCCGCTGCGCTGCCGGACCCGGCGGCGATCCGAAATGCCCCGTCGGGCAAGGAGCAAGACCATGTCCAGCGCTGATCCGCGCCTGCGCGCGCTGTTGAAGCTGGCACCGGTGATTCCGGTGTACACCCCCGAAGACGTGAATGAAGCCGTCGAGGTAGCCCAGGCACTGTTCCGCGGTGGCCTGCCGGTGATCGAGGTGACCCTGCGCACGCCGCAGGCGCTGGACGCCATCAAGGCGATGGTCGAGGCCGTGCCGGATGCGGTGATCGGCGCCGGTACCGTGCTCAATGCCGCACAGATGCAGGCGGCGAAGCAGGCCGGCGCGCGCTTCGCGGTGTCGCCCGGGGCTACACCGGCCCTGTATGCCGCCGCACGCGATGCCGACCTGCCATACCTGCCCGGTGCCGCCACCGCCTCGGACCTGATCCTGGGCCTGGAACACGGCAAGGACACCTTCAAGTTCTTCCCGGCCGTGCAGGCCGGCGGTGCCGCGCTGCTGGCGGCCTGGCACGGCCCGTTCGCCGACGTGCGCTTCTGCCCGACCGGCGGCATCAGCGCGCAGACCGCGCCGCAGTTCCTGCACCTGCCCAATGTGCTGTGCGTGGGCGGTTCGTGGCTGACCACCCCGGCGCTGCTGCAGACCCGTGACTGGGAGGCGATCGAGCGCCTGGCGCGCGAGGCATCGGTGCTGGCCAGCTGAACACGCTGCACGAATCTCCAAAGGTTTGATCGTGATCAAAGCGCCGGCCTCGAGCCGGCGTCATTCTGTGGGCAAGCGCACTGCGGAGATCCGAACATGCAATCCACCATGAAGACCGCCGTCGTACGCGAGTTCGGCAAGCCACTGGTCATCGAGGAAGTCTCGGTACCGCGCCCGGGGGCGGGCGAGGTGCTGGTCAGGATCGAGGCCTGTGGCGTCTGCCACACCGACCTGCACGCCGCCGAGGGCGACTGGCCGGTGAAACCGAACCCGCCATTCATCCCCGGCCACGAGGGCGTGGGGCACGTCGTGGCCGTGGGAGGCGGGGTAGGGCACGTCAAGGAAGGCGACAGGGTCGGCATCCCCTGGTTGTACTCGGCGTGTGGCCATTGCGAACACTGCCTGGGCGGCTGGGAAACGCTGTGCGAAACGCAGCGCAATACCGGCTACTCGGTCAACGGCGGCTTCGCCGAGTACGCACTGGCCGATGCCAACTATGTCGGCCTGCTTCCGAAGGAAGTGGGCTTCGTCGAGATCGCGCCGGTGCTGTGCGCCGGCGTGACCGTCTACAAGGGCCTGAAGGTCACCGACACCAAGCCCGGTGACTGGGTGGCGATCTCCGGCATCGGCGGCCTGGGCCACATGGCGGTGCAGTACGCCCGCGCGATGGGCTTGAACGTGGCCGCGGTGGACGTGGACGACAGCAAGCTGGCGCTGGCGCGGCAGCTCGGTGCGCAGGTCACCGTCAACGCACGCACCACCGATCCGGCCGCGTTCCTGAAGAAGGAAATCGGCGGCGCGCACGGCGCCCTGGTCACCGCGGTTTCACCGAAGGCATTCGAGCAGGCGCTGGGCATGGTCCGCCGTGGCGGCACCGTGTCGCTCAACGGCCTGCCGCCGGGCAATTTCCCGCTGGACATCTTCGGCATGGTGCTCAACGGCATCACCGTACGCGGCTCGATCGTCGGCACCCGGCTGGATCTGCAGGAATCGCTGCAGTTCGCCGCCGAAGGCAAGGTCGCGGCCACGGTCAGCACCGACCGCCTGGAAAACATCAACGATGTGTTCGCGCGGATGCACGCGGGCACCATCGAAGGCCGCGTGGTGATCGACTTCGCCGCCTGACCGCCTGTGCATGGCCGCCGCTGCTCCGTACCCCTCTCCCACGGGCACGGCGGCCATGCCGATCCATCGGTAGTGCCGGCCGCTGGCCGGCAACCCGGGCACTCCGTGGCAGCCGTACAATGCGCGCATGCCTGGCCTGCTCAAGACCCTGTTCCTGTCCATCGTCGCCCTGATCGGCGGCGTGCTGTCGCTTGCCCTGGTCAGCAGCGTCGCCAGCTGGCTGCCGCCGCTGCTGGGCCTGTCACCGGACAACAACAGCATGCAGCTGGGCTGGGATCTGGCCTTCAGCGTGCTCGGCGGCATCGCAGGCATCGCCTTCGCCACCTACTACGCGCCCTGCTGGCCGCGTTCGCACGGCTTCTCGATCTGGTCGCTGATCGCACTGGGCTGCGGATACGCGATGTGGACCGCAGGCGCGGATTTCCCGCTCTGGTTCGTCATTTCGCTGCTTGCATCGCTGCCGCTGCAGCTGCTGGTGGGCTGGTGGTTCGGCCGCCGCCCCTCGCGGGATCCGCGCTGAACGTATGCAGGTAGTGCCGGCCGCTGGCCGGCAACCTCCGCCATCCTGCAGTTGCCGGCCAGCGGCCGGCACTACCGCTTCAGCGACGGCAGCGTCTGCTTCAACCGCGCGATGCCCTGCCATGGGTCACCCTTCAGCCGCTTCGCGCGCGCCAGTGCCTTGGCCATCGGAAACGCGTCGGCCGCACTGACGCGTGCAAGCTCTTCCCAGCGCAGCGGCACCGCCACGCCGGCAGCATCGCGCGCGCGCAGCGACCACGAACACACGCTGGTCGCACCGCGTGTGTTGCGCAGCCAGTCAATGAAGATCACGCCGCTGCGCTTGGCCTTGCTCATCGTCGCCACGTAGCGATCAGGCTGCTCCAGCGCCATTGCCTGCGCGAACGCCTCGCAGAACGCCTTCGCCTCGTCCCATCCGGCCTTGGGCTGGAGCGGCACCACCACGTGCACGCCTTTGCCACCGGACAGCCGCACGAAGCTCTGCAGGCCCACCTGCTGCAGGCGGTCACGGACATCGCGCGCAGCGGCCTTCACCTGTGCCCAGTTCACCCCTTCGCCGGGATCGAGATCGAACACGAGGCGGTCTGGATGCTCGGGATCGGCCACGGTCGCGCCCCACGGATGCAGCTCCAGCGTGTTCATCTGCACCAGCTGCAGCAGGCCCCGCGCATCGTCGACGTAGACGTAGTCCTCGCGGCCGCTCTTCTGCTGCAGGGGTACCGCATGTACCGCGTCCCCCAGGCCGGGGCCATGGTGCTTCTGGAAGAAGCAGGCCTTGCCCACGCCCTCCGGGCAGCGCAGCAGTGACAGTGGACGTCCGGCGATTTCGGGCAGGATCCAGCGCGCCATGCGCTGGTAGTAGTCGGCCACGTCACCCTTGCGCAGTTTCTGCTTTGGAAACACCACCCGCTCCGGATGAGTGATCTGGACCTCGCCTCCGGTTTCGGCATGCGCGGTGCTCATTCCCAGGTCCTCCTTCTGCTTGTCGCTGCGCAGTCGCTTGAAACTGGCCTGGCGCAGCAGGCCTTCCTTGCCCCAGCCACGGAAGGCCACCTCGGCAACCGCCACCGGCTTCACCCAGCGTACGCTGGCAGCGCGGAACGGCACATGCGCCGGCAGCTGCAGCACGGGCGTCTTCACTGCCAACGGCTGCAGTGCCTTGAGCAGCGTGCGCAGGCTTTCGTCGTCGAAGCCGGTGCCAACGCGGCCCACATAGCGCAATCCGCCCTTCTCCGGCGTCGCCAGCAGCAGCGAGCCGAACCCCACCCGGGAACCCTTGGGTGCCGTGTAGCCGACGATCAGGAACTCGTCGGTGTCTTCGTGCTTCACCTTCACCCAGCTGCGCGCGCGGGTATTCACGTACGGGGCATCCACCTGCTTGCTGACGATGCCTTCGAATCCGGCCTTGCCACTGGCGTCGAACACCTGCGGGCCATGGTCGATCACGTGCTCGCTGAAGGCCAGGGTGCCGGGCATTGGCCCGATGAGGGCCTTCAGCAGCGCCTTGCGCTCCACCAGCGATGCACGACTGATGTCCACGCCGGCCACACCCGGAAGATCGAACACGATGTAGCGCAGCGGTTGTTTTGAACTGCCGTCGATCACCCGCTGCAACGCTGCGAAGTCACTGCGTCCTTCCTTGTCCAGCACCACCAGTTCGCCGTCCAGACGTGCATCGCGCACCGGCAGCGCCTGCACGGCCTGCACCACTTCGGGAAAATCATCGGTCCAATCCAGACCATTGCGGGAGCGCAGCCTGACCTCGCCATAGTGCAGATCAGCCAGCAGGCGATAGCCATCCCACTTGATTTCGTGAAGCCAGCGGTCGCCGTCCGGCGCACTGTCGCGATGATCGGTCAACTGCGGTTTGAATGCATGCGGGTAGGGTGCGTCACGTGCGCCGTGCAGTTGCAGCGCGCGTGCATGCCAGCGCACATCGGCCTTGCGTGTGGTCGTGCGTGCGACGGGTGCAGCGCGCGCCGTCTTGTCCGCGGAACGCTTCTTCGCCGCAGGTGTTCGTTTCGGCATCGGTGCCGTCAGCAGGTCATCCGCCTCCGCGTCGCGCGCTTCCCCGTCACCGCGCTTGATCAACAGCCACTGCACCTGGCGTCCTTTCATCGCGGTCCGCACCAGCTTCCAGCCACCGGCCAGGCGTTGTCCATGCAGCACGAAGTCGATCTTGCCCGCCGCCAGTGCCTGCAGTGGATCGCCTTCACAGGCCCAGGTGCCGTGATCGAAGACTTCCACGTGGCCCGCACCATAGTGACCTTCAGGAATGTCTCCCTCGAAACCGGCGTAGGACAACGGATGGTCTTCCACTTCCACGGCCAGCCGCTTTTCACCGACGCGCAGGGAAGGCCCCTTGGGCACCGCCCAGCTCTTCAGTACGCCGTCCATTTCCAGGCGGAAGTCATAGTGACGCGAGCTGGCATGGTGCAGCTGGATGACAAAGGTCGGCCGCCGCTTCGGGTCGCCCGGTGCGGGCGTGTCGTCGGGCTCCGTTGTCTGCCCGGCGCCACCGCCAAGCCGGCGTTTGCGCCGATACTGGTGCAACGACATGGCTCACCCCGCCTTGCGTCGGGGTGCGGTCTTCTTTGCAGCCTTCTTCGTTGTCTTCTTTGCGGCCTTCTTCACTGGCGACTTGGCGGCTGCTTTGCGCGTTGCGGCCTTCTTCGCTGGCGTTCGCTTGTTCGCATCCAGGCTCTTCTGCAGCAGCGCCATGAAGTCGACCACATTGGTACTGGCGTCCTCGCGCGGTGCCGGCTCATCGTCCACCCGCGTGGTGCCGCCCTTGGATTTGATGCGCTTGTTCAACACCTGCTGCAGGCGCTCGCGGAATTCATCGTGGTACTGCGACGGATCCCAGTCGCCGGCCATCGACTCGATCAACTGCTCGGCCATCGCCGTTTCCTTGCTGGTGATGCGGTAGTCGGACAGTTTTCCGGTGGGCAGCTTGTAGTCCTCGGGATCCACCAGTTCCTGCGGATAGCGCAGGATCATCAGCACCAGCGCGTCCTCATGCGGCATCACCGCACACAGGTATTCGCGCGTACGCACCACCACCCGCGCGATGCCCACCTTGCCGGTGCTGCGCAACGTTTCGCGCAGCAGCACATAGCCTTTCTCGGCCTTCTTGCCGGGCACCAGCAGATACGGTTTCTCGTAATAGCGCGGGTCGATCTGCGCCGCATCCACGAATGATTCCACCTCCACCGCTTCGTGGCTTTCAGGCGCGGCCGAGCGGATATCACCTTCCTCCAGCACGACATAACTGCCCTTGTCGTACTCATAGGCTTTGACGATGTCCTTCCAGGGCACCTCCTCGCCGGTGTCGGCGTTGACCCGTTCGAAACGGATCGGTTTGCGATCGCGGGAATCGAGCATGCGGAACTGCAGGTCGACCTTGCGTTCGCCGGACATCAGCGACACCGGCACGTTGAGCAGGCCAAACGACAGCGTGCCGGTCCAGATCGGGCGGGCCATGGGCGTACCTTTGGCGGGGCAGGGCATCCAGCTTCGGATGGGCGGTGTAAACCACCCGTGTCGATACCGTGCACGTGGGTTCTACGCAGATGCGGTAGTGCCGGCCGCTGGCCGGCAGAGCTCGCGGCCTGAAGTTTCCTGGGGTTGCCGGCCAGCGGCCGGCACTACTGCAGCAACGGCCTCACCGCCGCCGCCGGAATATGGTCCAGCGCGCGCCAGGCGTCTTCCACCACCGGCCGCGCCTGCGACCAGCCCAAGCGTGACTGCCCGCGCATCTGTTCCCAGTGCTCGGCCAGTTCCTCGCAGGTATCGGCGGCATCACCGCGTGGCCAATCCGCGGCATGCGTGGTCAACGCGAAGGCATACACCGGGCACAGGTCGCGCCAGTTGCGGTGGCTCTGCCCGCGGCGCTCCTCGTAGTCGCTGAGCATGTACTGCAGGTAGTCCTGCGCCACCGCCTGGGGGTCTTCATGGCGACGCGTACGGCGCTGCGCGCTGCGCTGGCCGAGCGGATCGAGCAGGGCGTTGAACACGGACGGTGCGGGTCGTTCAAGACGGGGCATGGCCGGCTCCTGCAGCGGGGGCGGGTGGGCAGGAATACGCGCGGTGCCGTTACCGGGGGGTGAGCGAGATGTTCATGACGCCAGGTTCGCAACGGCTTTACCTGCGGGGCGGTGTAGTGGAATCCCCCCAAGGGCAGGTACCAGACCATGAGCCGAGAGACCTCGCGAGACCCGCTGCGGGAGAACCACCCGCCCATTCCCGGCGAGCAGCGCGGCAAGCGCGATACCGACAACGCCGACTACCGCGGCACCGGCGCGCCGTTCTTCGATGCCGAGCACGACCACCTGCCGGTGAAGCACGAGGCTGAACAGGCGGCCCAGGACCGCAAGGACGGCGGTGACCGCCATCGCGGCGGCCAGGAAAGCCCGCTCAAGCGCCGTGAACGCAAGCAGCGCGCCAGCGACAACCAGGACGAGGCGCTGGAAGAGACCTTCCCGGCCAGCGACCCGACCTCACCGTTCGTGCCAGCCAAGGCCCCCGACTGACCGGTAGTGCCGGCCGCTGGCCGGCAACGCCTGGGCTGCCCTACACAGAGCGATGCCGGCCAGCGGCCGGCACTACCAACTCAACGCCACGACCATTGCAGGCCGACGTTGGCTCGCCGTCCCGGTCCCGGCTCGTAGAAGCGACCATTGCCGTCATTGACGATCACCGAGCCGATGTAGGTCTGGTCCAGCACGTTCTCCAGCCGGGCGAAGGCGCGCAGCTCGCCGCCCGGCAGCGTCCATCGACGGCCGGCTTCCAGGTGCAGCAGGGCGTAGCCCGGCGCGCGCTCGGTGGCCACGTCATTGACCACGGTATCGCTGCTGGCCGTTGCCTCCAGCGCCCACTGCCAATCGGCAGGGCTCCACTGCAGCCGGGCGAAGGCCTGCTGGCGCGGCACGCCGGGCAGGCGGCTGCCTGCAGCGACCAGGGTGTTCGAGGTCAGGTACGGCGAGCGCACCTGCGCCTGCAGCCAGGTCCACGCCAGCTGCAGTTCCAGGTGCTCGGCCAGCGGCTGTCGGTACTGCAGCTCCAGCCCCTGGCGGCGGGTGCGGCCAATGTTGCGGTAGGTGCTGCGTCCGCCGATATTGCTGGCAACGGCCAGCTCGTCGTCGGTATCTGCGCGGAACAGGCTGATATCGAGTTGGTTGCCATCCTGTGCGTACCACTTGCTGCCAACCTCGATGGAGCGGCTGCGCGCGGCGGCCAGATCCAGTGCCAGCCCGGCTTGGCCGTCGGCGCGATAGCCCAGTTCGTTGAAGGTGGGGGTCTCGAAACCACGCCCCACGGCCGCGTGCAGCCGCCACTGCGGGCTGGGCTCGAAGCTGACGCCTGCCACCGGCGTGATCGCCTGGTAGCGGCGGTGGCCACTGTCGTCGGGGTTGGCGCCGACGATGTAGCGGTCATTCGATTCGAAGCGCACGGTGCTGTGACGCACGCCAGCCAGCAATGACCAGCGTGGATTCCACTGCCACCACGCCTGCGCGAACTGATCGACGTTCTGCACGGTGTCGATCTGGTCTCTCCGCAGGCGCCCACGTACGCCCAGCGTGCTGCCGATGAAGTTCTCGTAGCCGCTCCGATGCTGGCGCTGGCGGTCGGCGCTGAGCCCGGCCACCAGATCCAGCGGCCGACCGGCGAGGTCGCCGTGCCAGCCCCAGCGCGCGTCCAGCCCGCCATAGCCGCCCTGCAGATCGATCACGCCGCCGGCATGCAGCGGGCTGTTGGTCTGGGGTGCCGGCGGAATCGGCAGGTACTGGCGTACCGCGCGCTGGCCGGCATAGCCCATCAATTGCCAGCGCTGTGCCCCGGTCTCCCGCGTCCAGCGCAGGCCAGCCTGCTGCTGGCGCACCGATTTGCGGGTGTTGTACTGGTGCGCGACTGCCGTGGCCTGGCGCGGATCAGCCGCCACTTGGGCACGGGTCAGGCCCAGCGGATCCTGCGCATCGGGGGCGTCAAGCGCATTGAGCAGCAGCTCCAGCCGCCCACCGCCCAGCTCTCCACCGATGCGTGCGTTGAGCGATTCGCGGCGCGCACGGCTGTGATCGCGCCAGCCATCGGTACGGAAGTGATTGGCGGCGATGTTGTAGTCCGGCACTTGGCCGGCACCCTTCAGCTGCGCACCGACACTGAGCGTGTTGTCGGCGCCGGCATTCACGCGCAACCGCCACGGGTCGCCGGCCTGGCCCTGCGCGCTCCAGACCTGCAGCACGCCTCCGGAGGAATTGCCGTACAGCGCCGAGAACGGCCCGCGCAGCACCTCGATGCGTTCGGCGCCCAACAGGCTGGCATGCGACAGCTGGCCCTGCCCATCGGGCATGGTCGCGGGCACTCCGTCGATCAATACCCGCACCCCGCGCACCCCGAAGGTCGAGCGTGCGCCGAAGCCACGGATCGACAGCTGGGTATCCTGCGCGAAGTTCTGCCGGTCTCGCGCGAGCAGGCCCGGCACCCCGGCCAGCGCCTCGGACAGCTGCACGCCGGTCCCGGGCCGGCTGGCATCGATCCAGACCGTGTCCAGGCTCGCGGGCAAGGCGAACGGGTCGATGCCGGGCACGCGTGCGGCCTGCACCTGCACGGCGGGCAGGGCGGTGGGCGCAGGCTCGGCCACCGCCGCCCAGGGCGACAGCAGCAGGGCGGACAGCGGCAGGCAACGGCGTCGTGCGGCAGGATTCATGATTCAGATTGATGGATCGGGCGGCAACGCACGCCATGGTACGGGGCCGCGGATGACGATGGCGGCGGCCAGCCCCGGCAGGCTTTGTTACGATGGGCTGTTTCCGGCCGAAAAGCCGCAGACCGCGTGGCGCAATTCCTCCCCCTTTCCGTCTACCGAACGAGTACCGCCGTGTCCTTCTTTGCAAACGTGGAACTGGTCCCAGGCGACCCGATCCTGGGCCTGACCGAGGCGTACAACGCCGACAGCCGCCCGACCAAGGTCAACCTGGGTGTGGGCATCTACTACGACGAGAGCGGCCGCATTCCGCTGCTGCGCGCCGTCAAGCAGATCGAGCAGCAGCTCGCCGCTGAAGCCAAACCGCGCGGCTACCTGCCGATCGATGGCCTGCCGGCGTACACGCAGGCCACGCGTGAGCTGGTGTTCGGCAAGGACTCGCCGCTGCTGGCCGCCGGCCGCGTCACCACCGCACAGACCGTTGGTGGCAGCGGTGCGCTGCGCGTCGGCGCCGACGTGCTGAAGAAGCTGCTGCCGCACGCCACCGTTGCGCTGAGCAACCCGAGCTGGGAAAACCACCGTGCGGTGTTCAGCGCCGCCGGTTTCGACGTGCTGGATTACACCTACTTCGACCCGAACACCCATGGCGTCGATTTCGACGGCATGCTGGCCGACCTGGGCAAGCTGGAAGCCGGCACCGTGGTGCTGCTGCATGCCTGCTGCCACAACCCCACCGGTGCCGACCTCACGGTCACCCAGTGGAAGCAGGTCGCGCAGCTGCTGAAGGACAAGCAGCTGTTCCCCTTCATCGACATGGCCTACCAGGGCTTCGACAAGGGCATTGAGCAGGACGGCGCCGCCGTGCGCATCATCGCCGAAGCCGGCATCGACAGCTTCATCGTCGCCAACTCGTACTCCAAGTCGTTCTCGCTGTACGGCGAGCGCGTGGGTGCGCTGTCGATGGTGGCACCGACCGCCGCTGACGCCAAGGCGGTGCAGTCGCAGGTCAAGCGCGTGATCCGCACCATCTACTCCAGCCCGTCCACCCACGGTGCTGCGCTGGTGGCCGGCGTGCTGACCAACCCGGAACTGCGTGCGATGTGGGAGCAGGAGCTGACCGAGATGCGCGAGCGCATCCACGCCCTGCGCCAGGGCCTGGTCGAGAAGCTGGCCGCTGCCGGTGCACCGCAGTTCGGTTTCATCAACGAACAGGCCGGCATGTTCTCCTACTCCGGCCTGAGCCGCGAGCAGGTCGAGCGTCTGCGCGACGAGTTCGGCATCTACGCCGTCGGCACCGGCCGCATCTGCGTTGCCGCGCTGAACCAGAACAACCTGGAATACGTCGCCAAGGCCGTGGCCACCGTCGCCAAGGGCTGATGCAACGCGGCACACGCTTGAAAACAAAGGCGCCGAAAGGCGCCTTTGTTTTTTGCTCTTGCTCTTGTCATTGCCATTCCCACCGCGCTCGCGGCGAACCAGGAAGCGCAGTGAGAGGGGCACCGTGGCCAGGACCGTGAGGCGCATGGATGCGCTGATCGAGCCCCCAGGGATGGGTTTACGGCGTGTCCTGGCCACGGTGCCCCTCTCGCTGCGCCTACATGAAGAGAGGGCGCCACGAGTGCAACGCATCTGGAAACGATTACGCCATCCCGCGCTCACGCACGGCCCCGCCATACGGGCGACAATAGGCGTTTTCCCGCTGCCGAGACCTGCCCGCACATGTCCCGTACTTCGTTGACCCGCTTCCTGATCCAGGAACAGCACGCCGGCCGCATCAACGCCGACCTGCGCCAGCTGATCGCGGTCGTCGCCCGCGCCTGCACCAGCATCTCCATCGCCGTCAGCAAGGGCGCCCTCGGTGGCGTGCTGGGCGATGCCGGTACCGGTAACGTGCAGGGCGAGGCGCAGAAGAAGCTGGACGTCATCAGCAACGAGATCCTGCTTGAAGCGAACGCCTGGGGTGGCCACCTCGCCGCGTGCGCCTCGGAGGAAATGGACCACAGCCAGCCGGTGCCGGACATCTACCCGCGCGGTGACTTCCTGCTGCTGTTCGATCCCCTCGACGGCAGCTCCAACATCGACGTCAACGTCTCCGTCGGCACCATCTTCTCGGTGCTGCGCTGCCCGACCAATGTCGAACTGCCGGGCGACGACGCCTTCCTGCAGCCGGGCAGCAAGCAGATCGCCGCCGGCTACTGCATCTACGGGCCCAGCACCCAGCTGGTGCTGACCGTCGGCCATGGCACCCACGCCTTCACCCTGGACCGTGAGAAGGGCGAGTTCGTGCTGACCACCGAGAACATGCAGATTCCGGCGGCTACCCAGGAGTTCGCGATCAACATGTCCAACCAGCGCCACTGGGAAGCACCGATGCAGGCCTATGTCGGTGATCTGCTGGCGGGCAAGGAGGGCACGCGCGGCAAGAACTTCAACATGCGCTGGATCGCCAGCATGGTCGCCGACGTGCACCGCATCCTGACCCGCGGCGGCATCTTCATCTACCCGTGGGACAAGAAGGATCCGTCCAAGGCCGGCAAGCTGCGCCTGATGTACGAGGCCAACCCGATGGGCCTGCTGGTCGAACAGGCCGGCGGCGCCGCCTGGACCGGCCGCGAGCGCATCCTCGACATCCAGCCCGACCAGCTGCACCAGCGCGTGCCGGTGTTCCTGGGTTCGCGCGAGGAAGTGGCCGAAGCCGTGCGCTACCACCACGCGCACGACGACGCGCAGGGCTGATTGGCGGTTGCCTGACGACGGTCATGGCAGATCGATGACATGACCGTGGGGTGACACCGAGGGCGGCAAACGGCACCATCAAGCCGTTGCCGCCTAAGGAATGCACGCATGCACGAGCAGGGCCCGGTCGATTTCATCGAGGTCATCCACAACGCGGTCCCCAGCGAGGTCTGCGCGGCGATCGTCGAGCGCATGCGGGCGGCGCGTGGCCTGCAGCCCGGTGCCGTGGGCAGTGGCGTGTTCCCGGAACTCAAGCACAGCAAGGATCTGCGCATCAGCGGCCTTGATGGCTGGCAGGATGTGGACCATCAGCTGCAGCACGCGGTGTTCAACGGCCTGCTGACTTATCTACGCCGTTATCCACAGGCGTTGATCGCGCCGCTGATGTTGCAGATCCAGGACAGCAAGGGCCAACCGCGACGCCTGTCTGCCGAGGACTTTCCCGACATGCCGCAGCAGCAGCTGGCCGACCTGGCCCGCACCTGCCTGCGCCCGGGCGCCATCAACCTGCAGTGGTATGCGGCGGGCGAGGGCGGTTACCCGTACTGGCACTGCGAGCTGTACCCCAAGGATGCGCAGGCCGAGACCCTGCACCGGCACGTGCTGTGGACGCTGTACCTCAACGAGGAATTCGAAGAGGGCGAGACCGAGTTCCTGTTCCAGGGGCGGAAGATCGCACCACGCACCGGCAGCCTGCTGATCGCGCCGACCGCGTTCACCCACACTCATCGTGGCAACCGGCCACAGGGCGGCGACAAGTTCATCGCCACCAGCTGGATCCTGTTCCAGAGTGCGCAGAAGTTGTTTGGGGGGTAAAGGTCGAGCGTGCTCGACGCTATCGAGGGCGGCGGCGATAGAGAATCCCGCCCGCCACAGCGCCGAACACCGCCACACCGAAGCCAACGAGCTCTTCTTCTCCAAGCGCGTCGCCCGACATCAGCTTGCCGGCCGTCAGCAGCAGAACGTTCAATGGGAGCATCCACAAGAACGCGATGCCAAGCCAGTAGATGATCTTCATTTCATGCGCTCATTGATCCGGATACATCGACTTGAACCAGTAGGCGGATCTGTTCCTCATCCATGTGCTGAATTCTGTCGTCTCCAGTTCCCGCAGCTGGCGCATGTCTATTCCATAGCGTTGGAACAGCGCAATAAGCTCCCTCATACCGTCCTCATCCACAGCCGACGGATCAACAGAGACGTTGATCGTTCTGAGAAAGCCCTCAACAGACACCACGCCCGATGTATTACTCAACCTGGAGAAGAATGCATCCTCGTCCAGTCGTGAGTAGAACCTCAGGGAATCAATTTCTATTTTCAGCATAGCCAGTCGTTGCGGAAGTGGTTGCGTGCAGGCTGTTCCATTCGGCTATCCGGCGGGTCCAAAGGATCGCCAGAGATTGCCGTCGCCGCCTTGCCAGGCACTGAGCTTCTCGACCGGGATTTCCTTGAGTTGACAGGTGAACTGGAGATGGAAAGAACGGGCTTCTTTCCGATAGCTGTTCCATCCAACGGCCGTCACTTTGACTTCGATCCGACTATCGCCCTTGTGCGGCTGGTGTAGTTCGACATCCGCCGAATCGGACAGCCAGTAGTCTCCCTTGTGCGCGAGGCCTGCGCCGCCACTGGTCAACCGCGCATCCACTACCTCCGGCATTCCTTCGGACGAAGGCGTGTATCCCTTCAGGCTGCCGGTGATCTTGGTGAACTGCTGGGAATCGATCACGCCCGGCGACTCCGAGAAGAGGCGCAGCAGAAGGAGCGTGTCAGTGCCCTTGCGCACTAACTGACCTGTGTTTGCCGTCCACAGATGTTGCTCGAACTCATCCAGGCCGGCAGGCATATCAGTGGCAGTCGATGCCTGCGGAACGGCGACGCATTCGTGAATGGCGCGGGCCTGTACCTGCAGGGTCACAAGGGTTAGAAGGAGAGCGCTGGCCGGAAGGCAACACAGGCGTTTCATCATGTGGACACCGCTGATTCGAATTCAGTCACGCGAGCGATTGGCAGGATGTGCCTGATCAAAAGGGGATGCGTCGGAGTCATGTGCTCCCGTCCATGCATCGAGGCCCTGCATCTGCAGGGGCGAGGCTTTCAGGCGCTCTGATAGCTGGATCGGTGCATCACATTGATCTCGCCATTGCAGTGGGCTTGCGGAGCGGAGCGTTGCATCGACCTGGAGCTCGATGCCGGAATCTCCGGCGGAAACAACGATAATCTGCCCTGCGATCGGCACTGCGTAGCAGCCCGTCTTTCCGGCAAATGCGCTGGATCCACTGCTATGAAACAGCCAAACGCGATCGTCGGAGACAGCGAACCGGTCACCTGCTTTCGCGTCAGCGGGGAGCTGGATCGTGAGCTTGCTGAAAGTGGAACGGTCGCGCCACCACGACGAACGGAATCGTCTCAGCCCGATCACACGGCTGTTGCCGGCAACGATCTGGTGACAGGCAAAGAGCCGCTGGCGCGGCTCGACCGTAAGGCAGCTGGGGTCGCGCATGGCAGCGTCTTCAACCACAAACGCACGGGCAGCCTCTGCATCGGCACCACAGACAAACAGAAACGCGCCACAGCTGAAAGCAGATAGCCACTTCATGGGCGAACTGATTCATCGTCAAGCGAACGGAATTGCACCGTCGCTGATCGTAGGTCATCCATCTGCATCCTTCCCTGGCTTGCAGGCCATCCGGCCAAGCGCAGATTGTTGCCGGTAAGTCAGGCAGCGGTCCAGCGTTCTAGAACAGACTTCCCTGCGGTGATTCGCTGCGCGGCGGCAACGGCTTCAGGAACCGGCTGCAATCCAGCTTCGGCCAATGGCTGTTCTGCGCATTGAAGCCGAGACGCTTTCGCGCCAGCTTGAAGCGGTTGTTCAACAGATCGGCATACACGCCCTGGCCACGCATGCGCGTGCCGAACTGGCTGTCGTAGTCCTTGCCGCCGCGCAACTGCTGGATGGTACTCATCACATGCGCGGCGCGATCGGGATGATGGGTGTCCAGCCAGTCGCGGAACAACGGCGCCACTTCAAGCGGCAGGCGCAGCAGCACATAACCAGCGGTGCTGGCACCGGCTTCGTGCGCAGCCTCCAGCACGGCTTCCAGTTCGCTGTCGTTGATCCACGGGATCACCGGCGCCACCATCACTCCCACCGGAATGCCCGCTTCATGCAGGCGCTTCATCGCGCGCAGCCGTGCATGGGGTGCGGACGCGCGTGGTTCCAGTTTCGCGGAGAGATGCGGATCCAGCGAGGTCACCGAGAAGTGCACGCTGACCAGGTTCTCCGCCGCCAACGGTGCGAGCAGATCGATATCGCGCTCGACCAGCGCGTTCTTGGTGATCAACGAAAACGGATGCTTGGTTTCCAGCATCACTTCGATCAGCTGGCGGGTCAACTTGAACTTGCGCTCGATCGGCTGGTACGCATCGGTGTTGATGCCCAGCGCGATCGGCTGTGGCACATAGCCCGGCTTCGACAACTCCTTGCGCAGCAGCTGCGGCGCATTGGTCTTGGCGAACAGCTTGGTCTCGAAGTCCAGGCCTGGCGACAGGTTCAGATAGGCATGCGAGGGGCGCGCGAAGCAGTAGGAGCAGCCATGCTCACAACCGCGGTACGGATTCACCGATTGGCTGAAGCCGACGTCCGGCGAAGTATTGCGGCTGATGATGCTGCGTGCAGTCTCGGCGCGTACTTCCGTGCGCAGGCGCGGGGCGAGCAATTCCTCGCTCTCGTCCACCGCCCAGCCGTCGTCCACCGCCTCGCTGACGGTGATTTCAAAGCGCCCGGCAAGGTGGGACGTGGAACCTCGGCCCTTGATCGCGATACCCATTGCGGCAGATTACGCCGCAGCCGTCTCAATGGCTGCGACGGCTGCCTGAAGGGTTCAGGGCAAGTCTGAGCCGAGCGTGGGCTCGGCTCTACAGTGGATACGGATACCTTTTGTAGAGCCGAGCCTACGCTCGGCTGCAATACATCAAAGCAGCGCCAAGTACCCGCGCACGGTTGCATCCAGCCCGTCATACAGCGCCTCGCCGATCAGCGCATGGCCGATCGACACCTCCAGCACGTCCGGCACGTGGGCCAGGAAATCGCGCAGGTTGTCCTGCGACAGGTCGTGGCCGGCGTTGACGCCCAGGCCCACCGCCTGCGCCCGCCGCGCCGCAGTGGCGAACAGTTCCAGCATCGCCGCAGCGTCGCCGGCCGCGTGCGCTTCGGCGTAGGGGCCGGTGTACAGCTCGACACGATCTGCACCGACTTCGGCGGCCTGCTCCAGCAGCGGATTACCGGCGTCGACGAACAGGCTGACCCGGCAACCCATTGCTTTCAGTTCGGCCACCAGTGGTCGCAGCCGCTCGGCATCCCGCTCGAAGTCGAAGCCATGGTCGGAGGTGATCTGTCCATCGCCATCCGGCACCAGCGTCGCCTGCGCCGGGCGGGTCTGCGCGCACAGCGGCAGCAGGCCTGGGTAGCCCTCGCGCGGCGGCGCGAACGGGTTGCCTTCAATGTTGAACTCGACACTCCGCGCGCGGGTCAGCGTGGACAGCGCCAGCACGTCCTCGGCGGTGATATGGCGGCGGTCCGGCCGCGGGTGCACGGTGATGCCATGTGCACCGGCATCCAGGCAGGCCTGGGCGGCGCGCACCACGTCCGGTTCGGCGCCGCCGCGCGAATTGCGCAGGACGGCGATCTTGTTGACGTTGACGCTGAGCTGGGTCATGGAACGGAACTACTTGGAAAGAGGGGACGGATCGTGGTCGTTGGCGTCGTCATTGCGGCGGGCCTGGGCCTGCTCGCGCAGGCGGCGCAGTTCCTCGGCATCGACAAGGGTGGCAGGGTCCCGCTGAAGGTCGCCGAAGCGGGCCACATAGCGACCGCGCACCCAGGCCAGCAGGAAGGCGAGGGCGGCCAGCAGGCACAGGGTCATCAATGCGGCGCTGGGGGTCTTCAGGGCGATGGCGAAACAGCCCAGCGCCAGCAGCAGGTACAACCAGTACATAGTCGGGCTCCCCGGATGATCGCCGCAGTGTAGCGCTGCGTCAGAGCAGCGGCGAGGCCAGCCGGGCGAAGGCCTCTGGCAGGCGGTGCAGCCACAGCGAGCGGCCGGCCTGGTCGTGCACGCGGGTGGCGCGGTCGAACTCTGCCTGCAGCAGCCCGGCCAGGGCGGCGACGCGGTCACGGTCGCTGATCATCATCGACAGCTCGAAGTTCAGCCGGAAGCTGCGGTGGTCGAAGTTGGCACTGCCGACGATGCAGACGTCGTCATCAGCGATGAAGGCCTTGGTATGCAGCATGCGCGGGCCGTACTCGTAGATCTTCACCCCGGCGTGCAGCAGTTCGTCGAAATAGGAGCGCGCGGCCTGGGTGACAAACCAGGAGTCGCTCATCTTCGGCACCAGCAGGCGTACGTCCAGTCCCCCCAGTGCCGCCGAGGTCAGCGCCATCCGCGCCGCTTCGCCTGGCACGAAGTAGGGCGTCACCAGCCACACGCGCTCGTGTGCTTCCTGGATCGCCGCCACGTGCAGGCGGTGGATCGTTTCCCACCCCGAATCCGGGCCGGAGACCAGCACCTGGGCGTTGATCGCACCGTCACCGCGCAGCGGCATGTCGGCTGGCCACAGGCGGGCGATGTCCATGTGCGAGGGATCCTGCCCGCTGGCGTAGAGCCAGTCCTCGGCGAACACCAGCTGCAGGCTGCGCACGACGTGGCCGCGGATGCGCATGTGCAGGTCGCGGTAGGCGTTCGGCTTGCGGCTCTCGTCTTCATCGTCGGTGATATTGATGCCACCGGTGAACGCCAGCCGGCCGTCGACGATCACCAGCTTGCGGTGGGTACGCAGGTTCAACCAGGGGCGCTTGAACGGCTTCAGCAGCTGCCTTGGGTGGAACCAGATCGCTTCACCACCGGCGTCGAGCAGCGGCTGCAGGAAGCGGCGGGGCAGGGCGGAAGAGCCCACGGCATCGAGCAGCAGGCGCACCTGCACGCCGGCCTGTGCGCGTTCCACCAGCGCGTCACGCAGAGCGGTGCCGGCATGGTCCGGGTTGAAGATGTAGTACTCCAGATGCACGTGGTCGCGTGCCTGTGCGACGGCCTCAAGCAGCGCCGCGTAGGTCGCCGCGCCGTCCACCAGCCAGGTCACTTCGGTGGCGCTGCTCGGCGCAAGCCCGGTCGTGGCCTGGGCGATCTTGGCCAGCTCGGTGCAGTCGGCGTCGGGTGGGCAGACGTCGCTGTAGTGCTCCATGCCCGACCGCGCGCGGCCACGGCGCAAACGCTGCCGCTTCACCTTCTGCGGGCCCAGCAGGTAGTAGATGAAGAGGCCCAGGTACGGCAGCAGCGCCAGCGACAGGATCCAGCTCAGCGTCGCCACCGGCTCGCGCTTCTGCAGCATGATCCAGCCGGTCAGCGCGAGCAGGTACAGCAGATAGGCCACCGCCAGGATGGTACCGAGGTGGGCAATGCCGTCGAGCCAGTGGCGCAGGGAGTCGAAGAGGGCGAGCATCCGCCGATCATAGCGGCGCATGCCACCCGATGGGATCCAACCCCGACCCGTGTGCCAGGACCAGGACAAAAAAAAGACGCCCCTGTTTCCAGGGGCGTCTGCAGTCGCGTCATGACTGTTGTGTTGCGGTGTAGCGATTACTGCTGCACAAAACCGATCTTCTTCATCTGAGCGTTCTTCGCAGCGGCCAGGACCTTGGCCATCACGTCGTACTCGGAATCCGGGCTGGCGTCGATGCGCAGTTCCGGCTGGTTGGTCGGGTCACGCTGGACCTCCTGCTCCATCCGCTGCTGCAGCTCGCTGGTATTGATCGGGCTGTTGTTCCACGAGACCTGGTTGCTGGCGTCGATCTTCAGTTCGATCGGCGGCGGCGGTTCGACCAGCTGCGGCGGTGGGTTGAGCACGCGCTGCGGCAGGTCGACGGCGATCGGGTACGTCATGATCGGCGCGGTCACGATGAAGATGATCAGCAGCACCAGCATCACGTCCACGA
Source organism: Stenotrophomonas sp. 89682_Sma (assembly GCF_056481405.1). NCBI lineage: Bacteria > Pseudomonadati > Pseudomonadota > Gammaproteobacteria > Lysobacterales > Lysobacteraceae > Stenotrophomonas > Stenotrophomonas sp. 89682_Sma. The sequence continues at coordinate 12,695 of NZ_CM151147.1, read as the reverse complement.
GGGGCGTGACGTTGATGTCTGCCATGGGGCCCTTGCCACCACCACTACTGAATGCCATGGCTTATTGCCCCTTTTCTTTGGTCGCGACGAAGCCGACGTCCAGCATGCCCTGCTCCTGCGCGACCTTGGTCAGGTCGTTGATGACGCGCATCTTGGTGGTGCGGTCACCACGCAGGTTCAGCGGCGGCTGCGGGGTCTGCTGGGCGGCGGTCGCCAAGCGGGACTCGAGAGTCTGCTTGTTGATTTCTTCGTCGTTCCAGTAGATCGAGCCGTCTTCCTTGACTGCCAGGGTGATCGGTCCGGAACGCTTTTCAGCGTCTTCCGGCTTCTGGATCAGGTTGGCTTCCGGCAGATCCACCTTGACCTTGTGGGACATCAGGGGCGCCGTGATGATGAAGATGATCAGCAGCACCAGCATCACGTCCACGAGGGGCGTAACGTTGATGTCGGCCATGGGGCCGCCGCTGTTACCACTACTGAAAGCCATAACGGGCTCCGTCTAGATCTTGGTGACTACTTACGTTCGTCGCTGGGTGACGCGCGCCGCAATTAGCGGACGCGCGAGCCGGTGGCGAAGAAGTCGTGCAGGTCGTGCGCGAAGGTATCGAACTTGCTGATGGTCGCGCTGTTGATCTTGCTGAAGAAGTTGAAGGCGAACACGGCCGGGATTGCGACGAACAGACCGATCGCGGTCATGATCAGCGCTTCACCCACCGGGCCGGCAACGGCGTCGATCGAAGCGGAGCCGGTGGCACCGATCTTGATCAGGGCGCCGTAGATGCCCCACACGGTACCCAGCAGACCGACGAACGGAGCGGTCGCGCCGACGGTGGCCAGCAGGGTCATGCCCGACTGCAGCTTGTTGCTTTCGCGGGTGACGGCCTGACGCAGGGCGCGGTCGACGAACTCCGAACGGCTCAGGTTCTCACCGACGCCGCCGGTGGCGCCGCCTTCAGCGCGCTGGTGGTGCGCAGCAGCCTGGGCAGCGTCCAGGGCGATCTTCGAGAACGGCTCCGAAGCCGGCTGCTCTTCCATCGCACGGATGGCGTCCTGCGCGTTCGGCGTATCCCAGAACAGGCTGACGACGCGATCAGCGGCGCTCTTCAGGCGGGTGGCACGGAAGATGTTGATGACGGTCCAGTACCAGGACATGGCCGACATGGCGATCAGGGTCAGCAGCACGACCCAGGAAACCGCGAAATCACCCGGCTTGGTGGTCATTTCGTGGATCAGGTGCTCGAAGCCCATCTGCGACAGGGCGTTGGACGGATTGCCCCCGGCAGCAGCGGCGATGAAAATTTCCTGCAGCATGACGCTTACCTTTGTTGTGTGTGGTGATAAAGGGTGTAGCTAAGCTAAACAATCGAACTGGGAGCGGGGGTGGCCAGGCGGCCACCCGGGCGCATCAGTTCAGCGCAAAGTTGACCGGGACGCGAACGCGACCTGCCGCCTTCTTACCGCCAGATTCAGCGGCGTTGAAGCGCCACTTGCGAGCCGCTTCCATCGCGGCACGGTCCAGGTCGCGGTTACGGCTGGACTTTTCCACCGTGACATTGGTGACGTTGCCGTTGGCATCGACATCAATGATCAGGATCACTTCGCCCTGGATACCAGCGCGGAAGGCTGCCGGCGGGTAGCGCGGCGGATTCATGGCCTTCGACGAGATGTCCACGCTGGCCTCGATCGAGGTCGCAGGTGCCGGCGGCGCGGGGGGCGACGGCGGGGTGACGATATCGCTCGGGCGCGGCTCCGGCACGTCCACGACCGGCGCCTGCGGCGGCGGCGGGACCGGCGACGGCTTCGGCGGCGACAGATTCTTCACCGGCGGCGGCGGAGTATCGGTCGGCGGCGGCGGCGGCGGCGGCGGGGGCGGCGGCGGCGGCGCATCGACGATGGTCACCATGACGTTGCGCTCCTTCTCAGCCACGGCCTTGGGAGCCACGGCGGGAATGAGGAGCATCATGAAGGCGGCCAGATGCAGGGCAATTACAAACGCGATGCCGACGATGCGAGGCCAGCTCAGCCCCTTGTCATCGGGTTGTTCGTACCGGTGAACGACTAGTTGTTCCGTCATGCGCCAAGAGCTCAATAGTGGGGCCGGGATGCCGGGGGCGGAATCCCTGATCAGCGGTGCATGACACCGCAGGAACCTCCAAGCTTATACCAATCCTGAGCGCCTGCGCATCAACTGAGCAGGCATTCAGGCGTTATTCCTACTTACTTCAGGTTGATGATTTTCTTGGCATCAGCCTGGTTCTTCACACCCTTCGCCAGCGCCTGCTGGGCGGCCTGCTTGGCCTCCGGGATGCGACCTTCGGCATGCAGGACGCGTGCCAGGTTCAGGTAGGTCTCACCGTCCTTGGACAGCGGGGCAGCCTTCTGCCACGCATCGATCGCCTGCGGCACCTGGTCGGAGTAGTAGTAGGACTGGGCCAGCGCCAGGTAAACCTGGTAGTCCGGCTTCAGGATGCCCTTCTGCAACCCTTCGTTGATGACCGCGATGACGTCCTTTTCCTTTTTGTCGGTGTTGGCATAGATGGAGTACAGCTGCTTGTACTCGCGCTCTTCGGTGAGCTGGCCGCTGCTGCGCAGCTTGTCCATCACCGCGGCCGCCTTGTCCATCTGGTCGGCCTGCATGTACATGCTGGCCAGGTTCAGCTGGGCCTTCTTGTCGTTCGGGTTCTTGGCGGCCAGCGCCTCGGCTTCCTTGACCGCTTCACCGGACTGGCCGGCTTCGGACAGGGCCGCCATCAGCAGCTGGTTCCAGTTGTCCTTCGGTTCGGCGGAACCGGCGATGGCCTGCTTCAGCACCGGGATCGCTTCCTGGTAGCGCTCCAGCTGGTACAGCGCCTGGCCCTTGGCGATCAGTTCTTCCGGCTTGGTCGACTTGCTCTCGGCGAAGTACTTGTCGAGGGTTGCCAGGCCTTCGGCAGTCTGGTCTTCCTGCAGCTGCAACTGGCCCAGCATCAGCATCGACTGGAAGTGGCCGTTGTTGTCCAGGCCGTTGAACTGCAGGACCTGCTTCAGGTAGGCAATGGCAGCCGGGGCGTCATCGGTCTGGTAGGCGGCCTGCGAGGCCAGCTGCGCGGCCAGCGACTTGTCGTACTCGTTCGCGGCGCTGTCAGCCAGGATGGCGTCGGCCTGGGTGCGGGTCTCCGGGAACTTTTCCTTGTTGTAGCTGTCGATCATTTTCTGCAGCTTGCTGCCCATCTTGGCCGAAGCCTTGACCGTCGGCTCCTGGCGGGTCGCATTCGGGTACAGCGCCTCGGCCTTGGCCTGCTTGCCGCCGCGGTTGCCGCGCTCGGAGGAACGCGAGGACTGCGCGAAGGCATCGGTGACCACGGCGCCGGTCAGGGCGGTCGCGACGAGGACGGAAAGCACAGCTTTATGGTTACGGAAAATCATCGTTCACCTCGATCGAACCGCCGGTTAGCGGCAAAGTCGGACTGTCAGAAAAATCTGAGCCGCCAAACGTATCAGAAACAGATGGCGTGAGAAATCGTTTTATGTGCTGCAATACAGCATAGAACTGCGCACTCATCCGCACTTTGGCCGTAGCCCGGCCGCCTGCGCCTGCTGATAGACCGGCGTCAGGCCCGGGGCATCGCGTCGCAGTTCCTGGATCCGGTTGGCCGGATCCGGGTGGGTGGACAGCCATTGCGGGCTGCGGCCGCCGCTGGCGGCCATCATGTTCTGCCACAGGTCCACTGCCTGCGCCGGATTGAAACCGGCCTGGGCCATCAGCCGCTGGCCGATCACGTCAGCCTCGCTTTCCTGGGTCCGCGAGCCGGGCAGCAGGAAGGCGGTCTGCGCGCCCATGCCGCCGAGCTGGTTGACGGTGCTGGCAGCGCCTTCGCCATAGGCCGCACCGGCCAGCGCACCGAGCACGGCCAAGCCGGTCTGCGCGCCCATCTGTCGGGTGATGCGTTCTTCGTGGTGACGGGCGATGACATGGCCGATTTCATGGCCGATCACGGCAGCCAGCTGGTCCTGGTTCTTGGCCACGGTAAAGATGCCGGTGTTCACGCCGACCTTGCCGCCGGGCAGAGCGAAGGCGTTGGGCTCCTTGTCGACGAATACTGCCGTCTCCCACCGTACGCCACGGTATTGAGCTGGCAGCTGCGCGACCAGGGCGTTGACCACGCACTGCACGTAACCGTTCTGGCGGCCGTCGGTGCTGATCTTTTCCTTCTGCTTGGTTTCGGCGAACGCCTGTGCGCCGAGCTGGTCCAGCTGCGCCTGCGAGACGCCGCCCACCATCTGCCGGCGGCCGGTAGGGGAGGTGGTGGTCGCGCAGGCGCTGACCAGGGTGGTGATGACAAGGGCCAGCAGCAGTTGTTTCATGGAAACTCCCCCGTGTTCATATGCGGAGTGTGTAGCGTAGCGGCTTAATCTTTCGTCAAGCGGACGCGGCGTTACGTTGACCCCAGGAACACCATCGCGGCAAGGGCGACCGCATTGTTCAGCGCATGGGCGGTGATCGCCGCCCACAACGTGCCGGTGCGCCGGTAGAGCCAGCAGAACGCGGCCCCCATGCCACCATAGACCAGCCACAGCTGTGCGATTTCGGCCGGGCCATTGGCACTGGTGCCAGGGATCTCATGGATCAGGGCAAATGCGAGGCTGCTCAGTACCACGCCCAACCCTGGCCGCCCGGCCTGCCACAGGCGGCCAAACAGCACGCGGCGGAACAGCAGTTCCTCGTAGGCCGGCGCCAGGACCACCGCGAACAGCACCAGGAACAACGGGAAACGTGCGATCGCGCTCTGCATCAGCGCCAGATTGGTGGGGACCGGCTCGACGCCGAACTGCTTGGCCAGGAAGGCGATGCCGTTGCTGCCGAGCACGATCAGGGTCGCCACCAGCAGGGTCCAGCCCCAGGTGGCGGGGCGGCGCAGCGCCTGGCGCGACGCCTGACGCTCGGCGGCGTCGGCTGGCCGTCGCCAGAAGTACAGCAGCAACGCAGCACCACCGGTGGCAAACAGCGCCATGAGAATCTGCGCAAGCGCGCCGGGCTGGCCCAGCGACGCCGCGACCGAACTGGCGTCGGGCGTTCCACCGCTGGTCTGGGCATTGGCGTAGCCAACCACCACGCCACGGTACAGGCCCCACAGCAGGCCGCTGACCAGGCTCAGGCCGAACAGGGTGACAGCGGCGATGCCCAGGTCGATGAAAAACCCCGCCAGCGGTGAAACGACACGCGGCGCGGCCGAGGCCGGCGGAACCGGGGGCGGGGCGGAAACCGGGGCGGATGCGGACATCGGGTACCTGCGTTCAAGGATCGAAGGCCGGCGCGCCTCCCCGCGCACCGGCCATCACCGGATTGTGTCAGATATCCAGGTTGGCGACCTTCAGCGCGTTGTCCTCGATGAAATCGCGACGCGGTTCGACGACATCGCCCATCAGGGTGCTGAAGATCTGGTCGGCCGCGACAGCGTCTTCGATGCGCACCTGCAGCAGTCGGCGGGTTTCCGGGTTCACAGTGGTGTCCCACAGCTGCTCCGGATTCATTTCACCCAGACCCTTGAATCGCTGGATCTGGCGGCCGCGCTTGGCCTCTTCGAGCAGCCAGTTCTGCGCCTTGGCGAAGCTGTCCACTTCGATCGACTTGGCGCCGCGGGAGATGGTCGCCCCCTCGCGCACCAGGCCGTGCAGCAGCTTGGAGGCCTGGTGGATCGCGCGCAGTTCACCACTCTCGAACGCCGACATCGGCAGCACCTGGATGTGCTGTTCGCCCATGTGGCGACGGGTCACCAGCACAGCGGCGGGGCGCTCATCGTTGGCTTCCTGCAGCTCCAGGCTGAAGCGCGGGCTGCCCAGGCTGCCCTGGTTGAGGCGCTTGGCCAGTGCATCCAGGCCCTCGCCTTCGCCGGCACTGCGCAGGCTCTCCAGGTCCATCGGCACGAAATCGACCAGCGCTTCGAGCAGGTTGCGGTCATAGCGGTGCGCGTTGCGTTCGATGGAATCAAGGGCAGCGGCGTAGGCCAGCAGCAGCTTCTCCAGCGCCAGGCCTTCGATGCCCGGCTCGCCGGTGGCCGGCACCAGCGCAGCGTTTTCCACCGCACTGCTGGCCAGGTAGCTGTCCAGCGCCGGGTCGTCCTTCAGGTACAGCTCCTGCTTGCCCTGCTTGATCTTGTACAGCGGCGGCAGGCCGATGTAGACGTAACCGCGCTCGATCAGCTCCGGCATCTGACGGTAGAAGAACGTCAGCAGCAGGGTGCGGATGTGGGCGCCGTCGACGTCGGCGTCGGTCATGATGATGATCTTGTGGTAACGCAGCTTGTCCGGGTTGTACTCGTCCCGGCCGATGCCGGTGCCCAGCGCGGTGATCAGCGTACCGACCTGGTCGGAGGACAGCATGCGGTCGAAACGTGCGCGTTCCACGTTGAGGATCTTGCCGCGCAGCGGCAGCACCGCCTGGTTCTTGCGGTTGCGGCCCTGCTTGGCCGAGCCACCTGCCGAGTCACCCTCGACGATGAACAGTTCGGACAGCGCCGGATCCTTTTCCTGGCAGTCGGCCAGCTTGCCCGGCAGGCCGGCGATATCCAGCGCGCCCTTGCGGCGGGTCAGGTCGCGGGCCTTGCGTGCGGCTTCACGTGCGCGTGCGGCATCGACGATCTTGCCGGCGATCGCCTTGGCTTCGTTCGGGTTTTCCTGCAGGAATTCTTCCAGGCGCGCACCGAAGGCGTTTTCCACCGCCGGGCGCACGTCGGAGCTGACCAGCTTTTCCTTGGTCTGGCTGGAGAAGCTCGGGTCCGGCACCTTCACCGACAACACCGCGATCATGCCTTCGCGCATGTCGTCGCCGGTCAGGTTGATCTTGGCCTGCTTGGCGATGCCGTTCTGCTCGATGTAGTTGTTGAGCACGCGGGTCAGCGCACCGCGGAAACCGGCCAGGTGGGTACCACCGTCCTTCTGCGGGATGTTGTTGGTGAAGCAGTACATCGTCTCCTGGTAGGAGTCGGTCCACTGCAGCGCCACGTCCACGACGATGCCGTTGTGCTCGCCGGTAACCGAGATGACATTCGGGTGCAGAGGGGTCTTCAGCTGGGCCAGATGCTCCACGAAGCTGCGGATGCCGCCTTCGTAGTGGAAGTCATCGCGGCGGCCATCGCCACGCTCGTCGGCAAGCACGATCTTGACGCCGGAGTTCAGGAACGACAGTTCGCGCAGGCGGCGGGCCAGGATGTCGTAGTGGAACTCCACGTTGTCGTGGAAGGCGACGGTGGACGGCCAGAAGCGCACGGTGGTGCCGCGCTTGGTGGTGGTTTCCAGCTTGGCCAGCGCGGTCACTGCGGCGCCGTTGCTGAATTCCTGCTGGTAGTGGAAGCCGTTCTGGAACACGTCCACCAGCAGCTTCTGCGACAGCGCGTTGACCACGCTGACGCCGACGCCGTGCAGGCCGCCCGAAACCTTGTAGCTGTTGTCGTCGAACTTGCCGCCTGCGTGCAGGACGGTCATGACGACTTCGGCTGCAGACACTTCGCGACCGAGCTTGGCACTCATCTGCTCGTGCTTGCCGGTCGGGATACCACGGCCGTTGTCGGACACCGAGACCGAACCGTCAGCGTGGATCGTCACCGCAACGTGGTCGGCGTGGCCGGCCAGCGCTTCGTCGATCGAGTTGTCGACGACCTCGAACACCATGTGGTGCAGACCGGTGCCGTCATGCACGTCACCGATGTACATGCCGGGACGCTTGCGGACAGCCTCCAGGCCTTCCAGGGCGGTAATGCTGTTGGCGTCGTAATTGCCGTTGTTTGCCGGGGTGTTCTGTTCGTCGCTCATTGCGCTTGCCGTAGGCTCCGCAGGTCGGCCACCGCTTGGAGCGATGTGCCGAGAATGAAAGGATTCCAACCCGAATTATACCAGCCGGGGTCGAGCGGCCCTGGTGTGCCCACTATGGCACAGCCACGATCTGTGCATGTTCCACGTGGAACCGGGCGATGTGGGTCAGGTCGAGCAGCGCCGCCGGGGTTTCGGTGGCGGTGATGAAGATCTGTGCCGGCCCATTGAGCAGGCGCTCCAGCACCCGCGCCTGGTGGGTGCGATCCAGCTCCGAAGCCAGATCATCCAGCGCGATCACCGGCCATTCGCCACGCTGTTCGGCATAGTCTTCGGCCTGCGCGAGCAGGCAGGCCAATGCCGTCAGCTTGGCCTGACCGCGTGACAGTGCATCGCGACCCGGAATACTGTGGAAATCCACACTCCAGTCCGCCCGGTGCGGTCCAACCGAGGTATATCCGGCCTGGCGGTCGCGCTCCCGGGCCAGAAGCAGGGCATCGGCCAGCGGAAGTTCATGCCGCCGCCATCCAGGACTCAGTTCCAGTCCCTGGATGCCGAGTTGCGGTGCCAGGCTGGCGGCCAAGGCCACAGTCCGCTGATGCAGACGCTCCAGGTAGTGCTGGCGGCGGCTTGTCAGTGGTTCCCCGGCCTCGGCCAGCTCGTGATCCCAGGTATCGAGCATCCGCGACGGCCCGCCTTGCTTGAGCAGCGCATTTCGCTGCTTCAGCGCCCGGGAGTAGCGACGCCACAGGGACAGAAAGTCCGGTTCCACGTGGAACAAGCCCCAATCGAGGAAGCGGCGGCGGGGTTCGCCACCACCACTGACCAATGCATGGCTGCCGGGCTCGAACGTCACCACCGCCAGCGCTGCGCAGAGATTGCCCAGCTGCGCGACATCTTCGCCGTCCAATCGTCCCTTCCAGTCCTGGCCACTGTGGCGCAGCCCGGCCTTTCGCCGGTGCGGCGGGTGATCGGCACGCTGTTCGTCCCATTCCACGAAGATTTCCAACGCTTCCTGGCCCTGGCGCACCAATCCATCGCGGACCCGGCCACGGAAGCTGCGTCCATAAGCCATCAGGTGCAGGGCTTCGAGCACGCTGGTCTTGCCGGCACCGTTGTCGCCGGTCAGCAGGTTCAATCCCGGCTGGGGCGACAGGTCCACCGCACTGAAGCGACGCAGTTGGTGCAGGGCGAGGCGGCGGATAAGCATGGGGCGCGAAAGACCATCCGCACGAGGCGGTAGCGGGGCAGGGAATCCATCAGCTTACTGCATCGGTCAAGCCAGCCGTGCCGTGCCAGACATCGCCACTGTGCTGAAGCCTCCGCCTGGCAACCCTACGCGTGTTCCACGTGGTGGCGCTCCCTCACCTGGGCTCGCCTGGGTCTGGATATGCCCGGAAATCCTTGAATTCTGAGCGGCGGCGCAGGTACAGGCCTTCAGATTTCAGCGATTTCAGCCTCATTCCGCGAGCATCGCCAGGTACCCCTACGGTGGGTTGCGCGAACACCGCGCGGATTTCTTGAAATCTACGATGCGATCCCGTCGAGGGTTCCACAGATTTCAAAAAATTCGAGCCGGCCGTTTCACGCTGTCCACAGCCGGTCTGTATGACTTATACACAAGGTATGCGCAAACTGTGGATAAAAAAGCCCTTTTGCCCGACCTGCGAAACTATCCACAGGTTCCCCCCCAGCCTGAGGGGCCTCTATACAGGGGGTTTCAGCTGCATAAATCCCTTGAAAATCAAATGGATAATGCATTTTTCCACGAAATCTGGGCCTACCATCACCACCATGCTTTAGATTTATACCCAGATTTAGAAGCTAGGCCAGCCCTGATCCAGCCCCAACCAGGCCTGTGGACAGTGACGTCTGCAAATGAAGGAACCACTGCGATAGCGGACGCGATCCGCTTCATCCATCCGACCAGATCAGGTCACCTGCGATCAGGCTGAAGACCCGGAACTGCGTACTCGATCGAAGTTGGCTGGGCAGCGCTCAGGTCAACAACCTGGATTCCTACCGCGCAGAGCCGATTGCGTCGGAGGGGCAACCAAGAACAATCGCCAAGCAGCAATCTCGAGCAAGGCATTCGCCCAGACCTAGAGATTCCGCGATCCCCGATGCTCCACGTGGAACCTGCAAAAAAAACGCCCGGGGAGATCCCGGGCGTCCTTCGGTTCCACGTGGAACAGGCTGCTGTCAGAGACGCAGCGGCATCACCACGTGGCGCGACTTCTCGCTGCTGGATTCACGAACCAGCGCAGAAGAGTTGGAATCGCGCAGCTGGATGATGACCTCCTCATCGCGCAGCGCGGAGAGGGCGTCCAGCAGGTAGTTCACGTTGAAGCCAATGGCCAGATCACTGACCGTGGTGTCGGCTTCGATCTCTTCCTGGGCTTCTTCCTGTTCCGGATTGTGCGCGCTGATCTTCAGGTTGCCCGGCGAGACTTCCACGCGGATGCCGCGGTATTTCTCGTTGGACAGGATCGCCGCGCGCTGCAGCGAGGCACGCAGTGCTTCACGATCAACCTTCACTTCGCGGTCGGCACCGATCGGAATCACCGCTTCGTAATCCGGGAAACGACCGTCGATCAGCTTCGAGGTGAAGGTGACATCGTCGCGCTTGACGCGCACGTGGCTGCGGCCGACTTCCAGTTCGATCTCGCGATCGCCGCTTTCCAGCAGGCGCTGCAGTTCGGTCACGCCCTTGCGCGGCACGATGATCTGGCGCTTGGAACCACTGGGCTTGGCCAGATCGGTTTCACACAGGGCCAGGCGATGGCCGTCGGTGGCGACCGTGCGCAGCGCATCGCCGCGCAGGTCGAACAGCAGGCCGTTGAGGTAGTAGCGCACGTCCTGCTGGGCCATCGCGAACGCAGTGCGCTCGATCAGTTCCTTCAGGGTTGCTTCGCCGATGGCCACGCGCTCGGTGGCTTCCACTTCGTCCACCGACGGGAAGTCGTTGGAGGGAAGGGTGGCCAGGGTGAAGCGGCTGCGGCCGGCCTGCACGGTGATCTTGTCACCGGTCTGCGAGACGGTAATCCGGCTGCCGTCGGGCAGGGCGCGGATGATCTCGAACAGCTTGCGGGCGGGAATGGTGGTTTCGCCGTCCTGGGCATCTTCAACCGCGATCCGCGACACCATCTCCACTTCCAGGTCGGTACCGGTCAGCGACAGCTGGCCGTTCTGCACCTGGACCAGGAAATTGGCCAGAACCGGAAGGGTCTGGCGGCGTTCGACCACGTTGACGACCTGTGCCAACGGCTTGAGAAAGGCTTCGCGCTGCAGTGTGAAACGCATGTGGTTCCGTGCCCCTATGCTTTAAAAAATGTGGAATAAATCAAAAGCTTGGTGGTGCTGGTAGAGACAGAATCGCTGGAAAACAACGCTAAGTCTTTGTAAATAAAAGAATTTCAGGCATCGAAACCCTCTGTATTACCGACCCCCAGGGGGTGGGGAAAGCTGTGGATAAAACCGACGCGATTTCAAACGCCATTTTTATCCACAACGTGTCCCGCGCTTGCTACCGGATTCTGCACCGTTTTGTGCGATGACGCCTCATCGGCATCCGTGCATCATTCGCTCAGCTTCCGGATCAGCTTGTCCCAGTCCTCGCGGAGCTTGCCGTCGGTTTCCATCAGGGTCCGGATCTGGCGGCAGGCATGCAGCACCGTGGTGTGATCGCGACCGGCAAAGGCATCGCCGATCTCGGGCAGGCTGTGCTCGGTCAGTTCCTTGGTCAGGGCCATGGCGACCTGGCGCGGGCGTGCCAGCGAGCGGGTCCGTCGCTTCGACAGCAGATCCTTGATCTGCAGGCCGTAGTAGTCGGCAACGGTTTTCTGGATGTTGGGAATACTGATCGCCTGCTGCTGGGCGCGCAGCAGGTCGCGCAGGGTTTCCTGGGCGAATTCGGTGGTGATCGCGCGGCCGGTGAAATTGGCGCGGGCGGTCAGGGTATTGAGCGCGCCTTCGAGGTCGCGCACGTTGGAGCGCATCTTCTTGGCGATCAGGAACGCAACATCATCGGGAATCTCGGCACCGCGTTCGCGTGCCTTGGCCAGCACGATCGCGGCGCGGGTCTCGAAGTCCGGCGGTTCGATCGCGACCGACAGGCCCCAGGCAAGCCGCGACTTCAGGCGCGCTTCCAGGCCCTCGACTTCGCGCGGATAGCGGTCGCAGGTCAGGATGATCTGCTGCTTGCCATCGAACAACGCGTTGAAGGTGTGGAAGAACTCTTCCTGGGTGCGGTCCTTGCCGGCGAAGAACTGGATGTCATCGATCAGCAGCGCGTCCACCTGCTGGAACTGGCGCTTGAACTGATCCATGGTCTTTTCCTGCAGGGCCCGGATCATCGCGCTGAAGAACTGTTCCGAACGCAGGTACAGCACCTTCGCGCCCGGATTGGCCTGGCGCATGGCGTTGCCGGCGGCGAACATCAGGTGGGTCTTGCCCAGGCCGGTGCCTCCGTACAGCAGCAGCGGGTTGTGCGCGCGGTCGCCCGGCTTCTGCGCCGCCTGGAAGGCGGCGGCCAGGCCCAGCTGGTTGCTGCGGCCTTCGACGAAGTTGGCGAACGTGTAGTGGTTGTCCAGGTTGCCGGCGAACGGCACCTGCGGTTCGCTGGACACATGCGCCGACGGCGTGGAAACCGGCGCGTTCTGCGCCTCCACAGGGCGCGGGCGCGAGCCGATTTCAAGAAAAACGTCGCTGAAACCGGCGAAGTGCGCCAGCAGTTCGCGGATCCGGGCCAGGTACAGCTCGCGGACCTGGTCGACGATGAAGGCATTCGGTGCATACAGCACCAGGCTGTCCACGCGCAGATCGGCCTGCAGTGGCTTCAGCCAGGTATGAACGTCTTCCGGCGGGAACTCCGCTTCGAGGCGCTCGAGACTACGGGACCAAGCATCCAT